>DATJBC010000166.1:0-6855 GCA_035515515.1 Acidimicrobiales bacterium
CGCCCTCCCGAACAGCAGGGGATGCAGGGCGCGCTGCGCCGCCTGCGGGCCAAGGTCGAGCTCCAACGCGACGCGCGGCGCCGCTCGTCCCGCCGGGGGCGTGCCGGGGACGGCCCCCCGGGGGGCGGGGCGTGATGCCCGGGGTCCTGGCCGCGGCCACCACCGTCGACTCGCTCACCTTCGCCGTGGCCGCCGCGGTCATCGTGGCGGGGGCCATCGGCGTGGTGGTGTCGCGCAACCCCGTGCACGCCGCGCTCATGCTGGTCATGACGCTGTTCGGGGTGGCCGTGCTCTTCGTCGAGCAGCAGGCCAACTTCCTGGCCGCCGTGCAGGTCATCGTGTACGCCGGCGCCATCGTGGTGCTGTTCCTCTTCGTCATCATGTTCCTGGGCGTGGACCGGCGCGAGAACCTGGCCGAGGAGCCCTTGAAGGGCCAGCGGCCCCTGGCCGTGGTGCTCGTCGTCCTGGGCCTGGCCGGCATCCTCGTCCTGGGCATCGGCGCCCGCTGGGCGGTGGGCCAGAAGGCCGTGGCGGGGTCCTCGGCCCACCCGTCGGGGGGCGACGTGGCCGCCCTGGGCCGGTCGGTGTTCACCACCTACCTGTGGGCCTTCGAGATCACCTCCGCCCTCCTCGTCATCGCCGTGGTGGGGGCGGTCGTGCTGGCCCGCCGCTCGGGGATCGTGGGGGGCGACGACGCCGAGACCGCCGACAGCGACGGTCCGGGCGCAGAGCCCGTCCCCGGCGTCCCCGACGCCGACGACGCCCGGGAGCCGGCGCCGTGAGCCTGGGGGGCGGGTGGTACCTGGGGCTCGCGGCGGTGGTCTTCTCCATCGGCGCGCTGGGCCTGCTCGTCCGGCGCAACGTGCTCGTCATGTTCATGTGCGTCGAGCTCATGCTCAACGCCGCCAACCTCACCTTCGTGACGTTCGCCCGCATGCTGTCGGACATCGGGGGGCAGGCGCTCGTCTTCTTCACCCTGGTGGTGGCGGCGGCCGAGGTGGTGGTGGGGCTCGGCATCGTGGTCGCCATCTTCCGCCGGCGCCGCGACGCCACCGCCGACGACCTCCACATCATGCGGGGCTGAGCCGCCATGCTGCACGCCGCCTACCTCATGCCCCTGTTGCCCTTCGCCGGCTTCGTCGTGCTGGCCGGCGCGGGGAGGCGTCTGGGCGACCCGTGGGCGGGCTGGCTGGGCACCGCCACGGTGGCCGGGTCGTTCGTGGTGGCCTGCGTCGTGTACGCCGGGCTCCTCGGCCGCGGCGCGCCGGCGCGCTCGTTCACCCAGAGCCTGTTCACCTGGATCCCGGTGGGCGCCCTCCAGGTGAAGGTGGCCCTGCTGGTCGACCCCCTGTCCATGACCATGGCGCTCTTCGTGAGCGGCGTGAGCGCGCTGATCCACCTGTACTCGATCGGCTACATGAAGGGCGACCCCGACTACCCGAAGTTCTTCGTCTACTTGAACCTCTTCGTGGCGTCGATGCTGGTCCTCGTCCTGTCGGACAACCTCCTGTTCACCTTCGTGGGCTGGGAGGGCGTGGGCGTCTGCTCGTACTGGCTGGTGGCCTTCTGGTTCGGCCGCGACAGCGCCGCCAGCGCGGGCAAGAAGGCCTTCCTCTACAACCGCCTCGCCGACGTCGGGTTCCTGGTGGCGGTGTTCCTGGTGTTCTCCAAGACCGGCACGTTGAACTACGGCGGGATCTTCGCCGGGGTGTCGCACCTCGGCGGGGGCGCCGACACGGCCGCGTGCGTCTTGCTGTTCGTGGCCGCCGTGGGGAAGTCGGCCCAGCTGCCCCTGTTCCCGTGGCTGGCCGACGCCATGGAGGGCCCCACGCCGGTGTCGGCCCTCATCCACGCGGCCACCATGGTCACGGCCGGCGTCTACCTGATGTGCCGGATCAGCCCGCTGCTGGCGTTGTCCCACGACGCCCAGCTGGTGGTGGCCTCGGTGGGGGCGGCCACCGCCTTCGTGGCCGCCACCATCGGCTGCGCCCAGTCCGACATCAAGAAGGTGCTGGCGTACTCGACGGTCTCCCAGCTGGGCTACATGTTCCTGGCCGTGGGGACGGGCGCCTACGAGGCCGCCATCTTCCTCATGGTGGCCCACGCCTTCTTCAAGGCGCTGCTGTTCCTGGGGGCGGGGTCGGTCATCCACGGGCTGCACGACGAGCAGGACCTCAAGCGCATGGGCAACCTGCGCCGCTACATGCAGCTCACCTTCGTCACCTTCGGCATCGGCACCCTGGCCATCGCCGGCATCCCCCCCCTGTCGGGGTTCTTCGCCAAGGGCGACGTGCTCGACAACGCCTTCGCCCGCTACCCGGCGTTGTGGGCCATCGGGCTGGCCACCGCGGCCCTCACCGCCTACTACATGACCCGGCTGCTGTCGCTGGCCTTCTACGGCGACGACCGCTGGCGGGCCCGACCCGGCGACGACGCCGCGCCGCACGGCGCCGCCCGCGGGCACGGCGCGGGGGGGACCGACCCCCACGAGGGCCCGTGGGTGATGGCGCTGCCCTTGGTGGTGCTGGCCGTGCTGGCCGCGGCGGGCGGGGTGCTGCACCTGCCGTGGCACCCGCACTGGAACCCCCTCGGGTGGCTGGACCCCGTGTTCGGCACCGCCCAGTACGCCGCCCACCAGTCGACGGGGACCCTGTGGGCGCTGGGGGTGGTGGACGCCGCGGTGGCGGTGGTGGGCCTGGGTGTGGCCTTCGCCCTGTGGTCGCGCCGCGCCAGCCGGCCCGCCCTCGAGCCGGCCGCCCTGCAGCGGGCGTGGTACCTCGACGACGTCTACGACGCCGTCATCGGCCGGCCCGCCCAGCGCCTGGCGCGCTTCTCGGCCACCGTCGTGGACGCCAAGGTGATCGACGGCGCCGTGCACGGCGTGGCCGGCCTCACCCGCCTGGTGGGGCGGGGCCTGCGCCGCGTGCAGACGGGGTACGTCCGCCAGTACGCCCTGGGCGTGGTGCTGGGCATCGTGGCCCTGCTGGCGTGGATGGCCTCGAGGGCGGTGTCGTGACGCACGACAACGCCTTCCCGTTCCTGACGGTGCTCGTGCTGTTGCCGGCGGGGGCCTCCGTGGTCAGCGCGCTCGTGCCCGGCGCCCTGGGCGAGACGCGCCAGCGCCGCCTCGTCTACGGGGTGGGCCTGGGCGCCACGCTGGCCACCTTGGCCCTGGCGGTCACGGTGGCCGTGCGCTACCGGGCGGGCGACGGGGGGTTCCGCCTGGTGAGCCAGCACGTGTGGGCGCCGTCGCTGGGCATCTCGTGGCACCTGGGGGTGGACGGCATCTCCGTCTTCCTCGTGCTCATGACGACGCTCTTGTTCCCGCTGGCGCTCGTGGCCGGCTCGGTGCGCCACAGCCCCCGGTCCTTCGTGGCGTGGCTGCTGCTGCTCGAGGCCGGCTGCCTGGGCAGCTTCGTGGCCCTCGACCTCATCCTGTTCTTCTTGTTCTTCGAGCTGACGCTGGTGCCGGTGTACTTCGTCATCGCCGGCTGGGGCTTCGCCGCCCGCGCCTACGCGGCCATCAAGTTCTTCGTCTACACCTTCCTCGGCTCGGCCTTCCTGCTGGTGGGCATCGTGGCCCTCGCCTTCATCCACCAGCGCCAGACCGGGCACCTCACCTTCGACCTGCTGGCGCTGAGCACGACGCACCTGGGCCTGGCGTCGCAGGTGCTGTTGTTCTGTGCCTTCACCGCCGCCTTCGCCGTCAAGGCGCCGGTGTTCCCCTTCCACACCTGGTCGCCCGACGCCTACGCCGAGGCGCCCACCGGCGGCGCCGTGATCCTGGCCGCGGTCATGGCCAAGCTGGGCACCTACGGCCTGATCCGCTTCGACCTCTCGCTGTTCCCCCGGGCGGTGGTGGACCTGGCGCCGCTCTTGCTCACCCTGGGCGTGATCGGGATCCTCTACGGGGCCGTGGTGGCGTGCGCCACCCGCGACCTGAAGCGACTGGTGGCGTACTCGTCGCTGGCCCACCTCGGCTTCGTGGTCCTGGGCACCTTCGCGCTGACCACCCAGGGGGTCACGGGCGGCGTGCTGCAGATGGTGAACCACGGGCTCGTCATCGCCGTGCTGTTCATCGTCATCGGCTGGATCTACGAGCGGCGCCGCACGTGGCAGACCACCGAGCTGCGCGGCCTGCAGCGCCCCGCCCCCCTGCTGGCGGCGGTGTTCACCGTGGCCATGATGGCCGCCGTGGGGCTGCCCGGCCTGAACGGCTTCGTGGGCGAGTTCCTGGTGCTCCTGGGCACCTTCCTGTCGCACCGGTGGTGGGCGGTGGTGGCCACGGCCGGGGTGGTGCTCGCCGCCGTCTACCTGCTGTGGGCCTACCAGCAGGCCTTCCACCACGAGCCCGACCCCGAGACGGCCAAGGTGCGCGACCTGTCGTGGCGTGAGCTCGCCGTGGTGGCGCCGCTCATCGGCCTCATCGTGTTCCTGGGCGTGTACCCCAAGCCCGTGCTGGACCGCATCACCCCGTCGGTGGACCGCATCGTGGGCCACGTCGACGCCGTCACGGGCAAGACCCCGCCCCCCTACGGGGGCGCCACGGTCTCGTACCAGCCCGTGGGCGGGGCGCGTGCGGGCGCCCGCGCCGGTGCGCCGGGGCCGGGGGGAAGGCCGTGACGGCGCCCGTGGGGCTGCTCGCCCTGGCGGCGCCCAAGATCGCCTACCTCGGCATCCTCCCCGTCCTCGTCATGCTGGGCGGGGCGCTGGCCACCCTCGGGGTCTCCGCGGTGCAGCGCCGGCCCATGCAGCCCACGGCGGTCACCACCATGACGGTGCTGACCGGCCTGGGGTCGCTGTCGCTGGCGCTCGTGCAGTGGTTCGACGTCGCCCACCACGGCGGGCGCGTGACCATCGACTCCGCCGTGGTGGAGGACGGCTTCAGCGCCCTGGTGGCCGTGCTCGTGTCGTGCGCCGCGGTGCTGGCCGCCCTGGTGGGCGACGGCTGGATGCGGCGCGAGGGCGCGCGGGGACCGGAGTTCCAGGTGCTCATGCTGGTCTCGGGGGCGGGCGCCATGGTCATGGCGTCGGCCAACGACCTCATCGTGGTGTTCCTGGGACTGGAGATCCTCTCCATCGCCCTCTACGTGCTGGCCGCCATGAACGCCCGGCGGGCCGAGTCGGGCGAGGCGGCGCTCAAGTACTTCGTGCTGGGCTCGTTCTCCTCGGCGGTGTTCCTCTACGGGGTGGCCCTCGTCTACGGGGCCACCGGCACCACCAACCTGCCGCAGATCGCCGACTTCCTGGCCAAGAACGTCATGCTGCACAACGGCCTGCTCCTGGGGGGCATGGCGCTTCTGCTCGTGGGCTTCGGCTTCAAGGTGGCGGCCGTGCCCTTCCACCTGTGGACCCCCGACGTCTACCAGGGCGCCCCCAGCCCCGTCACGGGGTTCATGGCGGCGGTGGCCAAGGCGGGCGGGTTCGCCGCCCTGCTGCGGGTGTTCATCTCGTCCTTCGGCGTCGAGCGCACCGACTGGCAGCCGGCGGTGTGGGTGCTGGCCGCCCTCACCCTGGTGCTCGGGGCGGTGGTGGCCCTGGCCCAGCGCGACATCAAGCGCATGCTGGCCTACTCGTCGATCAACCACGCCGGCTTCGTGCTGCTCGGCCTCCAGGCCGCCACCACCCGGGGCGCCGAGAACGGGGTGGAGGCCGCCCTCTACTACCTGTTCGTGTACACCTTCATGGTGATCGGCAGCTTCGCCGTGATCACCGTGGTGGGCGGGCCCGGTGACACCCGCCACGGCCTGGAGCGCTACCGGGGCCTGGCCGCCGGGCGCCCGCTGTTGGCGGGGTCGCTCGCCGTGCTGCTCATGGCCCAGGCCGGCATCCCCTTCACGACCGGGTTCCTGGCCAAGCTGGAGGTGATCTCGGCGTCGGTGGGGGGCCGCTCGACCCCCCTGGCCGTCATCGCCATGGTGTCGGCCGCCATCGCCGCCTTCTTCTACCTGCGGGTGATCCTCCTCATGTACGCGCCGGGCGCGGCGGCGGCGTCGTCGGGCGCGGGCTCCCCCGCGGGCGCTGACCGCGGTCCCGGCCCCGTGCCCGCCGCCACCCCCGCTCCAGCCACCGCCACGGCCGCCGCCACCGCCACGGCGCTCGCCGAGCACACCGGGGCCGGCGAGCCCGGCGCCCCGGTGGCCCCCGCCGTGGCGGTCGCCATCGCCGTGTGCGTGGCCGTCACCGTGCTCTTCGGGGTGTGGCCCGCCCCCGTCGTGGACTTCGCCCACAAGGCCACCCTGCTGCTCGGCTAGCCCCGGGCGCCCGTGCCCCCGCGGGGCCGATCACAACGTTGGCCGGGCGGCCCCGGGGGGTGCTCAAGGAGCCTGTGGGGGGCGCCGATTGAATTGTTGTGAAGGGAACCAGCCTTCGGGGCCGGCCATGATCGAGGTCCCCCAGCTCGGCCTGGACGGTGCGCCTGAGCTGGTCTTTCAGCCTGCCGTCGACCTGGCCACGGGCCGGCTGCTCGGCTTCGAGGCCCTGCTGCGCTGGAACGACCCCGAGCTCGGCCCCATCCCCCCCAGCGTGCTCATCCCCTGGGCCGAGGCCAACGGGCACATGGTGGAGCTCAACGCCTGGGTCCTGTCGGCCGCCTGCGAGGCCGCCGCCCAGTGGCAGGCGGACCTCCAGCTGGCCGTCAACTGCTCGGTCTTCCAGCTCCGCCAGCGCGAGGCGGCCTCGGCGGCGGCCGCCGCCCTGGAGCGCTCGGGGCTCAACCCCGACCGCCTCACCATCGAGATCACCGAGACCAGCGTCGTGGACGGGGCCGCCGCCGCCGACCTCCACGCCATGTCCCGCCTGGGCATCCAGCTGACGGTGGACGACATCGGCTCGGACTGGTCGACCATCGAGAGC
>DATJBC010000167.1:0-11089 GCA_035515515.1 Acidimicrobiales bacterium
GCTCATCGGGCTGGGCCTCTGGCTGCTGTTGTGGGGGTCGTGGTTCGTCCGGCTGGGCCGGGCCCGCTACCGGTTCCTGCGGACGGGCCGCGGCCGTCGGCGCGGCATGGTCGACCTCTGCATCGTGGCGGCCGTGGCCATCCTGGCCAACGCCTTCTTCGACCCGTCGCTCGAGGGGGCCCAGGTGGGGGCGCTGCTGTGGACCGTCTTCGGGCTCGGGCTCGTGCTCACCAACCCCCGCTGGCTGTCGAGGACGCGCCTGGTCGCGGAAGGAGCCTGACCGGGCCCTCGACCCCGAGCCCGCCGCGCCGGGCTCCTAGGACACCAGGCTCCCGGTGGGGTCGTTGCCGAGCAGCTTCCACGCCGCCCACGTCGGCCACAGGTTGTCCCACGCCAGCCACCCGCTCACGTAGCCGGCGGGGTCGGAGGCCGCCACGGTGTAGTGGTTGCCGACGAAGCGGTTGTTCTGGGTGGTGAAGATGCCCAGCCCGGCGCCGTCCTGGACGGCACCGGTGGCCCCCTGGGTCATCGAGATGGTGTTGTTCTCGACCAGGACGTTCTGCACCAGGCAGGGGCCGTAGAGGCCCTCTTGACCGGCCGTGTACTCGGTGTTGCACGCGCCGTGGGCCTCATTGGGGCTCTGGATGAGGGTGATGCCGTTGTAGTTGTCGAGGACCCAGTTGCCCGAGACGACGAAGGGGGACGAGGCGCTCGTCGATCCCGAGCCCCGCAGCTGGATGCCGGCGTCCCACAGGTATCCCAGCCTCTGCCCGCCACCGGGAGAGGAGGGCATACCGTTGTGCTCCACGACGTTGCCCGTGATCGAGGCGTTGTAGCTGATCTCCTCGTAGATGCCCGCACCCCAGTTGTTCGACACCGTGTTGTTCTCGATGGTGGTCCCGGTGTTGTTGGTGTCGAACCAGAGGCCGTTGCCCCCGTTGTCGTGGACGTAGTTGCCGGCGACGGTCAACCCGGTCGTGGCCCAGGCCTTCCCGCCTCCGGCCTCCCAGGTCGCATCCACGGTGAGGGCGGCGTTGTTGAAGGCGATGTCGTTGCCCTGGTACAGACCGCCGGACCCGTGGGCGGCGAAGCCCTCCTGGGTGTTGTAGTCGATCGTGTTGTCCAGCACTCGCACGCCGCTCCCCGTGGCCACACCGGATGCGGCGTTGTGGGTGATGTGATTGCCCTCGATCGTCCACCCCGTCCCGCCGAAGGCCTCGACGGCCCCCTGCTGGAGCGGGGTGGCGTAGTCCTCGATGACGAAGTTCTCGACCGTCACGTTCGACGCTCCGTTGTCGACGACGGCGTACTGCCGCACGTTGCCCCCGTCGAGGACCGCCTTCTGGTTGTCGCCGTCGAAGGTGTCCCCAGACTTGGGAGCCAGCGACGACACGCTGTAGGTGCCCGGACCGAAGCAGAACGTCGTGCCCGCCGGTGCCGCGCTGATCAGGGCCTGGGCGTTGCTCGTGGGTGCCACGGCCGTCCCCGCGCAGGCGGCCGGGGGCGGTGGGGCCGTGGACGAGGTCGTCGTCGGCGGCGGGGCCGTGGTGGGGGGCGGAGCAGGGCCCGTGGACGGGCAACCGCTCGTGGCGAAGGTGCTGCCGGCGTCCTGACCGCCGAAGTCGTACCCGGAGCCGACGACGTTGGTCTCACCCGCCGTCCACGCTGCCGGGGTCATGCTGTTGCCCTGGGCGAAGCCCACGAAGCCCCACGATCCCCCCGACGAGCAGTATCGGTTGTCGGTGAACGAGTCGTTCTGCGTGTTGGACACGTCGTTCGCCACGACGTATCCGGCATATGGATACGTCGCGCCAGTGGGCCAGGGGCCGATGAGCGTCGAGACGGGGGGTGCGCCGGGCACGCTGAAGAGCCCGTTGAATCCGCAGTAGTCGGCCGGCGTGCAGTCCGGGCCGATGTCGCTCGGGGTGAAGTTGAAGGTGTTGCCGGTCACCGCCACGTCCTGTGACTTCCACCGGCAGTTGTCGGCGTAGTCGGGGACCGCCGTCGCCACGCCGTTCACAATGCCGGACGCGCAGGTCGACAGGTTGTAGACGGCGGGGTCGACGAGAGTGCACAGCGCGTCGTCACCGATGCCGCACGCCCGGTTGGCGTTCTCGTAGATGACCACGCCACCCCAGTTGTCGGTGAAGATGTTGGCACCGACGGCGAGGGTGCTCCCGTAGTTGCCCGGGACGCGGCTGTCGCTCCCTGACTCCGAGATGTAGAGGGCCGAGTCGGGGAAACCTCCCAGGGCGGGCGAGGGCCCCTGGCCCCACGCGTTGTCGACGAACGCGTTGTCGGTGATCGCCGCGTTGTAGCTGGTCTCGTAGGTGACGCCCTCGGCCCAGTTCCTGGCGATGTAGTTCCCCGTGATGTCCATGCCGGCGTTGTCGAGCTCGGCCCAGATGCCCGAGTACCCGTTGTCGTGGACGTAGTTGTCCGAGACGGTGAATCCCCGCGTGTTCGACAGCTTTCCGCCGCCGGAGCATCGGCAGGACACGCCGGGGTCGGCGACGGTACCCGTCGCGTCCGCCGTCAGCGCCACGTTCGGTGCGGGCACGACGACCGTGAAGGAGGTGGGCGACAGCACGGAGGCGACCGACCATGCACCGTCGAGGGCGGGGTCGCTCAGGTTCGCGCACCACGTGAACGAGCATCCGGTGACGTCCCCGATGAGGACGGGGAAGCCCGCCTTCAGGTTGAGGGGGGACTGGGTCGTGATCGTGGCGACGTCACCGGAGACCGCGTAGGAGGCGGTGAAGGCGGCCTGGTCGTAGGAGCCGTTGACGTCGTTGTAGCTGATCTCGTTGTCGGTGATGGTGGAGCCGGAGGCCGCCGTCGAGTCGTCGGCGGCGTCGAAGCCGTACTGGTCGTTGTGCGAGAGGCAGTTCTCGGAGACGAAGTCGTCGCTTCCCACCCCCACTCCGGCGCCCAGGTTGGGGCCGATCGTGTTGTACTCGATGCTCCAGTTCGCTCCGTCGTCGTGGTTGACGACGCTCTGGCCCTCGCCGGGCGGCGCGAAGTTGCGGATGGTCAGGTACTCGATGGTGACGTTCGAGGCCACCCCGTCGAAGGCCCACTGGCTGCGGTTCTGTCCGTCGATCACGGCTCCCGGGGCGCCGATGAAGGCGTCGCCCTCCTGGGGCACGAACGTGGCGCTGGGCGACGTCCCCAGCGTGTGCACCCCGGGCGCCAGGTAGTAGGTGGTGAACGGGGTGAACGAGTACCACCGGTCGTAGGTGGGGTCGTTGTCCCCGGCTGGAATCGTCACCGCACCGGTCGGGGCGGTGGCGGGCCCGGAGAGCATGGGCGAGTCCGACCCGCTGCTGCACAGTCGCGTGCCGGCCGGGGGGGTCGTCGGCGCCACGGCGGCACTGCCGCTCAGGGCGTGTCCGACGATCGCGCCGATGGGGGCGAGGACGGAGCCAGCCACCAGGAGCGCCCCACCCCAGCCGCCGCGACCGGTGCGCAGGCTGCGTCGCGCGCGGAGGCGCGCACCGCGGCCGAGAACAGTTCTGATGCCCCCCAACCCCTGCGTGATGACGGTCCTTCCCCCCCAAACGGTGCTGCCGGCGCGGACGCTACCACAGGCCTTCGCCACGCCCAAGGGGTTGTTCGACGGCGTGAACTACCCGGTTCGCGGGCGGGCGACACTCCATGCCGTGTGAGGCTCGTGCATGCGCCGCCTCGACGTCCGCCCCCGAGGGCGGCGTGCGGCCGTTCCACCGACGGCGGCGCCCGTGCGCGAGGTCGGGGAGCGGGCGCAGAGGCAAGGCGTCTACCGTCTACACTGCACCATTCGCCACCGGGGCTATAGCTCAGCCGGTTAGAGCGCAGCACTGATAATGCTGAGGTCGCTGGTTCGATTCCAGCTAGCCCCACCGCTGCGGGCGGGACGTCGCCGCGCCGTCACCACGCACGGCGCCTCCCCCGGGCGCTGCCCGTCGGGTCACAATGGGAGGCATGGGGGTTCCCGGCACGCGGGTCGCTGACCCGGCGCGCCAGGGCCGGCCCGAGCCGACGCGCTTCCTGGCGTCGGGCGACGAGGCGGGCACCGCACCCGAGGACCGGGCCTTCCGCCCCGACGTGGAGGGCCTGCGGGCGATCGCCGTCCTGGCGGTGGTGCTGTTCCACGCCGGGCTGCGGGCCGTCCCGGGTGGCTACATCGGCGTCGACGTCTTCTTCGTGATCTCGGGCTTCGTGATCACCGGCGTCCTCCTGCGAGAACGCCGGGCGACGAACGGCACGTCCCTGCTCGCGTTCTACGGCCGCCGGTGCAGACGGATCATCCCCGCTGCCACCCTCGTCATCGTGGTCGCGGTGCTCCTCGCCTACGAGTTCGGTGGCTTCAGCATCGGGTCGCAGGCCGCCACCGATGGCCGGTGGGCGGCGGTCTTCCTCTCGAACTTCCACTTCGCCTCGACCGGCACCAATTACCTCGCCTCCCAGCAGGCCCCGTCGCCCGTGCAGAACTTCTGGTCCTTGTCGGTCGAGGAGCAGTTCTATCTCGCCTACCCGCTGTTGTTCCTGGTCCTGGCGGGCCGGCGCGGCCTCACGCTCCGAGCCCGCCTGGCCCTGGGCCTGGTGGTGGTGGTGTGCGCCTCGTTCACCTTCTCGGTCCTGGACACGGCGCACGACGCCACGGGGGCGTACTTCTCCCCCCTCACCCGGGCCTGGGAGCTCGCCCTCGGCGCGCTCGTGGCGGTGGCCACGCCCCTGCTCCTGCGGGTGCCGGCACGGCTGGGGGCCGCCGCCTCGTGGGTGGGGCTCGGGTCCATCGTGGTGAGCGCGCTGGCCTTCGACGCCCGGACCGCCTACCCCGGCGCCGCGGTGGCCCTCCCGGTGGTGGGCGCGGTCCTGGTGATCGCCGGGGGGATGTCCGCCCACCCCCTGGGCGCGGAGGTCGTCCTGGGGCGGGCGCCGTTCCGGGGGGTGGGACGGATCTCGTACTCGCTCTACCTGTGGCACTGGCCGATCCTCGTGGTGGCGGCCGACGCCGCCGGGAAGCAGAGCCTGCCCGTGCTGGACAACCTCGGCTGGGTCGCGGTGGCGGCGGTGGCCGCGGTCGCCACCTACGTCGTGGTCGAGAACCCCATCCGCCACGCACGGTTCGCCCTGCGCTCGCGGCTGGTGAGCGTGACCATGGGCGCGGGCCTCGTTCTGGCCACGCTCGGGGCCGTGGCGGTCCAGGCCGACGTCTTCGCGCTGCCCGGCGGCCAGTCCGGCGCGGCCTCGTCGACCTCGACGTCGGCGTCGACACCGGCCGGCTCGGACGCCGTGGCCGCCGTGGAGCGGCTCGTCGCCGTGGCGTCACGGATCAAGACAGTCCCCGCGCACCTGGTCCCGCCGCTGCCCGACATCGCCACCCGGGTCAACCTCGGCTTCCCGCCACCGAGCACCCACTGCTTCGCCGGCTACAACCAGAGCAGCGTCCCGGCGTGCGCCTTCGGTGACGCCACCGCCGCCCGGACCATGGTCCTCTACGGGGACTCCCACGCGGCCATGTGGTTCCAGGCACTGGACGACCTGGCCGTCCGCGACCGGTGGAAGCTCGTCATCCTCTCCAAGGCCGGGTGCCCCGCAGGGCTGCTGTCGACCCACGCGCCCAACGCCTCGGGAGACTGGGCGGCCTGCGACCGGTGGCACACCTTCGCCCTCGACCGCATCAAGGCGCTGGGCCCCGCCATGGTCATCGTCACCCAGGACCTGCAGCCCAGACCCGACGGCGGCCGCTACAGCGCGACACAGTGGCAGCGCGGGCTCCAGAAGCTCCTGGGCAGGATCGTGGCGCCGGGTGTCACGACGTACGTGCTCGGGGACACCCCCTTCGCCGAGGGCCCGGACTGCATCTTCAAGCATCTGCGGAGCGTCCAGGGATGTGCCGTCACCCCCGGGCGCCGCGCCGCGCAGTACAAGGGCGCCGAGAGCCGTGCGGCGCGCGGCGCGGGGGCGCGCTACATCGACGTCACTGCGTGGTTCTGCTCCCGGAGTTGCAGTCCCGTGATCGGGGACTACGACGTCTACGTCGACCACCAGCACCTGGGGCTGGCCTACACGCGGTACCTCGAGGGCGCCCTGGCCGAGGTGTTCCGCCTGCGGCCCACCCCGTAGCCGGGGGCCCCCGCCGCCCCCGCGGGGCGCCGGCCCCGTGCCCGGCCGCTTTCCCCCGGCCCCGCCCGTAGGGTCAAATAGGAGCCATGGGGGTTCCCGGCACGCGGGTCGCTGACCCGGCGCGCCAGGGCCGGGCCGGGCCAGCGCGCTTTCTGGCCTCGGGCGACGAGGCGGGCACCGCACCCGAGGACCGCGCCTTCCGCCCGGACGTGGAGGGCCTGCGGGCGATCGCCGTGGGCCTCGTGGTCCTGTACCACGCGGGCATCCCCCACGTCGGCGGGGGCTACGTGGGCGTCGACGTCTTCTTCGTCATCTCGGGCTACGTCATCACCGGGCTCCTGCTGCGCGAGCGGACGACCACCGGCACGACGAGCCTGCTCTCGTTCTACGGTCGTCGGTGCCGGCGCATCATCCCCGCCGCCGCGCTGGTGATCGTGGCGTCGGTGGTGGCCACCCGCCTCTTGCTGGGGGTGGTGGCGGGCGGCGAGGTCGTCTCCGACGCCCGCTGGGCGACGGCGTTCCTGGCCAACTTCCACTTCACCTTCACCGGCACGGACTACTTCCTGTCCCAGCGGCCGCCCTCCCCGCTGCAGAGCTACTGGTCGCTGGCCGTGGAGGAGCAGTTCTACATCGTCTACCCGACGATCTTCGTCCTGGTGGCGGCCGTGGCCCGTCGCCGGTCGCTGCGGGTCAAGCTGGGGGTGTTCCTGGCCGCCGCGGGGGCGGCCTCGCTGGTGTGGTCGGTGGTGCAGACCGCCAACGACCCCACCGCCGCTTACTTCTCCCCCTTCACCCGGGCCTGGGAGCTCGCCCTGGGCGCGTCGGTGGCGCTGGCCGCCGGGCCCCTGCGGCGCCTCCCGCCCGCCGTGGCGGGCCCCGCCACGTGGGCGGGCCTGGCGGCCATCGTGGCGTCGGCGGTCGCCTTCACGGGCACCACGGCCTACCCGGGGTCGTGGGTGGCGGTGCCCGTCGTGGGCGCCGCCCTCGTGATCGGCGGGGGCGCCAGCGCCCCGCGCCAGGGTGTCGAGCGCCTGCTGGCGCTGAGCCCGCTGCGCTGGCTGGGGCGCTGGTCCTACTCGCTGTACCTGTGGCACTGGCCCATCCTCACCATCGCCACACAGTACGAGGGCAAGGCCAAGCTCCCCGTGCTCGACAACGTCGGCCTCGTGGCCCTGGCGCTCGGGCTCTCGGCGCTCACGTACTTCTTCTTCGAGAACCCCATCCGCCACGCCCGAGCGCTGACCCGGGTGCGGTGGGCGAGCGTGGGGACCGGCGTCGTCACGAGCGCGTTGTGCATCGGGGCCGTCACCCTGGCGGCACCGCTGTCGTCGTCGGCGTCACCGCTGCAGCTCACCCGTCCCGGGTCGGGCGCTCCCCCGGCGACGGCGGCGGCGGTCCGGCGCGCCGTGGCCGACGCCCGCTTCATCCACACGGTGCCCGCCGACGTGACGCCCACGGTGGCGGAGGCGCCCAACGACTGGGGGGGCCTGCCCGCGGACGCCGTGGGCTGCGAGGCACATCTGGCCGTGACGACGGTCCCGGCGTGTGTCTTCGGCGACGTGCACGGGTCCCACACGATGGTCCTCTACGGCGACTCGCACGCCACGATGTGGTTCGAGGCCTTCGACGCCCTGGCCAAGCAGGCGGGGTGGCGGCTCGTGCTGCTGGCCAAGGACTGGTGCCACGTGGCGCTCGTCCCCCGGACGAACCCGCCCGGCTTCGGCCACCCGGGCGGGCGCTACACCCAGTGCGACGACTGGCAGCGCTACGCCACGGCCCGCATCAACCAGCTCGACCCCGACCTGCTGGTGGTGACCGAGATGCCCGGCGGCGGCGTCTACCCGAGCGGCCAGCTCACTCCGGGGCGCTGGCAGGAGGGGCTCGAGGCCGCCCTGGCCGCGGTCACCGCGCCCCGGGTCCGCACGGTGGTGCTGGGAGACATCCCCATCACCCCCCACATCGACCCGGCCTGCCTGGCGCGCCACGGCGCGGCCGTGCAGCGGTGCTCGGGCCGCCCGGGCCCGTACTACCTGTCGATGGACGCCGCCGAGAAGGCGGCGGCATCCGCCCGCGGCGCCACCTACCTCGACGTGACGCCGTGGTTCTGCTCGACGACGTGCACCGACATCATCGACGGCATCGTCGTCTACAAGGACAGCGACCACCTGACGGCCACCTACAGCCGCTACCTCGAGACGGTGCTCTCCCAGGCGCTCGGCTTCGGCCCCGTCAGCTGACCACCCTCCTCGGCCCTCACGCCGACTTGGTGGGGACGGCCCGCAACACCGGCCGTCCGCCGTGCCCGCCCGCCCCCGCCCGCAGGCCGAGCGCGCCGCGCGGGTGGGTGACAAGCCACTGCGTCATGGCCGCGGCGTCCTGGGGCCGCGACAGCCAGTAGCCCTGGCCCACGTCGCAGCCCAGGCGCTGCAGGGCGTGGGCCACCGCCGCGGACTCGATGCCCTCGGCCACGACCCGCAACCCCAGGTTGTGGGCGAGGTCGACGGACGAGCGCACGATGGTGGCGTCGTCGTCCTGCTCGAGCATCGACGTCACGAACGACTTGTCGAGCTTGATCTCGGTGATGGGCAGCGAGCGGAGCTTGGCCAGCGACGAGTGCCCGGTGCCGAAGTCGTCGACCGAGAGCTCCACGCCGATGGCGCTCAGCTCGGCCACCACCGCGGCCGTGCTGGTGACGTCGGTCATGGCCGCCACCTCGGTCACCTCGAGGGTGAGCGCCCCGGCCGGGATGCCGTGGCGGGCCAACAGGTCCTCGATCTCACCGGGCAGGTCGAGGTCGGTGAGGTTGGCCACGCCCAGGTTGACGGCCATGCCCACGGGCAGGCCGGCACGGCGCCAGTCGGCCAGCTGGGCGACGGCGCGGCCCAGGACGAACGACGTGAGGGGGCGGATGAGCCCGGTGCGCTCGGCCAGGGGGACGAAGTCGTCGGGGGGGATGAGGCCCCGGTCGGGGTGCTCCCAGCGCACCAGGGCCTCGACGCCCACCACCGCGCCCGAGGCCAGCTCGGCCTTGGGCTGGTAGTGCAGGCGCAGCTGGCCGTGGTCGATGGCGTGGCGCAGCTCGGCGATCACCGCCAGCCGCTGGCGGGTGGCGTGGCCGGCGGGGACGTCGTCGATCTCGTAGCGACGCAGGGTGCGCTTGCTGCGGGCCAGGGCGCTGGCCGCCCGCTGGATGAGCTGGGTGGCGTCCTCGTCGACGGCCGGGCCCAGGGCGATCCCCACCGCCGCCTCGATGCTGATGGTGGCGCCGGCGATCTCGATCGGCTCGGCCAGGAGGTCGAGCATGCGGCCGGCCATGGCCGCCAGGCCGTCGACGGCGCCGTCGACGTGCCCCATGAGCACGGCGAACTCGTCGCTGCCGGTGCGCGCCACCGTGCCCCGGACGCCCACGATGTCGCGCAGCACGGCCGCGGCCCGGGTGAGGACCAGGTCGCCGGCGTCGTGGCCGAACACGTCGTTGATCTGGCCGAAGTCGTCCAGGTCGATCTGCATGACCGCCACGGCCGTGCCGAGCTGGCGGGCCCGGGCCAGGGCCTCCTGCGTCCGCCGCCGCATGAGGGCCCTGTTGGCCAGGCCCGTGAGCTCGTCGCGCTCGGCCTGCTGGCGCAGCTGCCGCTCCAGCGCGTTGCGCTCGGTGACGTCGGTGACGGCCACCAGCACGGCGTCCTCGTCCTCGAAGCGCAGCTCGTGGGACGCCATCTCGACCTCGATGACACCGCCGTCGCGCCGCACGTGCCGCACGGTGCCGTGCTGCAGCGCCGGGCGGGGGCCCGTGACCGACTCCCACAGGGCCTCGTGGTCCGCCGGGGGCCGGATCTCGGCGATGGTCATGGCCAGGAAGTCCCGGCGCGAGTAGCCGTAGTGGTCGATGGCGGCGTCGTTCACCTCGAGAAAGCGCGACGACGAGCGCGAGTGCACCCACATGGGCTGGGGGTTCGAGGCGAAGAGGAGGCGGAAGCTGCTCTCGCTGGCCCGCAGGGCCCCCTCGGCGCGCTTGCGGTCGTCGATGTCACGCAGGTTGGCGACGACGCCGCCCACGTCCGCGTCGGCGCGCAGGTCGGTCACCCGGGCGTCGAACCACCGCCAGTGGCCCTGCGCGGTGCGCAGGCGCACCTCGACGGCGGTGACGCCCCCGCCGGCGCCGGCCACCGCCCGGGCCAGGGGATCGCCGTCCTCGGGATGGACGAGGTCGGCCCCCGCCAGGGCGGGGAGCGACTCGGGGGCGTAGCCCAGGATGTCGTGGAACGCCGGGCTCACGTAGCTGAACCGGCCCCCCTCCACGACGACGATGACGTCGGCGGCGTGCTGCACCAGGGCCTTGAAGCGGCGCTCGTTGGCGGCCAGGCTCGCCTGGACCTCCTCGGTGGAGAGGAAGGCGAGGCGCACGAGCTCGGCGGCGATCACCAGCCCCAGGACGGCCAGGACGGCCAGCGCGTGGACGAGCGGCTGGCGGACCAACGTCGGGACCCAGCCCAGGGCGATGGCCCCCTGGCCGGCGGCGATGACGGCGACGCCGGCGACCGACGCCGGCCGGGCGGCCCGCACGCCGTGGGTGCGGGTGCAGTCGATGACGCCGAACAACAGGCCCAGGGCCAGGGTGGGGCCCCAGCCGATGGCGTAGACGATGGACCCGATGACCACCATCTCCCCGCTCACACGCAGGTAGAGCTTCGTGCCGCCTTCGCCCGGCGGGCACAGGGCGGTGACCACGGCGCTCATGACGTAGCCGCCCCCGAGGAGCCCCACGATGGCGGCGTCGGACAGCCCGGCGATGAGGTGGTGGCCGCGCAGCGCGAAGAAGGCGATGGCCGCCACGGGGACGGCCAGCAAGGTCGGGTCGACGATGCGCCGCGCGAGGCGGCGCGCGAAGCCCCGGGTGTGCCCGAGAGCGTCGTACGGCACCATCTCATGATCGGCACGGGCCGGCGCGGCCTTGATCGGGCGTTGTGGCGCGAAGCAC
>DATJBC010000168.1:0-13654 GCA_035515515.1 Acidimicrobiales bacterium
TCCCCGGCGGGGCGGGGTCAACGTCCTCGCCATCGTGGGCATGTTCCTGCTCGGCGGCCTCCTCGGCCTGGCCTTCGCCTCGCGCCGGCCCGGGCGCGGCCGGCCGCGCCACCTGGTGGTCGTCCCGGCCTGATCCGCTCCGGGGTCCGGGCCCGCCCCGCGCCACGGCGGGGCCGGGCCCGGGCCGCCGTGGGCCCACCGGCGCAGGCCGCCGTGCGAGAGTGGGTGTCGGCCTCGAGGAGGCGCCCGCATGAGCACGATCCTCACCACCTCGACTCCGGCCACCGCGGGCACGTCCCGCCGGGCGCCGTCGCTCGTGCCCTACGGCGTGGTCCTCGCCCTCGGCGCCGTCCTGGGGTTCGCCTTCCTGGGACGCTCGAGCCTGTTCCTGGACGAGACCGTCAGCACGACATTGGCGCGCGCCCCCTGGCACCGCTTCGGCCAGGTGGTCCTGCACCGCGAGTCCAACGGCGCGCTGTACTTCTTCGTCCTCCGGGGCTGGTACGCGCTGGGCCACAGCGAGGTGGCCCTGCGGAGCCTGTCGGTCATCGTCACGGTGGGCGCCGTGGCGCTCGTCATGAAGGTGGCCCACGACCTCTTCGGCCGCCGGGTCGCCCTCCTGAGCGGCCTCCTGCTCGCCGTCGACCCCCTCGTCGTGCAGTACGCCCAGGACGCCCGGGGCTACGCCCTGAGCCTGCTGCTGGTGTCGGCCTCCTCCGCCTTGTTCGTGCAGGGCTGCCGGCGGGCGCCGGGGGGCTGGGGCACGTGGGCCGCCTACGCGCTGGTCTCCGCGGCGGGCGCGTACGTCAACTTCTGGGCCGTTCTCGTCCCCGTCGCCCACGTGGCGTCGCTCGGCTTCACGCCCCCGGGCGCGGCCCCGTGGCGGCGCGTGGTGCCCGCCGTGGCCGCCATGGTGGTGCTCCTCGTGCCCCTGGCGGTGCTCATCCACGCCAACAACGCCGCCGGGGTGAACTGGGCGTCGGGGACCACCGCCGGCAAGGTGTTCACCAAGGTGCGCGCCAGCGTGCCGCACGCCGTGATCGACGCCGCCGCGGTGGTGGGGGTGCTGGCCGCGGTGGCGCTGGTCGTGGCGGGCCGGCGCCGCGGGCGCCCCGGGTGGCTCTTCGACCGGTGGCCGCTCATGCTGGCGGTGTGCTGGTTCGTGGTCCCCGTGGCGCTCGTGCTCGTCGTCTCGTTCGCCTACATGCCGCTGTTCGTCGTGCGCTATCTCATCGTGTGCGCGCCCGGCCTGGTCATCGTGGTCGGCGTGGGGCTGGCGCGCCTGACCCGCGGGACGCGCGTGGCGCTGGTGGCCGTCCTGGTGGTGGGGTCCGCCGCCGGGGTGGCCCGCTGGTACCACGCGGGGTCGGGCCAGGACTGGCGGGGGGCGGTGGCGGCCCTGGAGGGCCAGGTGCGCGCCGGTGACGGGGCGGTGGTCTTCCCGCCCTACATGCGCATCCCCTTCGAGTGGTACCTCGACGGCCATGGCGCCCTGGCCCGGGCCCTCGTCCCCGTCTACCCCACCCTGGGATGGGAGCTCGACCCGCTGCGCTTCGACAGCAACTTCGCCGTGAGCCCCGCGGCGGTGACCCGGGCGGCCGCGCGGCACCCCCGGGTGTGGGTGGTGCTGAGCGGCGCCGACCTGTACCTCTCCCAGGAGCACGACGTGGTGTCGGGGGTGGAGGCCGCCGGCCTGCGGCCGGTCCGGTCGGAGCATTTCAGCGGCATCGATGTCATCGAGTACTCCCGGAGCGGCTCCTCGGCCCGCTGACAGCACCCGCCGTGCACCCACGGCGCCGGGCGGGTAGGGCCCCCCGGTGGAGCGACCGAGGCGGCGGGGCCGGCGCCCACTAGGCTCACGGCGCGGACCCCGGGCGGGGCGGAGCCGGGGCCGAGGGGGCAGCAGTGCGATGGGTGGAGTGATGGGTGAACGCAGGCGTCGCGTCCCCGGGGTGCCGCCGACGGCCCCGGAGACGGCTGGGCGGACCGTGGCCGGCCCGGCCCGCGCGCCGTCCGCGGCGCGGCCCGTCCGCCTGCTCGGCCGCACCGTGGTGGCCGGCTGCCTGCTGTCGGCGGGCGTGGTGGGGCTCGTGAGCGCGCCCACGGCCGCCCAGCCCGTGATCGGGCCGGGCACGCTGTCGCTCACGCCCAGCTCGCTGGCCCCCTCCTCCGCCGGCAACACCCTGGGCCTGCGCTACACCGCCAGCGCGGGCGACTGGGACGGGACCGTGTCGGTCTTGGTGCCGGGCGGCTGGCCCAGGCCCCAGACCAGGTCGTCGGCGTCCGCCGGCTACGTGTCGGCCACGACCGGCCGGGTGTCGGTCCGGGGGCACCGGGTGACCGTGGGGGGGCTGTACCTGTGCAAGGGGTGCACCGTGACCGTCACCTACGCCCACGTGACGGCGCCCGCCTCCCCGCGCACCTCGGTGTTCTCGGCCCGGAGCGCCAACCTGGGCGGCCGGCCCCTGCACCGGCTGTTGAACCAGCCGGCGCTGCGCGTGGTGTGGTCGGGCCGGACCATGGCGTTCCTCGGTGACTACGTCGGCGCCGACGACCCGGGCGGCGTCCGGGCCTTCGCCGCCGCCACCGGGACCCATCCCCTCCTGGCCGCCGACTACCTGGTGGGATCGAACGGCTGGGGCGCCATGGAGTCCACCAGCGGGCTGGGCAGCTGGAAGGGCTCGGGCTACCGGCTGGTGCTCGGGGTGCCCATCATCCCCGACGGCACCGGGGCCACCCTGGCCTCCGGCGCGGCTGGTGCCTACAACGCGTACTTCGTGACGCTCGCCCGCAACCTGGTCTCGGCCGGGTTCTCCAACGCCATCCTCCGCCTGGGGTGGGAGTTCAACGCCAACTGGTACAACTGGGGCGTCTCCAACCCCACGGACGCGGCCCACTTCGCGGCCTACTGGCGCAACATCGTGACCGCCATGCGCAGCGTCTCGGGCCAGGCCTTCCAGTTCCTGTGGAACCCCAACGGCCAGGGCCCCACCTCCTACACGCCCAGCCAGGCCTACCCCGGCGACGCGTACGTCAACTACGTCGGCACCGACGTCTACGACAACTGCTGGTGCAGCCCGCAGACGCCCCAGGACGCCTGGTCCCTCCAGATGACCCAGCCCTGGGGGCTCAACTGGCTGGCGAGCTTCGCGGCGCAGCAGGGCAAGCCGATCGCCTTCCCCGAGTGGTCGGTGGACTTCCGCACCGACGGGCACGGCCTCGGAGACGACCCCTACTTCATCAACCAGTTCGCCAACTGGATCACGACGCACGACGTCGTCTTCACCGACATGTTCAGCTTCAACACCTCGGACCAACGCAACGACATCACCGACGGCCACTTCCCCAAGGCGTTGGCGGCGTTCAAGGCCGACTTCGGCTGACCTGATCCGGCCGCCACCTCGGGCCGGGCGCCAGGCAGGCGCCTCGAGCGCAGCCGGCCCCGTGCGGGCCCGCCCGCCGCCAACCCCGGGGGCGACTCCGGCCCGGCCCGAGCCCCGCCCGCGGTGTTGAATTCGCATAGCGTGGGTCGACCCGGACCAGGCGCCGGGCAGCTGCTGTCACGACCCGGTCCGACGTCACCGGCCTCGAGGGGGTGAGGCGCTCCACATGGTCGAGGCCCCCCTCGCCGACTCGGTGCACGCCAGTGGGCAACGCCCGGTGCCCCCATCCCGCCCGCTGGCCGCCAACCTCGTGCGCCTGGCCCGCCCGCGCCAGTGGCTGAAGAACCTGCTCGTCCTGGCGGCGCCGGGCGCCGCCGGCGTGCTGTCGCACCATCACGCCCTCCTGGTCGCCCTGGGTGCCACCGGGATCTTCTGCCTGGCCTCCTCGGGCACCTACTTCGTGAACGACACGGTGGACGCCGCCGCCGACCGCCTGCACCCGGCCAAGCGCCACCGGCCGGTGGCGTCGGGCGCGGTGGCGCCCGGCCTCGCCCTGTCGATCGGCACCGCGCTGGTGGCGGGGGGCCTGGTGAGCAGCTGGTTCCTGGCGGGGACGCGGCTGCTCGTGGTCCTCGGTGTCTACGTCGGCATCAACGTGGCCTACACCGTGCGCCTCAAGCACGAGCCGGTCGTCGAGCTCGCCTGTGTGGCCTCGGGCTTCGTGCTGCGGGCCATCGCCGGCGGCGTGGCCGTCAACGTCCCGCTGTCGGACTGGTTCCTCGTGGTGGCCACCTTCGGGTCGCTGTTCGTGGTGGTGGGCAAGCGCAGCGCCGAGCACGGGGCGCTCGGTGACACCCGCTCGCACCACCGCCGCACCTTGGGGGCGTATCCGATGACGTTCCTGCGATCGGCGCGTGTCATCGCCGCGTCGGTGACCGTGACGGCGTACTGCCTGTGGGCGTTCGAGCGGGCCAATCACGTCAATCCCACCCAGCACCCCATCTACTTCCAGCTGTCGATCCTTCCGGTGGTGGTGGCCCTGTTGCTCGTCGAGCTGCGCTTCGAGACCGGCCACGGGGCCGCGCCCGAGGACCTCGCCCTGCACGACCGCAGCCTGCAGCTGACCGGGCTGGTGTGGGTGGCGCTCTTCGCCGTCGGCGTCTACGGCTGATCCCCTGGGGCGGATCGACTGTCACGCCGCTGCTGACGCCGAGCGCCGCGCACTCCCGAGGACGGCGCGCCGCCAAGGAAATCGCACGACCAGGACGTCGCAATGCACGCGGCGCAACGCACGCGGCGCGAGTCCGGCGCGGGTGACGCGCGGCGTGCACGCCCGGCGCATCGGCGCCGGCGCATGACGCGCCGCTGACGACGCGGGCCGCGGTTCGCCGGCAGTCGGCTGTGCGCGCAAACGCACATAGCGCGCGACCTCACGGGTAGTGCTGCGATCGGCCACAACTCGTTGACAACGTTCCCCACACATCGTGGCAACGCGCCGGCGTCGACACCGGGATCACACCGGCATCACACCAGGTCATCACGCGAAAAGCGGCAATCGCTCAATGACCACGGAGCGCGCGTCGATAAAAACACACGGACGGTGACGCCCTCGGCGGGCGGAACCGAACGGAAGGTCCACACCAGGAGGAGAAAGGCAAACCTCCCGTGAGGGAGGGGCGCAAAGCCACGGGACTCAGTTGAGTGAGCCGGGTTGCCGAGCGGGGCGGGGGCACACGTTGTTGCGTAGCGGTGCTGCGTCCTCTGGTGGCTTCCCGGCGCCGGAACCAGGGGGGAACACAGTGGTTCAACGTCGGGCGCGTTGGATTTCCGAGCACACGGTCACGTTCACGGCGGTGGTGCTCGTGCTAGCCGGAATGTTCTCGTTCATCGGGATGGCCGCCGCGTCGGCCACCGCCACCGCCGCGGGTGTGCCCCTGGGCGACTACGCGGGCAACGACAGCCCCCAGGGGATCTCGTCGTTCGGCTCTACGACGGGCACGCACCCGACGCTCGCCACCGACTACCTGGTGGGCTCGAACGGCTGGGGGGCCATGGAGTCCACCGGCAACCTGTCGTCGTGGCGGGGCTCGGGATACCGCCTCGTGCTCGGGGTGCCCATCATCCCCGACGGGACCGGCGGCACGCTGGCCGCCGGGGCGTCAGGCGCCTACAACTCGTACTTCGTCACCCTGGCCCAGAACCTCGTGTCCGGGGGGCTCGGGAACGCCGTGCTGCGCCTGGGGTGGGAGTTCAACGGCAACTGGTACAACTGGTACGTCGGCAACTCCACCGACGCGGCGAACTTCGCGGCCTACTGGCGCAACATCGTGACCGCCATGCGGTCGGTGTCGGGCCAGTCGTTCTCGTTCCTGTGGAACCCCAACGGCTCGGGCCCCACCAACTACACCCCCGACCAGGCCTACCCGGGGGACTCCTACGTCGACTACGTCGGCACCGACATCTACGACAACTGCTGGTGCTCCCCCCAGACCCCGCAGAACGCCTGGTCGGCCCAGCTGTCCCAGGCCTGGGGGCTCAACTGGCTGGCGGGCTTCGCGGCCGCGCACGGCAAGGCCATCGCCTTCCCCGAGTGGTCGGTGGACTACCGCTCCGACGGGCACGGGCTCGGCGACGACCCGTACTTCATCAACCAGTTCGCCACCTGGATCGCCCAGAACAACGTGGCCTTCAGCGACATCTTCGCCTTCGACACCTCCGACCAGCAGAACGACATCACCGACGGGCGCTTCCCCAACGCCCTGGCGGCGTTCAGGGCCGACTTCGGCGGGGCCAGCGCCTCGCTGGGGTCGCCGTCGCCGTCACCGACGACGACCAAGCCGCCCACGCCCACCACGACCAAGCCGCCCACGCCCACCACCACGCGGCCCACGACGCCGGTGAGCTCCACGACCACCACGGCGAGCACGACCACCACCACGGCCCCGACGGGGGGCGCGGTGCAGACGGTATCGGGCGCGCCCGGGGCGCCCGAGAGCCTGACGCTCTCGGTCACCGGGAGCACCGTCGACCTGTCGTGGAAGAACAGCTCCGGCAGCCTCGGCATCGACGTGTTCCGCGACGGCCGTGAGATCGCCTGGCCGGGCTGGCCGCTGCCCGCGCCCACCACCTACACCGACAGCAACGTGCCGAGCGGCGCGCACAGCTACTCGGTGTCGGCCTACAACTCGTCGGGCGTGGGGCCCTCGAGCGGCACGCTCACGGTCACCGTGGCGCCCACGGCCACCACCACCACGCCCACGTCCCCGTCCACGACCACGGCGCGTTCGGGGCGCCACCAGGGCCACAGCACCACGGGCGCCACCACGGCGGGCGCCGCCGCCCTCACCACCACGACGTCGCGCGGCGGGGGCTACTGGCTGGCCAGTGCGGCGGGCGGGGTGTTCGCCTACGGCGACGCCCCGTTCTACGGCTCGGCCTCCTCGGCGCACCTCACCCACCCGGTGGTGGGCATGGCGGCCACCCCCGACGGCGGCGGCTACTGGCTGGTGGCGTCGGACGGCGGGGTGTTCTCCTACGGTGACGCCGGCTACGCCGGCTCGGCCTCCTCGGCGCATCTCTCCCACCCCGTCGTGGGCATGGCGTCCACCCCCGACGGCGGCGGCTACTGGCTGGTGGCCACCGACGGCGGGGTGTTCTCCTACGGCGACGCCCGCTACTACGGGGCGACGTCGTCCCAAGCGCTCTCCCACCCCGTCGTGGGCATCGCCGCCACCCCCGACGGGAACGGCTACTGGCTGGTGGGCTCGGCGGGCGGCGTCTACGTCTTCGGGGACGCCTGGCACTACGGCGCCACCGGCGCGGTGTCGTCCAACCACGTGGTGGGCATGGCGTCCACCCCCGACGGCGGCGGCTACTGGCTGGCCGGCGCGGACGGCGGGGTGTTCGCCCTCGGCGACGCCACCTTCTACGGCTCGGCCGGCGCCGCCACCCTCGGCGGATCACAGGTGACCGCCGTGGTGGGACGGGCCTGACGCACCGGCGCCGCCGGCCCCGAGGGCGCGCGGCGCCCCCCGCCCACGGCGCCCGTCACCGGTAGGCTCGTCTGTCGGTGAGCCGCCAGGCACGAGGGGTGGGACCGCGAGGCCGCGCCCGCGGGCGCGGCCGCCGCCGGGGCCGGATCGAGCCGCCCAGCTGGGAGGCCGCCCCCGACCTGGGGTCCATCGTCCCCGACGACCACGGGCCCGAGGCCGACCGCCTGCTGCGCCAGGCCCTGGGGCGCCACATGATCCTGGGCGAGGCCGCCCTGGTGGCGGCCTGGGTCCTGTTCTCGGTGGTGGTCTTCCACTTCCTGACCACCAACCACCCCACCGGGGCCACCGTCACCCTGGCGTGGCTGTTCGTGGGGGGCAGCTTCGTGATGGTGCTCGTGATCCTGCTCTTCCGGCGGGTGGCCGAGCGCCGCATCCGCCTGGGGCTGCACGACGCCGCGGTGGCGCTGCGCTCCATCCAGTCTGTGACCGACCCCGCCCTGTCGTTCCTCCCCCTCGACGCCCTCCTCGACGAGCTGCTGGCCCGCACGGGCGAGGTGGTGGGCGGGGACGTGGCCACCATCTTCCTCGTCACCGGGGACGGCACCAGCCTGACGGTGCGGGCCTCGGCCGGCCTGGACGAGCACACCGAGGGCCTCCTGGTCCGGGTGGGCGAGGGCGTGGTGGGGGAGGTGGCGGCGCGCGCCGAGGCCGTGATCGTGAACGACGTGGCCGCCGTCCCCACGGCCCCGGTGCTGCGCGAGCGGGTGGCCTCCATGCTGGCGGCCCCCTTGCTCGTGGGCGACAGCGTCATCGGCGTGGTGCAGGTGGGCACGCGCGTCCGTCACCGCTTCGACGCCCGCGACCTGCAGCTGCTGCAGCTCGTGGCCGACCGCTGCGGCGCCTCCATCGAGCGCGCCCGCCTCGACGAGGCCGAGCGCCGCAGCCGCCTGGGGGCCGAGCACGCCCGCCAGCACGTGGCCCTGCTGGCCCGGGCGGGCGACGTGCTCGCCACCGCGCTGGAGTCCTACGACGAGGCCATGGTGCGGCTGGTGGACGTGGTGGTGCCCTCGTTCGCCGACTGGTTCGCCGTCGACGTGGTGGACGAGGAGGGGTCCTTGCGCCGGGTGGCCCACGGGGGCCAGGGGCGGTGGGAGGCCGACCCCGGCCGCCACCCCCATCCCGACGGCGAGGCGCTGGTGCACCGGGTGCTCGCCACCGGGCGCCCCGAGGTCGTGCTGCGCACCGGGCGCCAGGGCCCGCCCCACGGCGGGGAGCCGGCCGTGCCCGGGGCCTACGAGGAGCCCTCCCTGGGACTGGGCATCGAGTCCATGTTCGTCGTGCCCGTGCACCTGCGGGGGTTGTCGTTCGGGGCGCTCAGCTTCGCCACCGGCATCGGCCGCCGCGGCTATCGCCGTTCGGACCTCGAGACGGCGCGGGGCCTGGCCGAGCGGGTGGCCATCGCCGTGGAGCGGGTCCTGCTGTGGAGCGAGAGCCGCCACGCCGAGCTGGCCGCCACCCGCCACGCCGCCCAGCTGCGGCGCCTCATGGAGGCCGCCCTGGCGGTGAACGCCCCGCTGGCCGAGTCGCAGGTGCTGCGGGTGCTGTCCGAGCACGCCCGACGGGTGCTCGACGCCGAGCAGGCCGTGGTGGTGGTCCTCCCCCCGGGGATGGAGGCCGTGGGCGCCGACGAGGCCGAGCCCCGGGTGGAGGTCATGGCGCCCCGGCACATGGCCGACTCCGCCTCGGCCGTGGTCGAGGCCGCCTGCCGGGCGGTGGTGCAGGCCAACCGGCCCCTGCGCCAGGGCGGGCCCAGCGACGTCCCCGACCCGGCCGTGGCGGTGGCCGACGTGTCGGCGGGCGCCCGCGCCGTCCCCTGGATGGGGGTGCCCCTGGTGGACTCCACGGGCGCCCATCCCCGGGCCATCGTGGTGCTCGGCCGGGACCGGGCCTTCAACGCCGAGGACGAGTCGGTGCTCGTGCTCCTGGCCCAGATGGCCACCGTGGCCCTCGACAACGCCCGCCTCTACCAGGCGGTGCAGGGCAACGAGCAGCGCCTCCAGGCCGTGGTGGAGTCCTCGCCCCTGGCCATCGCCGAGCTGGGGCTGGACGGGTCGGCCCGGTGGTGGAACCGGGCGGCCGGGGCCCTGCTCAGCTGGGACGGGCCCGGCGACGGGGAGCGGCGCGTGCCCGCCGCCGGCGAGACGGCGGCCACGTCGCTCGCCTGGCTGTGGGACCGCACCCGCCACGGCGAGGCCACGGTGGGCCTGCAGGTGGGAGCGGTGCGCGACGACGAGGTGCGCGAGCTGTCGGTGTCGACCGCCCCCCTCCTTGACCACGAGGGCATGGTGACGGGCATCCTGGCGGTGGCCGAGGACGTCACCGAGCGCCAGCGCATGCTCGAGCAGTTCCAGCAGGCCGAGCGCCTGGGGGCCATGGCCCGCATGGCGGGCGGCGTGGCGCACGACTTCAACAACCTGCTCACGGTGATCCTGGGGTGCAGCGAGATCCTCCTGCGCCGCATGGACGAGGCCGACCCCCTGGCGGCCGAGGTCCAGGCCATCGAGCGGGCCGGCCAGCGGGCCGCCGCCCTCACCAGCCAGCTCCTCGCCATCGGGCACCGCCAGGTGGGCCAGCCCGAGGTCGTGGACCCCGACGCCGTGGTGGGCGCCATGGAGCCCATGCTGCTGCGGGTGATGGGCGAGGACGTCCAGCTCGAGGTGGTGCCGGCCGACCCCCCCGGGCGCATCCTGGCGGACCCCGCCGAGCTGGAGCGGGCCATCTTGAACATGGCCATCAACGCCCGCGACGCCATGCCCAAGGGGGGGCGCCTGGTGGTGCGCACCCGGGTGGTGGGCACCGACCAGCCCCTGGCGCAGCGCATCGTGGCCCTGGCGGTGAGCGACACCGGCACCGGCATGGACGCCGAGACCGCCGAGCACTGCTTCGAGCCCTTCTACACCACCAAGGGCATGGCCAAGGGCACCGGCCTGGGGCTGGCGGCCGTGCACGGCATGGTCACCCAGGCGGGCGGGCAGGTGAGCGTGGACACCGCCCCGGGGCGGGGCACCACCATCACCATGTGGTTCCCGGCCGTGGAGGACGAAGCCGAGGCGCTCGTGGCCGCCCCCGGCGACGACTCGGGCGAGGAGGGCGACGAGCTCGTGCTGGTGGTGGAGGACGAGGACGAGCTGCGCCGGCTGGCGGTGCGGGCCCTGGAGGAGCGGGGCTACCTGGTGCTGGCGGCCGCCCACGGGGCCGAGGCCCTGGCGGTGACGGGCTCGTTGGAGCGCCCCGTGGACCTGCTCGTCACCGACGTCGTCATGCCCGAGATGAGCGGGGTGGAGCTGGCCGAGGCCCTGGCCGGGCGGTGGCCGTCGCTGGCGGTGCTGTTCATGTCGGGGCACCTGGACGAGCACGCCATGGCCCGCCACCCTCTCGATCCCGACGCCGACCTGCTGGCCAAGCCCTTCACCCCTGCCCAGCTGGGCCGGCGCGTCCGCCACGCCCTCGACGTGGCCGCCACCCAGCGGGCTCGGGCCCCGGAGCTGCGCGCCCGGGCCACGGGCACCTGAGGCTCACGGCTCGAAGCGGTATCCCACGCCCCGGACGGTCCGCACCCAGCGGGGCTTGTCGGGGTCGGCCTCGATCTTGCGGCGGATGCGGCGGATGTGCTCGGTCACCGTCCCGGCGTCCTGCCATTCCGAGGAGGAGTCCCACACCTGGGCGAGCAGCTGCTCCCGGGTGAAGACCTGGCGGGGGGACCCGGCCAGGAAGGCGAGCAGGGCGAACTCCTTGGCGGTGGTCTCCACCAGCGACCCCCGCACGGTGATCTCCCGGGCCAGCGTGTCGATGCGGAGCTCGTCGAACTCCATGAGCGCGGAGGTGGGCGCCGCGCTGCGGGGGGTGGCCCGGCGCAGGACGGTGCCCACCCGGGCGGCCAGCTCGGCGGCCGAGAAGGGCTTCACCACGTAGTCGTCGGCCCCCAGCTTGAGCCCCAGCACCCGGTCGGTCTCCTGGCCCCTGGCGGTGACCAGGATCACCGGGACCTCGCTGGTGCGGCGGATGGCGGCCAGGATGTCGAAGCCGTTCTCGCTGGTCAGCATGACGTCCAGGATGACCAGGTCGGGAGGGGCCTTGGCCAGGGCCTCGGTGGCCTCGGCCCCGGTGGTGGCCTCGCTCACCCGGTAGCCCTCGACCTCCAGCAGGCGCACCAGCACCCCCCGCACCTCGGGGTCGTCGTCCACGACGAGCAGCTTCCCCGGCGACCGGGACGGGATCCCGGCTGCGCGGACGGGTTCCGCCGTTCCCACCTTCACCACCATGGTCTCGATCCCCCTGCCACTAGGGCAACTTGTCCAACCACTCAGCGTAGCTGGGCCGCCGGGCAGGGGGAAGGGCTGTCGGCTACTTTCCGCACCCTATCGCCACTACCAGGGGCCTTCGACGGGTGCACGGGAGTTGGGGGCGCGTTGATCGGGTGTAGGCCGTGGTGTGGGCTGTGTCGTGCACACTCCATCCGTGGCGGTCGGTCTGCGATCCAAGGGGGGATCCCGGTTGGCCTCGGTGCTGGACGGGTCCTCCACGGAGGACCCGTCCCCCGGGCCGCTCTCGGTGCTCGTGGTGGGCACCGACGACTGGGCCATCGAGCAGTCGGCCACCGAGCTCGAGGCCGAGGGGTGCCGGGTGCTGCGCTGCCACGAGCCGGGGGAACCGGCCTTCCCGTGCAACGCCCTGCTCGAAGGGCGGACCTGCCCCCTGGACGTGGGCTTCGAGGTGGTTGTGACGGCGCGGGCCCGTCCGCTGCCCGAGCCGTCGCGAGCCGAGATGGGCGTGGTGTGCGCCCTGCACGCCGGCAAGCCCCTGGTCGTGGCGGGCGTAGCCTCAGAGCGACCGTTCGGGCCGTGGGCCTCGCTGACGGTGGAACAAGGTGGTGACGTTGCAACGGCGTGTGAGAAGGTGGTGGCCGACGAGGCCGTGGGTGCTGCTCGTACAGAGGAAGCCGTTCGCCATGCTCAGTAGCACCGTCCTCCGTGCCGACACGGGCGCGCACGCGCCGCGCAGCTCCCGCTGACGTCGGCGGCGCACCCATGTTCGACGCACGCAGCACGACCGAGATCGACGCCTGGCTCGAGGAGCTGTGGGAGGCGCGCGGCACCGACCTTCTGCTCTCCTCGGGGGCACCGCCCCTGCTGCGCATCGACGGGGAGATGCGCCCCGCCACCGGTGGGGAACTGTTCAACCCGGTGTCGGTGGAGCGGATCGTCAAGCAGGTGGTGGGGCCCGACCTGGTGCGACGCTACGAGGCCGAGCGCGAGCTCGACTTCGCCTTCTCCTGGCGCGAGAAAGCCCGCCTGCGCTGCAACGCCTTCCACCAGCGCGACACCTGCTCCCTGGCCCTGCGGATCATCCCCTACGACATCCCCGGGTTCGCCCAGCTGGGCATCCCCCCGGCGGTGGAGTCGCTCGTCGACCTGCCCATGGGGCTCGTCATCGTCACGGGGCCGACGGGATCGGGGAAGTCGACCACCCTGGCGGCGATGCTCGACTACATCAACCGGACGCGCCGGTGCCACATCGTCACCATCGAGGACCCCATCGAGTACGTGCATTCCAACCACCGCTCGGCCGTCAGCCAGCGCGAGGTCGGCACCGACACCGAGTCCTTCGACCGGGCGCTGCGGTCGGTGCTGCGCGAGGACCCCGACGTCCTGCTCGTGGGCGAGATGCGCGACCAGGAATCCATCGCCACCACGCTCACCATCGCCGAGACCGGGCACCTGGTGTTCGCCACCCTGCACACCAACGACAGCGCCCAGGCCCTCGACCGCATCGTGGACATCTTCCCCTCGGACCGCCGGGAGCAGATCCAGGTCCAGCTGGCGTCGACGCTCGAGGGCGTCATCTACCAGCGCCTCGTGCCGCGGCTCGAAGGCGGGCTGGTGGCCGCCTACGAGGTGCTCATCGCCAACCACGCCGTGCGCAACCTCGTCCGTGAGGGCAAGACCCGCCAGCTGCGCAACGTCGTCTCCACGCACCAGTCCGAGGGCATGCAGACCCTCGAGATGGGGCTGAACGCCCTCATGGCCGAGGAATTGATCGACTACGAGACGGCGCTGCGGATGAGCCTCTACCCCAAGGAGCTCGAGAAGCCCCGGCGCTTCGCCTCACCAGGCGACTTCGAGGCCGTTGGCCAGGCCGTGGGGGCCGGACGGGAGAACCCCCGGACGACGTCGTTCTGATCGGACGGGGGGAGGGACGGGGCATGGTGGGAGTTCGGAA
>DATJBC010000169.1:0-5362 GCA_035515515.1 Acidimicrobiales bacterium
CCGGGCCTCCGGTGGAGGGGAGGGGCGGCCGAGCCGGGCTGGTAACCTCGACTCGCCCCGGGGGCGTAGCTCAGTTGGTAGAGCGCTTGACTGGCAGTCAAGAGGTTCGTGGGTTCAAGTCCCATCGCCTCCACTCGGTGACCGCAGGCTCGGGAGGCCACGACATCCTGCGCGGCTCGCCGTTACAGCCCCTTGGCAACCTTCGTGGCAATCGGCCTCGTGACAGCGTGGCGATGTGACGAGGGGCCCCGGAGGCGGCCATGTGCGAGCCAAACCCGACGCCCAACGCGTCCCCCAGGCTCCGCAGTGAGGTCGCCGATCCCGGCTTTGCCGTCATGGTGGCCTCCAGGGGCCCTAGGCGCCGGCGGAGGTTCTCGGACAGGGCCGACGGCGGGCCGAGGACGGTCCCCGTGGCCACTTCGTGGGCTTCGAACGGAAATCCACGTCGTTCCTCGATGCCGTCCTGGACTCGCTGGACGACATGGTCGACCTGGGATTCGAACCTGTATCGGTCGAGGACGAGCTCGTGTCCATGGCGGACATCGCAGACCGTACCGGACGCAGCCGCCAGTCGATCTCGATGCTCGTGAGTGGCGATCGGGGCACCGGGGATTTCCCTCCCCCCGTCGCCGGCAACGTCCGCAGCCCGCTGTGGCACTGGGCAGACGTATCGACCTGATTCGACGCGCAAACCGGAGCCGGCGAGGAAGCCCGAGAGGACAGGGCGCGAACGCTCGCCTCGATCAACGGTGCTTTGGCCGACCGAGTACTCGGGCACGCACTCGTCCGGAAGATCCATCGTCGCATCGCTGGTTAGTCCTGCGGGGTGCGCCGAGATCGTCCCGGTGAGCGGCCGGTTCCTTTCCGAGCCGCCGGCAGGCAGGCAGCCCCGATCCAATTCCCGCGCCCTGTCGGGGGGTGTGGCCCCGATTTGGGACGACCGCAAGGCCGGTGGTCGAATGAACCCGTGAGGCTCATGGTGATCGTGGCAGCCGTAGCTGCGTTCAGCGCCTGGGCTGCCCGCCGACACGGCAGTCCAGCAACGAAGGTCCTCATCGCAGTCGCTATCGCCGTTCCGACGCTGCTGGTCGTCTATGTCGTCTTGGGGCTCGTGGCCAGCGTCATTGGGGCCTGACTCTCTGGCACTCATTCGGCAGTCCGCAGCCGACGAGGTAGCCCGAGAGGACGGAGCGCGAACGATTGCCTCGATCAAGGCTGCCTTGGCCGACCGATTGCTCGGGCGTGACCCAAGAAGATCCGTCGTCGCAAAGCTGATTGCAACGCGGTGCCCGAGCGAGCTCGACGCCGACGCGAGCTCGATGTCCCGCACGAACTATCCGGTGTTCCGCGCAAGGTGGGGTACTGATGCGCTCCGCATCAGGCCGTGCGCGTGCCTTGTTCCTGCGTCCTCGTCTCCAGCACAGACAGGAGGTACCGCTCAAAGGAGGCGCTGGGCGTGCCCTGGGTCTGCACAACGGTCAGACCGACTTCTGCCCGTCCCGACACGAAGCCGAGATCGTCGGCCGACACGGTCACCAGGCCGTGCTGAGGGACAACGAGATCGACGGTCAGCCGTAACGCGAATCCGTCCCGGAGAAGGGAGGGCGGCCGCATGTGCGCAACGGTGATTGAGTCGACCGTGGTCCCCTTCGGTAGCTGAGCCGAGAGCTGCGTCGATCCCTCGCGCTGCAGACACGATGTGATCTTCGCGCCTGTGAAGGCGCGCAAGTCGTCGAGGCTGTCGGCGCGAGTGCGCACGAAGTCGACGCTGGAGCTCACCTCGGTGGGGCCCTCGTCGAAGCTCATGGAATTCACGTTGGCATCTTCGGTCACCCGGGGGTTCGGCGCTCCCATGCACGCCGCCGTCTGTACGTCCGACGCGTCGACGGTGTCATCGCTCCCCCGGCTCGGCGTCCATCCCGGGAGGTCGTTCGCCACCAGGTTGATCGCCGCGGCGGTGGCACGGTCGGCCGCGGGGCTCGCCATGGTGGCCTTGGTCGAGCTGCCACATGCCGCCGTAGCGCTGCACAGGGCGCAGGCGACCAACACCGGAAGGCGGCGACGTCGGATCCTCATACGTTCCTGTTCAGTCAATGTGAGGCGGACCCCTGGAGAGGGGGCAGCCGTCGGCAGCTCCCCTCCTCGGTCATCGGCAGGTCACCTCCATCGGTTGATAGCGAGGCAGAAAGTGGGCGCTGGCCAGGCGTTGCTGCCGAACTGCCTCCGAACCGTTCTTGAGCCTCGGAGCGGGCGGCGGTGCAGGCGGAGCGGCAACCCGGGTGGCGGTGTTGTCGGCTCGAATCTCCCCTTCCACCACGGGCCTCCGTGTGGAGCATCGTTCTCGGGTTTCGAGGAGGGGGTGGCGTCCAAGCTGCGGAATCGAGGAAGGACCGAATCGGCCTGTCAGCAGCGTCTCGTGCGGGTGTGCTTGTTCGAAGGCTTGGTCGACCGGGCAGCGCCGGGCGTCACAGGAGGTAGAGGAACCCGTATCCCTCGTCGCGCACCGCCACGCCGGCGTCGTCCAGGGCGACGTCCCAGTCACCCGTGACCTCGGTGTCGGCCTGCTGCATGCCGTGGTCGGCGACCACGATGAAGGCGGTGCGCTCCCAGGCACCGGCCTGCTCGACCGCCTCGAGCATCCGCCCGATGCGGGCGTCGGTGTCGCGCAAGCCGGCGGCGGCGATCTCGGAGTAGGGGCCGCCCTCGTGGAAGGCGGCGTCGGTCAGGGTGAAATTCACCCAGGTGAAGGCGGGGGTCGGCCAGAGGCGCCCCCGGTACTCGCCGCCCCAGATGCCCACGAACTGCTCGACGGCGGTGTGGTCGATGAGCGACGACCACCGGTAGTCCTTGCTGGGCCGGACGAAGCGCTGCGTGGCGTCGGGGAGGTCGTCGGCCGGTGGCGGGCGGTCGATGGGCGCCCCGGCCCGCATGAGCTCGAAGACCGAGTAGTCCGCACCGGGGTCGCAGGGCTCGTTGATCGACACCGACACGGCGCCCGGAAGCGTCCGGTGCACGGCGTGGTGGATGGTCTCGACGCCCGGGTGCAGCCATTGCATCGAGGTCGACCACGTCGTGGGTGAGTTGGTCACAACCTGGGCACCCGTGTCACGGTCGACCCAGGCGTTGTGGAGGATGCCGTGGTGGCCGGGGTGGCGTCCGGTGAGCACGGTGGTGTGGTTGGCCAAGGTGACCGTCGGCAACGACGCGATCGCCCCGAAGCGGTAGGTGGTGCCCGCGTCCATCAGCCGGGCGACCGACGGTGCCAGGCCGCGCTCCGCCATGTCGTAGAGCACGTTGGCGTTGGTCCCGTCCAGCAGCATGGCCACCACATGGGATGCGCCCGACCCGCTCAGGAGATCGTCGAGCACGGCGCCGTCCGGGCCGGCGGGCTCCGGCCCCGCCCCGTCGGCGTCACCGTGCCGGCAACCGAGCAGCTCGAGGACGGTGGGCGCCACGTCCACCAGCCGGCACGACCGCTCCACCATCCCCTCGGGCCGGATGCCGGCGCCGGCGGCGACGAAGGGGGCCCGGGCCTGGACGATCCCCAGCGAGCCGTGCTCGCCGATGTGGCCCCCCTGGTCGCCCCAGAAGTGGGCGGCGCTGTGCAGGACGAGGAGGTCCGGGGCCGAGGGGTGGTCGAAGACCTGGGCCAGATGGTCGAAGGCGTGCGGGTAGGCATTGTCCGCCCGGTGCGGATGGGGCATCGAGCGCTCCTCGGCCAGGCTGCCGAAAGCGGACGGGTCCTGACGTGCGAGCGGATCACGTCCCCACAGTGATTCCGGCTCGAACACCCACCCGGCACCCCTCCCGGCGCTTCGGGGTCTCCGCCGGAAGCGCAGCCCCCCTTCTGCCGACGCCACGTGGCACCACCCGGGCTCGTCGACCCACGCCACCATGTCCACGATGGGCTCGAGACCGCCCGAGAGCAGGACGTCGAGCGCCCGCTGTCGGGCGCCGTCGCCGGCTCGCGGCAGCGCCTTTGCGCCCATGCGCCCGTCAGGCTCTGGTGTGGGGAACGATCGGAGAGACGCTGTCTGTGTACACCCCGAGGTCATGGGACTGCCACTCCCCGGGCCCACGAACCGGGCGGGTGGCCCGTCAGTCGTGCGAGGGAGGATGCCCCGTCTGCTCGCCGGTCGAGGGATCGAGGAACAGCGGCCTGGCACGCACGGGGTACGGATCGGCGATGCCGAATCCGTCGCGCTCCCGTCGACACCTCCTGGCCGCGGCCCACCGGGACGGGTCGTGCCAAGTGCCGCACGACGGACGCCGCGCCGAGATCAGGGCGTATCAGCTCTCGGGCGTGCGGCCCGGTCCCATGGGCTAGCCTCACCCGGTACGCAAGCGCTCCGTCGTCCACGCTCGTGGCGTCCGCAGGCTCCGGGACCACACGACGCTTCATCATCCACCGCACCCGCATGACGCCACACGCCGATGACGATCCTGCCGGCGGGCTTGTGAACGGTCCCGTATCGGAGTCTTCCGAGAGACCCTCGGTCGTCGCCGACGGGCTCCATAACGTGCGCATCCCGGTGCGTGACCCGTGGACCAGCCGAGACTGGTACACGGTGGTCCTCGGCTTCGTGCCCGTGCTCGACCTCGAGGACGAGCAGGGGGTGGTCGGTGTCGTGCTGCGCCACCCCCGGGGCTTCGTGATCGGGCTCCATCAGGACCCCGCGCGGGCCCAGGCTCTCCGGGGCTTCGCCGTCCTCGGGCTGACGGTGGCGGACATGGCCCAACTGCGGCAGTGGGCCGACTACCTGGACGGCCGCGGTGTCGCCCATTCCGCCCTGAGCGAAGGCCACCTGGGCTCGTACATCGACGTCGCCGACCCCGATGGGATCCTGGTCCGCCTGCACACCGGCGTCGCTCCCGACGCCGAGGAGGCCTGAGGCCACGGGTCGAGGGCGTGGGCGTCGAGCCGCTCCGTCAGGATTGGCCGGTCAGGCGTTCGCGCAGGTACTCGCGCATGCGGGTCTCGCCGTGCTCGCCTAGAGCATCGAGCAGCACGGCGAGCGCCTCGAAGGGAGCGTCGCCGACGGCAAGCCGGAGGCGGCGCTCGATGGTGCGCGCCGCGCGCCGCTGCGCGTCGAGGTAGCCCGCGGCGTGGGGGGTCAACGACACGACCTTCTCGCGTCCGTCGGTCGGCGAGGGTCGCAGCGCCACGAACCCCCGGGCGCGCAGGCGCTCCACGTTCTTGCTGGCCCCCTGGCGGGTGATCCCGAGCTCGCGCCCGATCTGGGAGATCGTCACGTCCGGCGCCCGCGCACAGAGGTGCAGGATCCGACCGTCGGGGAACCTGCGTTCGAACCCGGCGGCCGCCATGTGGTCGTCCAGGAGGTGCTGGTAGCCGATCCAGGCG
>DATJBC010000170.1:0-18905 GCA_035515515.1 Acidimicrobiales bacterium
TGCCGTCGTCGGACAGCACCTCAAGCTCGACACCGGGGACCGGACGCCCCACGGTGGTGGCCACCACCTCCACGTCGTCACCGGGCGAGGTGCCGGTGCCGAGCGAGGTCTCCGTCGAGGTGTAGCGCACGACCACCGGGCAGCCCAGGCGCGCCACCATGGCGCGCACCAGCTCGGGCGGCACGCGCGCCGCGCCGGTGCCCGCGATGCGCAGGTGCGACAGGTCGGCACCCTCGAGGTCGGGGTGGGCGAGGACGAGCGCCCACTGGGTGGGCACGCCCTGGCCCACGGTCACGCGCTCGGTGCTCATCAGCTCGATGGCGGCGGCCGCCGACCAGGGGTGGGGCGTGATGACCGTGGTGACGCCGTTGGCGATCTCGTCCCACAGGCGCGTCATGTAGCCGACGTGGGCGAAGGGCAGGGGCGAGAGCCGGCGGTCGCCGGGCGCGGACAACAGGTCGGTGCCGGCCGCCACGGCGCGTAGGTTGTCGTGGTCGAACAGCGCGCCCTTGGGGACGCCGGTGGAGCCGCTCGTCCACACGATGGCCAGGGGGTGGCGGGCGTCGAGGGCGGGGAGCCGGGGCCGGGGCGATCCCGCCGCCTGCGCCAGCGCCACGCGGGGCACGACCGTGCCCGCCCCGGCGGGCAGGGCGTCGGGGGCCACCACGGCCGTGTCGAGGACCGTGACGCTGGGCCGCACGCGCCCCACGATCGAGGACAGCTCGGCCGGCCCCAGCCGCAGGTTGAGGCCGGTGGTGATGGCACCCAGGCGGGCGGCTGCCTGGTAGCAGACGGCGTAGTCGACGGACGACGGCACCAGCAGCGCCACCACCGAGCCCTTGGCGACCCCCTCGGCGGCGAGCAGCCCGGCGACGGCGTCGGCGGCGGCGTCCCACCCCGCCAGCGTGAGGCGCCGCCGACCGTCGGAACCCGCCGGCACGAGGCCCGAGGCGCCGGCCCCGGCCAACTCGACGTACGCCTCCACCTCGGCGTTCACCTCGGCGGCGGCCCGCAGGACGTCGACGACGGTGGCGTGCTCCCCCCGAATCTGACGCACCGTCATAGCGGCGCCGACTGTAACAGCACGCCGCCGAGCGGCCCCGGGGGCAGCGTCCGGCGGACGGGCGGGCGGCCTGGCCATGATGGGGACGTGACGACGGCCGAGGTGCGCGCCCTGCGCACGGACGAGCACCGGGCAGCGGCGGGGGTGGCGTCGCGCGCGCTGGCCGACTCGCCTACCTCGGTGGCCATCTACGGCGAGGACCGCCTCGACGCGCTGGCAGGCCTGCACCGCGAGTTGTCGACCTTCTTCGACGTGCTCCCCACGCCGCAGATGGGGGCGCTGGTGGGCGGCTGCGTCGTGGCCGTGGCCGGCATGGCGCCTCCCGGCGGGTGCATCGGCGCCTTCATGGGGGCCCACGCCCTCGACCTGATGCCGACGTCGGTCCCACCCGTGGGCGACCCCGCCCGGGCGCACGTCTTCTGGGCGCAGTGGGCCGCCGCCGACCTCGCCCAGGACCACTGGCACCTGGGCCCGGTGGGCGTCGAGCCCGGGCTGCAGGGCCGGGGCATCGGCGGGGCCGTCATGCGCGCCCTGTGCGAGTGGCTCGACGACGGTCGCCACCTGGCGTGGCTCGAGACCGACAAGCCCCGCAACGTGGCGTTCTACAGCGCCCTCGACTTCGAGGTGGCCGGGCAGTCCACCATCCTCGACGTCCCCACCTGGTACATGCGGCGGGACCCGCGCCCGTGAGCACGCCGTCGGTGCACCTCGTGGACGGCACCTACGAGCTGTTCCGCCACTTCTACGGCGCCCCGCCGCGGGCCGCCGACGGGGGTGGCGAGGTCGGGGCCGTGCGCGGGGTCGTGGCGTCGGTGCTGTCGATGCTCTCGTCGGGAACCACGCACATAGGCGTGGCCACCGACCACGTCATCGAGTCGTTCCGCAACGACCTGTGGCCCGGCTACAAGACCGGGGAGGGTGTCCCCGAGCTCCTCATGGCCCAGTTCCCGCTGCTCGAGAAGGCCCTCGAGGCGCTCGGCGTGGTGGTGTGGGCCATGGTCGAGCTCGAGGCGGACGACGCCCTGGCCTCGGCGGCGGCGGTCGCCGGCGACGATCCCGGCGTGGACCGGGTCCTCATCTGCACCCCCGACAAGGACCTCGCCCAGTGCGTGCGCGGCACGCGCGTGGTGCAGCTCGACCGTCGCAAGGACGTGGTCACCGACGAGGACGGGGTGCGCGACCGCTACGGCGTGGCGCCCGCCTCCATCCCCGACTGGCTCGCCCTCGTGGGCGACAGCGCGGACGGGTTCCCCGGCCTCCAGGGATGGGGAAAGCAGTCGGCGTCCGCGGTCATCGGGCACTACGGGCATCTCGAGGCCGTGCCCGCCGATGCCGCCGACTGGGACCCTGCGGTGCGGGCGGCCGTGCGCTCGGCGCCCAGGCTGGCCACCCGCCTGGCCGAGGACATGGACCACGCGCTGCTCTTCCGCGACCTGGCGACCTTGCGCGTCGACCGGTCGCTGCTGCCGAGCGTGGACGGCCTGGCCTGGCGCGGCCCGAGCGAAGAGTTCGAGGCGGTGGCGCAGTTCCTGCGTGACCCCGGCCTGGCCGACCGCGCCGACGCGCTGGCGCAGTCGCGCTAGGGAGCGGTCGACACCTCCGCGGCCGTCGCCAGGCGCTGCAGCGCCTCCTCCATCCCTCGCCGGTCGTGGGTGGCGCGGTCGGTGACGCCCGTGACGCGGCGGCTGCGCAGTTTCAGCGCGGGACTGCGACGGTCGGTCCACGACTCGGTGACGCGACCAGCGGCGTCGTCGACGCTGGACTCCCCACGGCGCGTCTTGCCGATCCCGCCTCACCCTCACGATGAGCGCTGCGGCGGACCCATCCTGGAAGCGTCGACGCGCCGACACCACTTGGTGCAGCGCCGCATCTCGGCCCACCGGACGGTCGCCAGCGGCTCACGGCACGCATGTACTCAGGCCCGCTACGGTGCCACGCATGACCGACGCCGACGCCGCACCGCTGCGGTTCCCCGACGGCTTCCTGTGGGGCACCGCCACCGCCGCGCACCAGACCGAGGGCGGCAACGTCAACAACGACTGGTGGGACTGGGAGCACAACCCCGCCTCGGGGTGCGTCGAGTCGAGCGGCGACGCCTGTGACTCGTTCCACCGCTGGGACGAGGACGTGGACCTGGTGGCCGACCTCGGCCTGGGGGCCTACCGGTTCTCGCTCGAGTGGAGCCGGATCGAGCCCGCCGAGGGCGAGTTCTCCACCGCCGCCCTCGAGCACTACCGGCGGATGTGCGCCCGGTGCCACGAGCGCGGCATCTCCCCCGTGGTCACGTTGAACCACTTCACCACGCCCCGGTGGCTGGCGCAGCGGGGGGCGTGGGAGGCCCCCGACGCGCCCGAGCGCTTCGCCCGCTACACCGAGCGCGTCACGGCCGCCTTCGGCGACCTCATAGGCTGGGCCTGCACCCTCAACGAGCCCAACGTGGTGGCGGTGCTGGGCTACACCGTGGGCATCTACCCGCCCGGGCTCAAGGACGAGATCGGCCGTCACATCGCCGTCAACGAGGCACTGGTGCGCGCCCATCGACTGGCCGTGGACGCGCTGCGCTCGGGCCCGGGATCGTTCCCCGTGGGCATCACCCTGTCGATGGAGGAGCTCGTGGCGGGCGAGGGCGGGGAGCTCACCCGCGACGCGGCCGAGCAGATCCTCGAGAACACCTTCCTCGACGCCACGGCGGGCGACGACTTCATCGGGGTGCAGTGCTACGAGCGCACCGTGCTGGGGCCGACCGGCCCCGTCGACCCCCCGCCGGGGGCACGCCTCACGCAGCTGGGATACGAGTACTGGCCCCAGGTCGTTGACTACACCGTGCGCCGGGCGGCGGCCCGCACCGGCCTCCCCGTGCTCGTCACCGAGAACGGCATCGGCACCGAGGACGACCGCGAGCGGGTGGAGTTCATCACCACCGCCCTCCAGTGCCTGCACCGCTGCATCAGCGACGGCGTGGACGTCCTCGGCTACTTCGTGTGGAGCCTCCTCGACAACTTCGAGTGGCATCTCGGCTTCGGGCCCAAGTTCGGCCTGTGCGCCGTGGACCCCGTCACCTTCGGGCGCCGACCCAAGCCCTCGGCCCACTGGTTCGGCAAGGTGGCCAAGGCCAACGCCCTCACGCTTCCCCCCGCCTGGCCAGGCGCGGCCCCTGGCGGGGCGCCGTAGCATTGGTGTCGTGAAAGGTGACCGGGTCGAGGTCGTCGTCGACGTGGGCGACGGCGTGCAGCGCTTCGACATCCGGGCCACCAAGGCCGGGCGGAGGGTGGAGGTGGCCACGTCGCGCGGCGCGGTGGAGGTGACCGAGGTCACCCGGTCGGGGCGGGCCGTGCGCACCGCGCGCTTCATGGCGGCCCGGGTGGTGGCCGTCGTCGAGCACCCCGTCGAGGACACCGAGCCCTGACCTCGACCGCCGGCGGTGGCCTGGAGGCGGTCCTCCTGGACCTCGACGACACCCTCATCGAGGAGGAGGCCTTCGCGCGCGCCCAGCTGCGGGGCACCGCCGCGCTGGTCGACGGGGTCGCCGCCGAGGGCTGGGACGAGGTCGTCATCGAGGCGGCCCGCGCCCGCTGGTACGCGGGGCCCTTCTACCCGGCGTGCGCCGAGCTGGGCATCGCCTCGTGGGAGGGCCTGTGGGCGACCTTCGCCGGTGCCCACCCCCGCTTGGACGGCATGGCCGCCTGGGCCCCGGCCTACCGGCACGAGGCCTGGCGCGCGGCGCTGCGCGCCGCGGGCCGAGAAGACGGGCCGCGCCTCGACGCCGACGCGCGGGCCCTGTCGGCCAGTTACGTCGCGCGCCAGCGCGCCGGCCATCCGGTGCTGCCCGGGGCCGTCGACCTCGTGCGGCGCCTGTCGGCGTCGGTGCCCGTGGCCGTCGTCACCAACGGGCCGCCCGACATCCAGCGCCTCAAGATCGAGCAGTCCGGGGTGGCACCGCTGCTCTCCGCCGTGGTGATCTCCGGTGCGCTCGGGGTGGGCAAGCCCCATCCCGACATCTTCCGCACAGCCCTGGAGCAGCTCGGCGTCCCCGCCGAGCGCGCCGTGATGGTGGGGGACAACTGGGAACGCGACGTGGGCGGCGCGTTGGCCGTGGGCATGCGCGCCGTGTGGATCAGCCACGGGCGCCCGCCACCCGCGGCCGGACCATCCGGCGCCGGAGCCGGGGCGGACGGCCACCGGGTCACCGTGGCGGGCGGTCCCTCCGAGGTGACGCTCGCGTGACCGACGGCGCCGGGGCTCCGCCGGCCCGGCCGGCGCCGTCGGTCCTGGGCGTGAGCGGCCTCAGGGCGAGCACCATGGGCCTGGGTCTGGCCGCCCTGGGCCGTCCCGCCTACATCACCCTCGGCCGCCAGCGCGACCTCGGCACCGACCGGGGCGCGGCCCGCATGGAGGAGCGCTGCCACCGCGTGCTCGACGCCGCCTACGCGGCCGGCGTGCGCTACGTGGACGTGGCCCGCTCCTACGGCCGGGCCGAGGAGTTCCTGGCGTCGTGGCTGGCCTCCCGGGCCCTCGAGCCGGGCGCCGTCACCGTGGGGTCGAAGTGGGGCTACCTCTACGTGGGGCACTGGCGCACCGACGCGGCGGTCCACGAGGTGAAGGACCACTCCGTGGCCATGCTGCGCCAGCAGTGGCCCGAGACCGCCGCCCTGCTCGGGTCGCACCTCGGGCTGTACCAGGTGCACTCCGCCACGCTGCAGAGCGGGGTGCTCGACGACCCCGCGGTGCTCGCCGAGCTTCTCGAGCTCACCGCCCGGGGCGTGGTGGTGGGCATGTCGGTGAGCGGCCCCGGGCAGGCCGAGGTGATACGGCGGGCCCTGTCGGCGGAGGTGGACGGGGTCAACCCGTTCTCCACCGTGCAGGCCACCTGGAACCTGCTCGAGCCGTCCGCCGGCGACGCGCTGGCCGAGGCGCACGCCCGGGGGTGGGGCGTGCTCGTGAAGGAGGCCGTCGCCAACGGCCGCCTCGTCGACGGCCAGGGCGACGACTCCGGCGCCGGCGCGGTGCTGGCCGGCGTGGCCAGGCGCCACGGCGCATCCGCCGACCAGGTGGCGCTGGCGGCGGCCCTGGGCCAGCCCTGGAGCGACGTCGTGCTGTCGGGGGCCGTCACCGAGCGGCAGCTGGCGGCCAACCTGGGCGCGCTGGCGGTGGTGCTCGACGACGACGACCGCGCCCGGCTGGCGTCGGTGGCAGAGCCCCCGGCGGCCTACTGGGACCGCCGGGCCGCCCTCCCCTGGCAGTGAGCGCAGCCGACCCCCCGGGGGGGGCACCCGGCGCGGGCGGGAGCGGGCCTCAGGTGCCGACGCGCAGGCGCAACTCGTCCAGGCGCCGCGCCATGGCGTCGGGCGTCATGCCGAACAGGCAGGCGATGGCGCGGAGGTCGCTGGCCCGGATCGTGATGAGCAGGCCGTTGAAATCCTGGCGCTGCACCTGGATCATGCTCACGAACCGGCGGATCAGGTCGCGCTCGGGCCCGCTCACGTCCTTCAGCCGGGCCAGGTCGATTGTCACCGTCTCGCTCGTCTGCCACGGGTGGGCGGCGGGCTGGGACGGCGACGACGGGACCCGGTGGGTGACCGGATGCTGCCCCGAGGACGAATTCCCGCCCGGCGACTCCTCCGCCATCCACCACCGAGTGGTGTCGGTCTCCTGGGGCAGGAGCTGGTCGACGCTCACGCGGTAGAGCCGGGCCAGGCGCTGCAGGCGCGACACCGAGATGGCGCGCTCGCCGCGCTCGTAGGCGCCCAGCACCGAGGCCTTGAACTCGTGGTCGGAGGTGGCCTCCACGGCCTGCAGCGACAGCCCGATCTGGTGGCGGACCACGCGCAGCCGTGCGCCCACGGCGCGCACGTACGCCAGCGCTTCCCGACTCAGCTCTTCATCGGCTGGCACCGCCGTGTCGTCAGCCATCACCGCAATTCCGATCTCGGCAACGACGAGCCCCCGTTCTGCGCCGGCCGCCCGATCCCTGCATCCTAGGAACCGGCGGAGCCGGCCGAGGGGATGCTCCGCCATCGCGCTCGCACGCGACTGTCACGGGCGCACCCGCGCCGGGCGGGTCCGACGCCGTGCGCCCGCGCGCGGCGCGTCCGTATCCTCGCCACCGCCACTCTGGGTGGGCGGCGACCTCACCCCGACCACGGCCGCCGTCAAGGACAACGGGCATTGTGACGATGCCCCCACGTGGTGCCGAGCCAGCCGAATCCCCACGTCGGGCGGGCATTCGCCTCGTTCCGTGCCCGTCTCGTCGGGCGGCTCCAGGACCCCGTGCTGTTGGCCGGGGCGCCGGCGGCGGCCGCACTGTGCTTCTTCCGCTACCTGGGCCTCATCGCCACCATCCCCTACTGGGCCATCGTCGCCCTCGTCTTCGGCGCCCAGGTCGTGAGCGTGGTGTCGGCCGCCCTGTGGGCCGACCGGCTCCAGGGCTGGCGGCTCGTCGCCTACACGGGCACCGTGACCGGCGTCAGCGCGGTGGTCGCCTACAGCACCGGGTGGGGGCCGATCCTGTCGCTCGGATTCATCTTCGGCGCGTCCTACGCCATCGAGCTCGCCGGCCCGAAGGCGGCCAGGCCGGCCATCATGTGGACGCTCCTCGACATGGGCCTCGGCCAGCTGGCCATCTCCCTCGCGGTGGCGCCCAGCCTCATCCGTGCCCCACTCGTCCACGGCCTGGCCGGCCTGAGCGCGGTGGGCGTGGTCCTCACCATCGCCCTCCTGGGCCGCTACGCGGCGGCCCAGGAGCACGTGGAAGCGGAGCTCCGGCACTCCGAGCGCCGGTTCAAGGCGCTGGTGCGCAACTCCTCGGACATCATCGTGGTGGTGGACCAGACCGGCAGGGCGAGCTACGTGAGCCCGGCCTTCGAGCGCATCCTCGGCATCGGGCCCGCCAAATTGGGCACCGTCCTCGCCGCGGAGCTCATGCACCCCGACGACCTGGCACGCATGCGCGAGGAGGCGGCCGGCTTGACCCCCGAGGAGTTCAACGGGTGGCGCATCGAGGTCAGGATCCGCCACGGCGACGGCTCCTGGCGCTGGTTCGAGGCCACCGTCACCGATTGCATGGACGACCCAGACGTCCGGGGTGTGGTGGCCAACCTCCACGACATCAGCGCCCGCAAGGAGACCGAGGAGGCGCTTCGCCAGGCGCACGAACGCTTCCAGTCGGCATTCCTGAACGCGCCGATCGGCATGGCCATGTCCGACCTCGAGGGTCGGATCATCCGGGCGAACCCGGCGCTGGGGCGGATCGTGGGACGCCACGCCGAGGATCTCGTCGGCGAGTGCGTCCACGACTTCACCCACCCCGACGACCGCGAGGCGAGCCGGACCGAGATGCAACGGCTCGTGTCGAGCGGGGCGGACGGCTACCGCATCGAGAAGCGCTACTTCCACGCGGACGGCGGCGAGGTCTGGGTCTCGGTGAGTGTCTCCTGCGTACGCGACGAGGAGGGCAACCCCGGCTACCTGATCGGGCAGATCGAGGACGTCACCGAGCGCCGGGCGCTGCGCGAGCGTCTCGCCTACGCCGCCATCCACGACCCTCTCACCGCGCTGCCCAACCGCGTCCTGTTCATGGACCGCCTCGAGACGGCGCTGAGCCGGGCCGCCCGCCACGGCCGGCACGTGGCCGTGATCTTCCTCGACCTCGACCGATTCAAATTGGTGAACGACGGCATGGGCCACGCCGCCGGCGACCGGCTCCTCGAGACGGTGGCCGACCGGCTGCGCGGCGCGCTACGGCCCAGCGACACCGTGGCCCGTTTCGGCGGGGACGAGTTCGTCGTGCTGTGCGACGAGATCGCGGACCAGTCCGTGGCCTTCGAGGTGGCCGAGCGCCTCACCGACGCGCTGCGCGCGCCGGTGTCCCTGGCCGAAAGCGAGATCTTCGTCACGGCCAGCGCCGGCGTGGCGCTGTCGGACCAGTTGGGCAGCGACTCCGCCGCCCGCCTCCTGCGTGACGCCGACACCGCCATGTACATGGCCAAGGAGCGGGGACGTTCGAGGATCGAGGTCTTCGACCCCGAGACCCACGGCCTGGTGCTCGACCGCATGCGCATCCGCAGCGACTTGCACGGCGCCCTCGAACGCGACGAGCTGCGCGTCTACTACCAGCCCATCGTGGCGCTGGCGACCGGCCGGGTGGAGGGCCTCGAGGCCCTGCTGCGCTGGGTCCACCCCGAGCGGGGGCTGCTGCACCCCGGGGAGTTCCTGCCCGTGGCCGAGGAGAGCGGCCTGATCGTCCCCATGGGCGCGTGGGTGCTCGAGGAGGCCTGTCGGCAGGCGGTGGCGTGGGAGGAGGTGCGCCGGGCCGAGGGCTTCGGTGTGGACCCCATCAACATCAACGTGAACCTGTCGCCGCGCCAGCTCGTCGAGCCGGGGTTCGTGGACGAGGTGGCCGCCATCGTCGCCGCCACGGGCATCGCCCCCGAGGCGGTGTGGCTCGAGATCACCGAAGGGGCGCTCGCCGCCGACACCGAGTCGACGCTTCGGGTCCTCCGCCGTCTGCGCGACATCGGCGTCCGCCTCTCCATCGACGACTTCGGCACGGGCTACGCCTGGCTGGGCCACCTGAAGAGCTTCCCCGTGGAGTCGCTCAAGATCGACCGCAGCTTCGTGGTCGAGCTGGGACGGGGCGGCGACGACGGGGCGACCATCGTGCGTGCCGTCATCGCGCTGGCGCGCTCGCTCGGCCTGACGTGTGTGGCCGAGGGGATCGAGCGGCCGCAGCAACTCGAGGAGCTCCGCTCGCTGGGCTGCGACTTCGTGCAGGGCTTCCTCCTCGGCGTGCCGCTCCCCGCCGACGTGCTCGGCGAGCAGCTGCGCGACGACCTGAGCCCGTGGACCGTGAACGGCCCCGGGCTCTTCGAGGGGACCGCCGCCCCCGCCTGAGCCCCGCCTGGCGCGCCGGTGGTCCGCCGGGCCGGCCGGGCTGCCCGACCCCGGAGCCGGGATGGGGCCCGGGGGCGCTGCCCTACAGTGGCGGCGTCCGCCGCGCGCAGGAGGGCAGCAGCCCATGAGCACCTACCCCTACCAGGACCGCTACGAGATCCACCGCCGGCTGCCGCAGCAGGGCCGGAGCCACGAGGAGATCCTCGCCGAGCTGGAGGTCATGGCCAAGGAGGAGGACGCCTTCTGGGAGACGGGCAAGTGCTCGGGGACCATGTACTGCGGTGACCACGACCACTACCGCTTCCTCACCCAGGCGTTCGGCGCCTTCGCCCACGTGAACCCCCTCCAGCGCGACATGTGCCCCAGCGCGACGAAGTTCGAGGCGGAGATCATCGCCATGACCCTCGATCTCCTGCACGCCGAGGGGGCCGGGTCGACGACGCCGGCCGGGCTGGTCACCACGGGCGGGACGGGCAGCATCGCCCACGCCATGCTCGCCTACCGGGAGCACGCCCGGGACCAGAGGGGCGTGGTGCGCCCCAACGTGGTCAAGCCCGAGACGGCCCACCCCGCCTTCGACAAGGCGTGCCACCTCTTCGGGATCGAGGTGCGTCGCGCCCCGGTCGACCCCGACAGCACGGCCGTCGACGTCGGCTGGGTCGACGGCCACGTCGACGACCAGACCATCGCCATCGTGGGCTCGGCCTGCAACTACGGCTACGGGACGGTCGACCCCATCGCCGAGCTGTCCGAAGTGGCGCTGGGCCACGGGGTGGGGCTGCACGTCGACGGCTGCCTGGGGGGGTTCATCCTGCCCTTCGGCCAGGAGCTCGGCTACGACATCCCACTGTTCGACTACCGGGTCCCCGGCGTGACGTCGATCTCGGCCGACACCCACAAATACGGGTACGCCCTCAAGGGCACGTCGGTGCTGACCTTCCGCGACAAGGCCCTGCGCAACAGCCAGTACTTCTACATGACGGGGTGGAGCGGCGGGAAGTACTGCTCACCGGGGATGGAGGGTTCGCGCTCGGGCGGGCTGTTGGCGGCGACGTGGGCGTCGATGGTGCACCTGGGCCGCGACGGCTACCTCGACCACGCCGAGCGGATCTTCGAGACGTCGGCGGCGATGCAGGAGGCCGTGCGCTCCCATCCCGAGCTGCGCATCGTGGGTCGCCCCACCTTCCTGTTCAGCTTCACCTCCGACGCGTTCGACATCTACCACGTGAACGACTTCATGCGGCAGCGGGGATGGCGCTTCAACGGCCAGCAGTACCCCAACGCGCTGCACATGGCGGTGACGCGCCCGCAGACCCAGCCGGGCGTCACCGACGCCTTCGCCGCCGACCTGGGCGAGGCCGTCGCCTACGCCACGGCCCACGCCGGCGAGGCGCCGCATTCGGGGGCGATCTACGGCGGCGTGGTGGGCGGTCTGACCGACGAGGCGGACGAGTTCATCCGCACCGTGATGGAGGACCTCATGGACGGCTACCAGCAGGTGCCGGCGGACGGGTGAGCGTGGCGCGCGGCGAGCAGGTCGTCCTCGCCGTCGACCTCGGAACCGGGGGCCCCAAGGTCGGGCTCGTCACCGTCAGCGGCACGCTCCTGTGGGCGGAGCACCGGCCGGTGCGCACCCGGCTCCTCCCCGGGGGCGGCGCCGTCCAGGATGCCGGGGAGTGGTGGCGGCTGGTCCTCGACGCAGCCGGGCGGGCGCTGGGCAGCGGCGCGGCCCCTCCGGAGCAGGTGGTGGCGGTGTCGTGCACGGGCCAGTGGGCGAGCACCGTCCCGGTGGCCGAGGACGGCGCCCCGGTGGGCGAGTGCCTCATGTGGATGGACAGCCGGGGCGGCCCCCACACCCGGCGGGCCGTGGGCGGCCCGGTGTCGGGCTACGCGCCGGTGGCGCTGTGGCGCTTCGTCCGCCGCAGCGGCGGGGCGCCGTCTGTGTGGGGCGCGGATCCCATCGGACACATGCTCTTCCTCGAACACGACCAGCCCGAGGTGGCGAGCCGGGCCCGCTGGTACCTCGAGCCCGTCGACTACCTGTCCATGCGCTTCACGGGCATCCCCGCGGCGTCGCACGCCTCGATGACCGCCGCCTGGCTGACCGACAACCGCCGCCTGGACCGCCTGCGCTACGACGACGTGCTCGTGCGCAGCGCGGGCGTGCCCGCCGGCAAGCTGCCCCCGCTCGTCCGCGGCGGCACCGTGATCGGCGAGGTGCGCGCCGAGGTGGCGCGCCAGCTCGGGCTGGGCCCGGGGGTGGCGGTGGTGACGGGCACCCCCGACCTGCACTCGGCCACAGCGGGCTCCGGTGCCGTCCTCGACTACCAGGGCCACTTGGTCATCAGCTCCACGTCGTGGATCAGCTGCCCGGTGCCCATGAAGAAGACCGACGCCCTGCACCAGATCGCCTCGATCCCCGGGCTGCCCCAGCATGCCGGGGGTCCCGGCGGGCGCAGCGGGCCGTACCTGGTGGTCGACAACCACGAGACCGCCGGCCTGTGCCTGCAGTGGCTGCGCGACAACGTCATGGAGGCGGGCCGCACCGACGGGGCGGGCCCGGGCGGCTTCGACGCGCTGACCGCCCTGGCCGCGGAGGCGCCGGCGGGGAGCGGGGGGGTGCTGTTCACCCCGTGGCTGGGGGGCGAGCGCTCCCCCGTCGACGACCGCAACGCCCGGGGTGGCTTCCACAACCTGTCCCTCGCCACCGGGCGTGCCGAGCTGGTGCGGGCCGTGCTCGAGGGGGTCGCCTACAACAGCAGGTGGCTCAACGACGCCGTCGAGCGCTTCGCGAAGCGCCGCCTCGACCCGCTGCGGGTCATCGGCGGCGGGGCGACGTCCGCCTTGTGGTGCCAGATCCACGCCGACGTCATGGAGCGGCGCGTCGAACGGGTGGCCGAGCCCCTCCACGCCAACCTGCGAGGGGCGGCGCTCCTGGCCGGCATGGCGCTCGGCGCCGTCTCGCTGGAGGAGCTCCCCGGGCTGGTGCAGGTCGACGCCCGCTTCGAGCCCGATCCCCGCACCCGGGCCGGCTACGACCGCCTGTACGAGGAGTTCCCCCGCCTGTACCGCGCCCAGAAGCCGATGTTCGCCCGCCTCAACGGGGTGCGCGCCGGCGGCGCCGTGGGGGCCTGAACGGCCCGGGAGCTGGCCCGACCATACTGGTCCGATGCAAACCGAGAAGCGCCCGAGCGCGGCGTCGGGCGTGCCTCTCGGGCTCATGGCGCTCGTGTGCGCAGTGGTGCTCGTCGACACCATCTTCTTCACCGGGCTCACGCCGCTGCTCCCCCACTACGTGCACCAGCTCGGGCTCTCCAAGGCCCAGGCGGGCGTGCTGGTCGCCGCGTACCCGCTCGGCACCCTCGTGGGCGCCGTGCCCGGCGGCGTGATGGCGAGCCGGCTGGGGGTGCGCCTCGCGGTGGTGCTCGGCCTGTGCGCCATGAGCGTCTCCACGCTCGCCTTCGGCTACGGCACCTCGCTGGGCGTGCTCGACACCGCCCGCTTCGTCCAGGGCGTGGCCGGCGCGTGCACGTGGGCGGGCGGCCTGGCGTGGCTGGCCGCCGCAGCCCCCGCCGAGCGGCGGGGCGCGGCCATGGGCACGGCGTTCGCCGCCGCCGTGGGCGGGGCGCTCATCGGCCCGGTCATGGGGGGTGTGGCCAGCCACGTGGGCACGGGGCCCACCTTTGCGGCGGCCACCCTGGCGGGCGTGGTGCTCGTCGGGGTGACCCTGCGCGTGCCCCGGCCCGCCGCGGGCCCGTCGCAGGGGCTGCGTGCCGCGCTGCCCGCCCTGTCGGACCCCGTCATCGCCACCGGGATGTGGCTCACGTTCCTGGCCGGTGTGGCCCTGGGCGTCGTGGACGTGCTGGCCCCGCTGCGCCTCAACCGGCTGGGCGCCGACGCCGTGGCCATCGCCGGGGTGTACCTCGGCTCGGCTGGGCTCGAGATCGTGCTGTCCCCGCTGGCGGGCCGCCTCTCGGACCGCCGGGGCCGCGTGGCCCCGGTGCGGGTGTCGCTCGCCGCGGCCGTGGCCGTCAGCGCCCTGGCGCCGTTCCTGCGGCCGGTGGCCGTGCTGGCCGCCATGTTCGTGGTGGGGCTGCCGGCCTTCGGGACCCTGTTCGTCCCGGCCGCGGCCATGGTGGGCGACGGAGCCGAGCGCAGGGGCCTGCACCACGGGCTCGCCTACGGGCTGGGCAACCTGGCGTGGGCCGCGGGCCAGGCGGTGGCGGCCGCCGGGAGCGGGGCGCTGGCCGAGGCCACCGCCGACGCGGTGCCCTACCTCCTGCTGGCGTCGATCATGGCGGGCACCGCGCTGGCGGTGCGCCGCCGCGACTTCGGTACGGCGGCCGCGGTGGAGCCGGGCAGCCCGTGACCCGGGAGGCGGGACCCAGCGGGGCCGGCCGCCCCGGACCGACCGGCCCGAGCCCAGACCCACACGACCGAAAGGCAGGCGCCGTGAGCGACGCACGAGACCCCGAGATCCTGCACCTGTCGCTCCCCGTGCGCGACCTCGCTGAGGCCAAGCGCTTCTACGGCGGGGTGCTCGGCTGCGAGCTCGGCCGGGTCCACGACACCTGGTTCGACGCCTTCTTCTTCGGGTGCCAGCTGACGCTGCACGAGCGTCCCGACGAGGTCCGCCCGCCCCGGGAGCAGGGCGTCCGCCACTTCGGGGTGACCCTGTCGCACGTCCGGTGGCGGGAGCTGGTGGCGCGGCTGCGGGCCGAGGGCGTGCCCTTCGTGCGCGAGCCGGCCGCCGACCATGTGGGCACCCCGCGTGAGCAGCACAAGGCCATGGTGTGCGACCCGAGTGGCAACGCCATCGAGGTCAAGACCTACACCGATCCGCAGGCAGCCTGGTCGGCCGAGGGGAAATAGCCCCTCCCGGCCCGCCGTTACCCTTCTGTGCGGCGGGCCCGTGAGAGGAGGGCCGTGACCGAGGCAGAAGATTTCAACAGCCACGTCATCGACGAGTTCAGGGCCCACGGTGGCAGGGTCGGTGGGCGGTTCGAAGGCGCACCCGTCCTCCTGTTGCACCACACGGGGGCCAGGACCGGCCGCGAGCGCGTGTCGCCGATGATGTACCAGCGGGTCGGCGACTCGTTGGCCGTCTTCGCCTCCCAGGGGGGCGCACCCACGAACCCCGCCTGGTACCACAACCTCGTGGCGCACCCCAACGCCGTGGTCGAGGGGGGCACCGAGAACGTGCGAGTGGTGGCGCGGGTGGCGCGTGACGACGAGCGCGAGCCGATCTGGGAGACGCAGAAGCGCGACGACCCGGGCTTCGCCGAGTACGAGTCGCGCACCGACCGCCGCATCCCAGTCGTCATCCTCGAGCGCGCCTCGTAACCCGAGCTGCCGGGCCCGCGCCGGCCAGAGGACCGGCCGGCCACCAAGAACCACGATCTTCGCAGTCGAACGCCGTAGGCTCCGGACATGGGGGAATCGCTGTGGGTGGGGCAGCCGGCGGGTGCGGGATCCGGGGTGGGGCTGGCGGCGTCTCCACCGTTGACGAGGCCCATGCACCTCGTCGCTAACGCCGCCGACGCCGACCACACAGAACCCATCTTCATCGACCCCTCGCTCGCCGACGGCACCCTCGAGCGCGGTGCCCTCGAACGCGGCACGCTGCACGGTGCGACCGTGAACGGCGTCGTGGCGAACGGCGCCGCCAGGAAGGGCACATCGGGGAACGGCATGGGGGGCAACGGCGTGGCCGGTACCGCTGCCGGGCGCAACGGCGCGTCGGGGAACGGCGCCACCGGCACGGGCCCGGCGCGGGGCACCGCCGGCGTCGTGCCGCCCGTCGACGGGCTGTGGTTCGCCAGCCGGGCGGGAGGCGGGCGGCCATCGGCCCCCGGCACCGCGACGGCGCTGTGGGTGCAGGCGGCGCCCGGGACGCCCAGCGGGGAGAGCGCGGGGACGGCGCCGATCACCCTGCCCTCGCTGGCGTCGGTGGGCAGGATGGCCATCCGCACCGTCCTCGGGGCGCGCAACCTGGCAGGCGACCCCCGCCTGACGGGGGTCCTGCGGGCGGCGCCCAGCGTGGCGTCGTTCCTCGCCCGCAGCCGGGCGCGCAGCGCCACCGCGCCCATGGACGACAGCGTGGTGCCGGTGCGGACCACCCCCGGGCTCGCCCTGCAGGCCTATCTGGACGAGATCCTCATCGCCGTGCTCAAGCACCCCGGCCTCCTCCCCAAGGAGCACGACTATGCGGCGGCGGCGGTGGACGTGAGCCTCCTGCGGGCGCTGTTCGCCGAGCGGGGGTGGCTGGAGGAGCCTGCCGCCTACCACCGCGATCCGCCGGCCCCCGCCCACGTCGACCTCCGCACCGAGCACCGTGCCGGCACGCAGTACGAGCACGCCAGCTTCGAGAGCGGCTGGGTGCCGGAGATCTTCGAGCCCGGACGAGACCGCTGGCTGGCGCACACCGCCAACCGCACGGTGCACACCTGGGTGGCACGGGACGCCGGGGCGCGCAGCCGCTCGTGGCTGGTGTGCGCCCACGGGCTGGGCATGGGCAGCAACCCGGCGGTGGACCTGCGCGCCTTCCGGGCGGGGCAGCTCGTGCGGCGGGGCCTCAACGTCGCCATCCCGGTCCTGCCCATGCACGGGCCCCGCGCCTCGGGCCGGGTCCGGGGCGAGGACCTCATGACCATCGACATGGTGGACAGCCTCCACGGCGTGGCCCAGGCCGCCTGGGACGTGCGCCGGGTCATCCGCTGGCTGCGCGAGGAATACGGCGCCGAGCAGGTGGGCGTCATGGGGTATTCGCTCGGCGGGCTGGTGGCCTCCATCGTCGCCGCGGTCGAGGACGACCTCTCCTGCGTGATCGCCGGGATCCCGGTGGTGGACCTCCCCCATCTCTTCCGCCGCCACAGCCCGCCCGACATCGCCCGTCTGGCCGACGTGCACGGGGTGCTGGGCCCGGCGGCCGACGAGGTCCACCGGGTGGCATCGCCCTTGTCCATGCCGTGCAAGGTCCCCTACGACCGGCGCTTCATCTTCGCCGGCCTGGCCGACCGCATGTCGACCTTCGGGCATGCCCGGAAGCTGTGGCTGCACTGGGGCCGGCCCGCCCTGGCCACCTACGCCGGTGGCCACGTCGGCTTCTACTGGTCGACGACGGTACGCCGCTTCGTCGACGACGCGCTGGCCCGCTCCTATGTGAGCGCCCCCGCGGCCTGACGACCCCACCGGCACCTGCCCACGGGGCCGCCACGCAGCAAGGCCTGCCCCGCCGCAGCGATGGCCGCTACATTCGTGAGCCTTCCGGCGACCGGCGCCTGTGGGGGCGTGGCGCCGAGAGGGACCGGGCACGCGGCGGTGCCGAGGCGGACGGAAGGGGGGACCATGGCGGCCAGGGTGGATGCGGAGAAGGTGCGCCTGGGCGTGCTGGGGGCCGGCAACATCGCCGACATGAACGTGGCCGGCTACCTCGAGCATCCCCGCTGCGACGTCGTGGCGGTGTGCGACGTGGACGAGCCCGTGGCCCGCGAGGCGGCCGAGCGCTGGGGCGCGCCCAAGGTCTACACCGATCTGGACGCCATGCTGGCCGACCCCGACATCGACGCCGTGGAGATCCTCACGCCCACCCACCTCCATCACGACCACGTGTCGCGCGCCCTCGAAGCGGGCAAGCACGTGTCGGTCCAGAAGCCGATCACCAACACCGTCGACGAGGCGCAGGCCCTCGGGAAGCTGGCTGAGCAGACCGGCCTCGCCCTGCGGGTGAGCGAGTGCTTCGTCCACTACCCACCGCTGGAGCTGGCCAAGAAGATGATCGCCGACGGCGCCATCGGCCGCCCCATCGGGGTGCGCATCCGCACCGTCGTGGGCCAGACCGACTCCGCCTTCCAGGCCGCCTTGCGCCCCGAGGGATACGGCTGGCGCCTCGACGCCCGCAGCCCCGGGGGACATCTCTTCGACGACATGGTGCACAAGTACGCCATGGCGCTGTGGCTGGTCGACCAGGACATCGTGTCGGTGCAGGCGGTGGTGCGCCGCAAGGACCTCTTCTTCGAGCCGTGCATGGTCATCTTCGAGTACGAGGACCCCGACCTGCTCGGCATGATGGAGGTCCAGTACGCCCGGGACATGTGGATGCGCTCGGCGTACTACGGCGCCGACGAGTTCTTCGAGGTGCAGGGCGAGTCCGGCTTCCTGTGGGTGACCCGAGCCACCGGCGAGATGCTCGACCTCGCTCCCGTCGTCCTCTACCAGGGCAAGGACAACGAGCGCACCCTGACCGAGTTCGGCCCCGTCGACGTGGACGCCGACTGGGGCACGGGCTTCCGGCGGTCCTCGGCCCACTTCGTGGACGCCCTCTTGGCGGGGACCACCCCCGCCCTGTCGGCGGCCGAGGCGGCCAAGGTGCTCCAGCTGTGCTTCGCCGTGTACGAGGCCTCCGACTCCCGCCAGCCCGTCGACCCCCGCACCATCACCGGCTCGGTGACGCCCGCGGGGTGGGCCGACTGGTGAGGCGTCAGCCGGGGGCGGGCTCCAGGAGCACCACGGGCAACTCCCGCTCGACGACGCTGAAGTAGCGGCGCCACTGGGCGTTGTAGCGCACCGCCCGGGCCACCACCGCCTCGCGCTCGGGGCCCTCGAGCAGCCGGGCCCGCACGGCCCGGGCCTTCCCCGACACGTGCACCTCGGCCCCGGGGCCGGCCCGGAGGTTCGCCCACCACGCCGGCGGCCGCTCGCCACCGAAGTTCGAGGCGATCACCACGTAGCCGCCGGGGTCGGGCATGTACAGGAGCACCACCTTGCGGGCCTGCCCGCTGCGGAGTCCCCGGGTGACGAGGACGAGGAAGCGCTTGTTGTTGCCGATGTGCGACGGCCACCCCCGGGTCCTCGCCATGAGCGGGGTGTGGACCCGCGCGAAGGCCTTGAAGAACCGGGTCTGCACGGCGCGCAGGGTCACGGAGCCCGACGCTAGCGGCGGCCGTAGCCCCCA
>DATJBC010000171.1:0-15053 GCA_035515515.1 Acidimicrobiales bacterium
CGCGGGCGGTGTCGAGGAGCCACCGAGGGTGACGCACCACGCGGGGCAGCATCTTCAGGATCGTGCGCCGGTCCAACCGCAGGGGTGGCGACAGCCCGTGGCGCAGGTCCCGCTCCCTGTTGCCGGGGATCGGCGTGTCCACGGTCACGAGCAACGCCCGGTAGCCGGCCTTCTTCGCCCGGTCGACCAGCTGCTCGGCGCCCGCCCGGCCACCCAGCATGTAGAGCTGGAACCACGCCGGCCCGGCGCCGGCCTCTCCCACCTCGGCGATGGAGTGCCCCGAGAGAGAGCTCAGGCTGACCACGGTCCCGGCCGCGGCGGCCGCCTGTGCCGCCGCGACGTCCCCGGCCGGGTCCATCATGCGCGTGAAGCCCACGGGGCTGAGCAACAGGGGCATCGACACGTCGGTGCCGAGGACTCTCGTGCTGAGATCGGGAGCGGGGACACCCGGGCTGGCCGCCATGCGCGGCCGGAACTGGACCAGGCCGAAGGCGTCGACGTTCGCCTGCACGGTGGCTTCGGCGCCAGCCCCGCCTTCGATGTAGTCCCAGACGGGCCCGGGCAGCCGCCGCCGCGCCAGGCGCCGGGCATCGGCGACGGTGCCGATGCGGGCTGCCACACGACGTTCGCCTACGCCCATGAGCTCCCACTTGCGCCGACGGCTGCGGAACGTCCGTACCCTAACCCTCCGGCGCCGCACCCGCCCGGACGCCAGACCCTTCGTGGGTGGTCGACGCCTTCCCCGGCTTGGGGACCGGGTGCGAGGAACTGCGCGAGGCCCGTTCCCGCCCGTTGGCGGAGTTGGCTCTGAAGGCCAGAGTCTTTTGGCTCTATTTCTTTGCCGGCGCGCGGCGCACGCTGTAAGTAGGTGAGTAGGTGAATGGCCTTCCCTCGAAGGGAGGTGAGTTGAATGGCAACGGCTCATGAACACAACGTGGAAGCGGAGGCTCTCGAGACCGTCCGCAAGATGGAGGAGGCGGTCCTTGAGGCCGCGAGGAAGTGGGCCAAGGCCGTCGGTGAGGCTCTGCCGGTGGAGATGCCGGTCGTTCGCCAGCTGGTGAGGGGATCCTTCGATTTCACGGAGGAGCTCCTCAGGGCACAGCACGCGTTCGTTGACAGCGTGCTCGAGGTGATGCGGCCTGTGCACCGGCCCACGAGGGCGGTTCCCGCCCACCGTGGGACTCCGAGGACCCGGCCGACATCCAAGGCAGCCTGAGCCCTCAACGGGCTGGGCCCCTACGACCGGGGAGTCGATGGCCGACATCACCCCCCGGTCGTTTCGCGTGGGTCCGAGGCCAGATCCACACGCCGTCGTCGAACTCCTCGGCGAGCTCGGTGCCGACCTCGACGGCCAACCGGGTCTTGCCGACGCCACCGACACCGGTCAGCGTGACCAGACGCTGGGACCGCACCATCTCGGCGACACGATCGACCTCACCGTCGCGCCCGACGAGCGAGCTGACCTGGCGTGGGAGGTTGCCCGCGAAGTGCTCGACGCTGCGCAGGACGGGGAACTCCGATGGGAGCCCGTCGGCCACCACCTGGAACACCGGGATCGTGCCGCGAAGCGCCCGCAGACGGTGGTCGCCCAGGGGACGGAGGGATGTCGGCTGCGCACCAGGCCCTCGGCCGTGTCGGAAACGAGCACCTGCCGACCGGTGCGCGAGGGCCAGCAGCCGCGGGGCCCTGTTCACCTCTGTCCCGACGTAGCCGTCGTCGCGCTCGACGGCCTCACCCGTGTGCAGCGCCATGCGGACGGCGAACGGGACGGCGTGATCGCCTACGAGCTCACGCTGCGACTCAACGGCAGCCGTGACTGCGTCCAGCGCAGACGAGAACGCGGCGCAGAAGCCGTCGCCCCGGTGTCGAACACGTAGCCGCCCCGGCGCTCGATCGTGGAGCGGACGATGGCACCGTGCGCCTGGACCGCTGCGGCCATCTCCGCAGGTGTGGCCTCCCAGAGTCGCGTGGCGTCCTCGATGTCGGTGAACAGGAAGGTCACCGTGCCCGATGGCTGCTGCATCGACACGGGCGCACTCTACTTTGCCGGTGCTGCAGGACGAAGGGTCTCCCGCAGGACAGCGTCAGATGCTCTGCGCAGACGCTGCTCGAGGTCCGGGAGCGCTCTCACGTGGGGCCGTCGGCGCTCGCGTCACGGAGAATGGGCCTTTCGGCCCTAATGGGCCCGGGGAGCCCGTCCGATGCCCTGGTCGTGAGTGGACCGCGTCAGGTGGCAGGACCGGGTGCCGTGGGCGCGCGCCGCGGGAGCCCCTGGACCGCCGCCCTCTACCTGATCGGTGGCGAGTTGGTCCTGCTCGCCTACTACCTCCTCCCCGGGGGGGTGAGCGGGCCCAATGCGGCCGTGAAGGTCTCGCTGTTCTGCTTCATCGGCGTGTCGGCCGGCGCCGCCGTCCTGGTGGGCATCCGGCGCCACCGGCCGCAGCGGCCACTCGGCTGGTACCTGGTGGCCGCCAATCAGATCGTGTACGCCGCCGCCGACCTGACCTTCTACATCCGGCACGACCTTCTGGGGTTCAACCAGTACCCGTCGGTCTCGGACCTGCTGTACGTGCTCCATTACCCGCCCCTGATCGCCGCCGTCCTCATCTTCATCCGCCGGCGGAGCCCCGGCACCGACCGCTCCGCTGTCATCGACGCAGGCATCCTGGCCACGACGGCCGCCATGCTCTCGTGGATCTTCGTGATCGACCCCTCGGTGACCACGGCCGGCCAGAGCCTGCTGTTCCGCACGACGTCGGCGGCCTATCCGATCCTGGACCTCGCCGTGCTGGCCGTGGGGATGTGGCTGCTCGTGGGATCGGGCCGCAGGCCCCGGTCCTTCTGGCTCCTGGGGGCGGCGCTCATCCTGCTCTTCGCCACCGACACCCTCTACGCCCTGCAGCAGGTCCACGGGACGTATCACCCGGGCAACTTCCTCGACGGCATGTGGGCGACCTACTACCTGCTCGTCGGGGCGTGCGCCCTGGATCCGACCATGACCGACCTCGACGTCCCGGTATCGGCGAGCGAGGGCGGGGTCGTGTCCCGCTACCTGGGGCTGGGGCTGGCGGCGGTGGCCGTCCCGGCCATCTTGCTGCTCGAGGAGGGTCGCAACACGAGGTACGTGCTGTTCGTGGTGGCCGGGGGCACGGCCATCCTCTTCGGCCTCGTCATCGTCCGGCTCTCACTGGCGGCGGGACGACAGAGGGACATGGCCGTCACGGACCAGCTGACCGGCCTCCGGAACCGCCGGTACTTCGAGGCCCACCTGGAGACCGAGTGCGCCCGCTCGCTGCGCTCGGGGGACCCTCTGAGCCTCATCCTCTTCGACATCGACTACTTCAAGTCGGTGAACGACGGCTACGGGCATCCGACCGGCGATCGCGTGCTGGCCGAGATGGCGGCGCGTCTGGCCGCCGAGACCCGTGCCGGGGACGTGCTGGCGCGCTACGGGGGCGAGGAGTTCGCCGTGCTCCTGGCGGGTGCGTCGTCGGGCACCGCCGAGACCGCGGCGTCGAGGATGATGGCGGCGGTCAACGACGCCCCCTTCTCGCCCGAGCAGGGGCTCCAGCTGTTGATCACGGCGTCCGGCGGTGTCGTCACCTATCCGGACCATGTGTCCACCCCCGCCGAGCTCGTAGCGGGGGCCGACCGGGCGCTGTACGCCGCCAAGAGCGCCGGCCGGTCCCGGCTCGTGGCCGGCCGGTTCGACCCCCTGCCCACCTTCCTGCGGCGGGGACGCGTCGACCCCGTGGTCGACTATCTCGAGGCGCTCGCCGATCGCGTCGACGTCTACCAGGCCCCCGTCGAGCACGGCAGCGCCATCGCCCGCTGGGCCGTGGCGATGGCGGCGGAGCTGGGCCTGGACGAGGCCACCCAGCGGCGCTGCGACCTCGCCGGCCGCCTGCACGACGTGGGGAAGGTCGCCGTGCCGCTGCACATCCTGACCAAGAGCGGCCCCCTCGACGGCCACGACTGGGTCCACCTGCACGACCACCCCAGTCAGGGAGAGCTCATCGTCTCGTGCGCACCGGGGATGAGGGAGATCGCCGAGATCATCGGGCAGCACCACGAACGGGTCGACGGAACCGGCTACCCGAGGGGGCTCGCCGGGGCCCAGATCCGGGTCGAGTCCAAGATCCTGAGCGTGTGTGACACGTTCGCCTCGATGCGGGCGGCTCGCCCGCACCGGCCGGCGCTCAGCCAGGAGGAGGCGGTGGGCCGGTTGACCGCCGCCCGCGGGACCCAGTTGGCGGCCGATCTCGTGGACCTCTTCCTGGAGCTCCTCGGGCGCCAGGTCGTGGGCAGCGTCGGGCTCCTCACGCACGGCCGCTTCGTCGACGCCGTGCCGGACCAGGCGCGGAAATGAGTCCCGGGTCCTATTCGACGGAGGAGGCGCATTGTCAATGATGGCCCATGTGGAGGTGTTGGAGCGCAAGCGAGCTCGTCCCGCCCGCCCGGGACAGGAGCCCGGGCCTGCGCGCACGGCGCGGCCGGCGGTGGCGCCCGGCCCGGCGTCGCGCCACGAGGACGGCGGGAGCCGGGGCGTACGCGTGAAGGCGGTGATCGTCGTCCACGCCAACGCGCGCTGTGCCCTCTACGCCGACGGACACCGGGGCGACTGGCCCTCGTTGGAGGCCGCCCAGGAGGCGGCGGCGAGGACCGGGCCCCGTCTGCGCTGGCGCGAGTCGACGCCGGGGGTGTGGGTGGCCGAGCGCGACGACGCCTGACGGGACCCGCGTGGCCTCGCCGCGGGCGCGCGTGAGGACGGGTGACCCGCTAGGCGTCGCGAGTGGCCATGCGCCAGGCCCCGATCGCGGACCACCCCACGATCCAGCCCGCGATGACCGCGATCATCGCCCACGTCGGCATGGGGGGTATGCCCAGCGCGCCACGCCCGCCGAAGACGCGCCGCCCGCCGGCGACCGCCAGCCCCGCCGGCCGCAGCTGGTCCATGGCCACGCCCACGATGACGCGCTGCCCGTTCACGAAGTGGGGGATCTGCACGTTGGCCAGGATCGGCGTGAGGATGATCTCGAGCGCGATCATGAGGATGGTCGCCACGATCCGCTGGCCGATGAGCGAGCCCAGCCCCAGGCCCACGACGCAGCCCACGGCGACCTCGAGCTCGAGCCACAGGCCGATCTTGACCATCTCGTTCGTGGCCGGGATGAGCGTTGCGAGCTCGTCGTCGTAGTAGCGGCTGTAGGCGGCGTCGAGGTGGTGCCGCACGAAGCTGCCGACGTCGGCGGGGGACACCGGCGTCGGCTCCACGCCTCCCCGGGGCTTGAGGCGGACGCCGTTGGGGCCGACGGAGAAGGCACCCGCCGCCTGCTCGGGGTGTGCCAGGAGCCAGCGCCCCAGCTGGGCCTTGTCGAGGTGCAGCGGGACGGCGACCCCGTTCTCGTTGAGGGCGGCGGGTGGCGGCGCGCTGGCGAAGGCCGTCATCAGGCAGAGGAAGGCGAAGCCCGCGGCCACCAGGGGGAGGACGACGGCCAGCCCGGCGGGCAGGCGGGCGAGGTAGAGGGCCAGGCGGGACCGGCCCGTCACCACCAGGTGCCGGAACACGCCGTCGGCCAGGTCGGTCGTCCCCGCCGTGGCCCCCAGGGTGGCGGCGATGATGAACCCGAACTCCGCCATGGGGGCCATCAGCCCGGAGAACACGCTCGGGCTGCCCGCCGGGCCGTAGCTGTGGGGGGAGATCAGGTGGAACAGCAGGCGGATCCCCAGCACGATCACCGGCAGCCCGACGGTGAGCACGAGGACGGCCGTCATGAGGCCGCGGCGCTTGCGGAGCTCGAGCAGCCTGGTGGCGACGAGCGGCCACGTGGGCAGCGGGGAGCCCCGCCCGTCGTCGCCCTCGTGGCCGGGTGCGGGCGGGGGCCCGAGGGGAGGCCATGGTCTCGGCGGTGCCGGGGCGCCGGTGCCCGGCCGCTCCCGCGCCGGGCCCGGGGCCGTCGCACCCGTGGATGCCCGCGGGGCCGGCTCCGCGCCGGTCTGCGGCCGGCCCTCGCCGGGCCCGGCCTCGTGCCGCGCCGGGCGCGTGCCGGCGCCACGGCGCCGCGACAGGCGGACGATGCCGTAGACCACGGCTGCCAGCACGATCAGGCCGAGGACGGGTACGCCCAGTCGTGCATGGTGCCGGGCGGCCGTGGGCGGCGCCGCCGCCAGGATGGACCAACCGATGCGCACGGGCTGCGGGCTCCCCTTCCGGGCTCGCCGGTCTCGGGTGGGTGACAGAGTCTCTCGCAGCCGGGCGCGTCGTGAGCGGCAGGTGCTCGGGGGGGCCGACGGTGGACGGAACCTAGACTTCGACGGTGCAGCCGAGGCAGTTCGGGGTCGACCTGATCGCAGACCCCGTGGCGGGGGACGAGCTGCATCGTGCGCTCGCCTGGGCCCGGGCCCAGCCCGTCCCGCCCGAAGCCGTGGTCCTCGGCATGCCGGCCCGGGTGATCGCCCGCTTCGACGCACTCAAGACGCTCTTCGCGGACCACCTCAGCTTCCCGGGGGGCACGTCCTACAAGTTCATGGTGGAGCCCGCCGTGGGGCCCACGTTCATCTCGATGGACGGCGACGACCACGACCGCATGCGCCGCCTCACCACACCGGCCTTCCGCTCCCAGGCGGTGTCGCAGTGGATCGACGACCAGCTGGTGCCCCTGGCGCACGAGATCGTCGACCGCTTCGCCCCCGAGGGCCGGGCCGACCTCGTGGTCTCGTTCGCGTCGGTGCTGCCCCTGTGGGCCATCTCGCGCAAGCTCGGCCTGCCCATGGGCAGCGAGGAGCGCCAGCGTGCCTGGACCGCCGCCCTGCTCTCCCACCCGGTGAACCCGGCCGCGGCCGAGGCGGCCCGCCGGGAGGTCCTCGAATTCCTGGCGCCCATCATCGCCGAGCGCCGGGCGGGGGGCGGCTCCGACGTCCTGTCGCACCTCATGGCGCACCGGGACGAGGGGGTGGGCCTCAGTGACGACGAGATCGTCAACCACATCCGGCTGCTCTACGTCGTGGGGGCGGCGACGACGGCCGACGGGCTCAGCAACCTGCTGTTCCACGTGCTGCGCCGGCCGGAGCTGGTGGCGCGGGCGCGCCAGGGGACCCAGGAGTGCGAGCGGCTCGTCGTCGAGGCGCTGCGCTACGAGCCTCCGGTGGCCGTGCTGCCGAGGATCATCGCCGAGGCCGGGGTCGTGGCGGGCACCGAGCTCCCCGCGGGGTCCATCGCCCTGTGCGCCATCGCGGGCGCCAACCGCGACGCCGAGGTCTTCGCCGATCCGGACCGCTTCGACCCCGACCGTGACCAGCGAGGCACGCTCACGTTCGGTTTCGGCTCGAAGTTCTGCCCGGGCTCCTACCTGGCGCGCCGCCAGATGACCGCCGCCCTCTCCGTCCTCGTGTCGCGGCTGCCGAACCTCACGGTCGTCGAGGCGAGCGAGCCGGTCGGTGGGATCCTGCGGTCCTGCCGCCGGCTCGTGGCGACCTGGGACGCGGTGTGAGCGAGGGGGTGCCGGCGCGCCGGGGTGCCGGCGCCACCGGTCGCTTCCTGCACGACGACGTCCTGCTCTCGAACGCCACGGCACGCCGGCTGTTCCACGACGTGGCCGCCTCGCAGCCCGTCGTCGACGTCCACACCCACCTCCCGGCCCGGGACATCGCCCGGGACCGGGTCTACGAGACGCTGGCCGAGCTGTGGCTCGACGACGACCACTACAAGTGGAGGGCCATGCGCACGGCGGGCGTCGACGAGCAGCTGGTGAGCGGGGACGCCGACCCCTGGGACAGGTTCGCGGCCTGGGCGCGCACCGTGCCCCGGCTCCTGCACAACCCGCTGTACCTGTGGACCCACCTCGAGTTGCGCCGCGTCTTCGGCATCGACGTGGCGCTCTCGCCGGCCACCGCCCGCGAGATCTGGGACGAGGCCAACAGACAGCTCCCGGCGTGCTCGGCGCGCCGCCTCCTGGTCCGGTTCACGGTGGCGGTCCTCGCCACCACCGACGACCCCGGCGACGACCTCGCACCCCACCGGACCGTGGCGGCCGAGCTCGGCACGGGCGGCGCCGTCCCCGTGGTGCCCACCTGGCGCCCCGATGCCGCGCACCGCCTGCTCGACGACCCGGCGGCCTGGGGCAGCTGGGCCGATCGCCTGGGCGGCCGGGTGGGTGTGGCCATCGAGGACCTCGAGTCGCTGACCGAGGCGCTGGGCCGCAGCTACGGGCACTTCGTCGACGCCGGGGGCCGGGCGAGCGACCACGGCCTCGACGCCGTCCCCGACGACCCCCGGGACGGCGCCCGCGCCGACGCCGCGCTCCGGCGTGTCCGCAACGGCGGGCGGGCGAGCGCCGACGAGCGCGCCGCGCTCACCAGTGAGGTGCTGCACCTGGCGGGGCGCCTCGCCCACGTGTACGGGTGCGTCCTGCAGCTGCACCTCGGCGCGCGGCGCGACGTGTCGCCCCGGCTGCACGCCGCCCTCGGCCCCGACGCCGGCGCCGACGCCATCGGGGACGGCCGGCAGGCGCCCGGGCTGGCCCGGTTCCTCGGGTCCCTCGAGGCGGAGGGCATCCTGCCCCGGGTGGTGCTCTACAACGCCAACCCCGCCGACAACGCCCTCTTCGCCGCTATGGCGGGCGCCTTCTCGCTCCCCGGCGTGGACGGCGCCGTCCAGTGGGGCCCGCCGTGGTGGTTCAACGACCACGAGGGCGGCATCCGCCGCCAACTCGAAGAGCTCGGCCGGGTGGGCCAGCTGGCCGGCTTCATGGGCATGGTGGCCGATGCGCGCTCGATGCTCTCCATGACGCGCCACGAGGTGTTCCGCCGGGTCCTGTGCGACGTCATCGGCCGGGAGGTCGAGGCCGGCCTCTACCCGGCGGACACCGACCGGCTGGCGGACATGGTGCGCGCCGTCTGCGGGGGCAACGCCGCGGGGCTCTTCGGCCTGCCGCCGCCCGCCGCCGTCCCCTGGCGCTAGCGGGGCGCCGGGCCGCCGCCGGCGGCCCACAACGGTGGTGCCCCGTCACGGCGCGGCCCCCCCGGCTCCCGGCCGGCGAGCCACAGGGCCTCGCGGGCCGCGTCGCCACGGCGCGGGCGGGCCCGGGCCAGCCACGAACGTGGCCGCCGGCCTCCCACGAGGCCGAGCATCGCCGCGCCCAGGTAGAGGAGGACCAGGCCGGCGAGGGCGATCACCCACAGGCCCGTGCCGGGCCCGGTGGCGGCCAGCGTCGAGCTCGACGTGGCCGGCGCCGCCGTCGCGGCGGCCGCCGCGGGGGCCCGGGGTGGTGCGGTGGTGGTGGGCGGCCTCGTGGTGGCGGTCGGTGCCGCCGAGGTGGGCGTGGCCGACGGTGCCGCCTCGGTGCCCAGGAGGATGGTGGCGCTGCCGCTCTCGCCCGTGGCGTCGCCGTAGGTCAGCGTGCAGGTGTCGCCGGCGGCCTGTTGGGCGGCCGTGGGCGGACAGGGGTACTTGGCGGCGTCGGTGGCGGGGGGCTGTCCCGCCGAGTCGGTGGCGGGGCAGGTGGCCGCGGCCGGGCTGGGGCCGCACGGCGGCCCGAGGACCCCGGTCATGACCGTGAACGTGGTGGAGACGTTGCCGCTGGCGTCGGTGTTCACCAGCTTCATGAGCGACGGCGGGATGCAGCCCACCGGCACGTCCGAGTTGACGACGCCTCCGAGGTGGACCGTCGGCTGGTTGGCGTCGCTGTTGCACTCGAGCACGTTGCCGATGGACGACTTCGTGAAGCCGCTCCCGGTGAGCGTGACGCTCTGCCCGTTGGCGAGCCCGCTGCCGGGCGACGCCGAGAGTGTGGGTGCCGCGAAGGCGGGAGACGCCAGACCCGCCACGAGGGCGATCCCCACGGCTCCCGCCAGCACCCCCCCGGCCACCCGGGTGCGACGGCGTCCGCACCGCACACGATCGTTCCCGGACGTCCCACTCCGGGCCATCTGCATCCTCGTCATGCTCATCGTGCGTCGCATGGTCACGGTCCTCCATCGGCCGGCCACGACGGACCTCCACGCGGCGGCACCGGTCGCACGGTGCGGCACGTCCCGCACACGAGCAGCATCCGCCGCGAGGCCCAGTCCCCCCCAGCGCCTCGAACATCCCGCCGGGCCGATCCTAAGTGGGCCCGACACGGCACGATAGCGTGAAAACCACCAGGTATTTCCACCGCTGCGGCACACAAGCGCACTGCGAGGACGACGTGGGATCAGCGAGGGACACGCTCGAGGCGGTGTGGGCCAGGATGGGCGCCGGCGACCTGTCGGGGGCGGCGTCCTATGTCGCCGACGACGTCCAGGTCCACGACGGCCCGTTGACGTTCGACAACCGAGCCGACTTCTGGCACAACCTCGCCGAGTTCTCGGAGGCGTTCAGCGAGCTGCGGTGGGCCCCCGTGCAGTGGACCGAAGCGGGAGACGTCGCCGTGGCCGAGGTGGTCTTCAGCGCCGTGCACTCCGGGCCCTATCTGGGGCGGCCCCCCACCGGGAGGACGATCTCCATCCGCGAGGCCGTCGTGGTGCAGGTGTCGCCCGACGGCTTGATCACGCACTGGCGCAGCTACCCCGACGCCGTCAGCCTGCTGGGACAGATCGGGGCCCTGTAGGCGCCGGCGGCCGTCCGCGCCCGGGCGGCGTCGTGCCCCATCTCCTACGCTGTCGGCGTGCCCGGCGAGCTCGCGCTGCGGGACCCGATCAAGCGCCAGAACATCACCATCAAGATGGTGCCCGCCCGGCAGCTGTCGGTGATCGGGCACCAGCGCAAGGCCCGCCCGGCGCACCTCAAGGCGCTGGCCGCCTCGATGCAGCGGATGGGCTTCGTCACGCCCGTGACCGCCGTCGAGCGGGACGGGACGTACCTCATCATCGACGGGCAGCACCGCTACCAGGTGGGCCTCGAGCTCGGGCTGAAGGAGTTCCCGGTGGTCGTCGTGCCCGGGGAACTCGCCCGGAAGATGATGAGCCTCAACGTCGAGCAGGCCCTCAACATCCGTGAGCGCTCGGCCATCGCCCTGTCGATCTACCGGGAGGTCCTGGAGGAGAGCCCCCTCGAGGCCGAGGACGGTGGGGAGCTGGTCGATGCGATCGAGCACGCGCACCTGGTGACGCTGGGGCTGGCGTACGAGGGCTCGGGGCGCCTGGCCGGCAGCGCCTTCGAGCCCATCCTCAAGAAGTGCGACGGCTTCCTGGACAGGCCGCTGGAGGAGGCATACGGGGTCCGCCAGGGCCGGGCGCAGCAGGTCCTCGAGGCGGCCACACTCGTCAAGGCGGTGGAGGACGCGCTGAAGGCCCGGGGAGCGTGGCACTCCATGGCCCGCTACCAGATCATCAGCTACGCCAACCCCACCAAACGGGCCCGCAAGGCGGCCGACTTCGACCGGACCTTCTCCAAGCTCATCGCCACGCTCGAGGACCTCGAGCACGCTCCGCAGCGCGTCCTGGGGGAGCGCATCGAGTAACGCGCCGTCGGCGGCGCGGCGTCGGTGTCACGTGCTGTGCGAGGCGTCGGGCACGCGCAGGGAGCCGGTCCCGGCGCGCACGGCCGCCTCGGCCAGGATCTCCGCCGTCGCCGTCGCCCCGAAGCGGGTGGCGCCTTCGGCCACCATGGCGAGGAGGGTGTCGAGGGTCCGGACACCGCCGGCCGCCTTGACCTGCACCGACGGCCCGACGCTGGCCCGCATGAGGATCACGTCGGCGAGCGTGGCGCCGCCCGGCGCGAAGCCCGTGCTGGTCTTCACGAAGTGGGCGCCGGCCTCCTCGCTCAACCGGCACGCCGCCCGTTTCTCGTCGTCGGTGAGGTAGGCGTTCTCCAGTATCACCTTGAGGAGCGCACCCGCCTCGTGGGCGACCTCGGCCACGGCGCGCACCTCGGCCAGGACCTCCCCGTGGCCGCCTCCCCGCAGGCGGCCGATGTTGAGGACCATGTCGAGCTCGATGGCGCCCGCGGCGAGCGCGTCACGGGACTCGGCCACCTTCACCGCGGTGGTCGTGCCCCCGTGGGGGAAGCCGATCACCGTGCAAACCGCCACCGTGGGGGCGTGGGCGGGGGCGGGTGGCGACGCCAGCACCCCGGCGGTGCCCAGCACGGCCACGGCCTGGGGGACGTCGGCCGGCTTGACGCACACGCCGGCCACCGCGTGCGCCGCCGCCAGGGCGCACCCCGCGGCGACGTCGTCCGGCGTGAGCTCGGGCCGCAGCAGGGAGTGGTCGATCATGCGGGCGACCTGCGCCACGGTGAGCGGGTGCCCGGGAGCGGCCGCCCCTCCGGCCGCCGGCGCGGCGCGCGGGGACCGGTCAGGACCGGGTGCCATGGTGGAGCCGAGACCGCATCGCCTGCACCTCGTCGCGCGTCGTCGGTGTCGGGAGCGTCCCTATCATGGTCCGAACCGAGCCGGGCCCGGACCACGTCCCCGCGTGGGGACGGTCGACACCACGAGAGGCTGCTCCACGCGGGCCGCGGTCGACGTCGAGGGCCCGTCCTCCCGGAAGGCCGATGGAACGTCGAGAAGGATGGGTACCGCAGTGAGGTGCAGCGCGTGGCTCTCCCCGTCACCATGCGGCAACTCCTGAGCACGGCCCTGGGCCGGCCCGGGAGGGGCTTCCGGACCGGGTGGGCGGCGGCGGGCGACGGGAAGGTCGCCGGTGCCGGGCGGGACGACCCGGACCGCTACAAGTGGGTGGTGCTGTCGAACACCACGCTGGGCGTCCTCATGTCGATGATCGACCTCTCGATCATGCTGATCGCGCTCCCCGACATCTTCCGCGGCATCCACATCGACCCGCTCGCCGCGGGCAACAGCTTCTACCTGCTGTGGATGATCCTGAGCTTCATGATCGTGACCAGCGTCCTCGTCGTGAGCCTGGGGCGCCTCGGTGACATGTACGGCCGGGTGCGCATGTACAACCTCGGGTTCGCGGTGTACACGTTCTTCTCGCTGCTCCTCACGGTCACGTGGATGAGCGGGACGGCCGCCGCCTTGTGGCTGGTGGTCATGCGGGTCTTCCAGGGGGTGGGCGCCGCGCTCCTCATCGCCAACTCCGCGGCCATCATCACCGACGCTTTCCCCGACGACCAGCGGGGCATGGCGCTGGGCATCAACCAGGTGGCGGGGATCAGCGGATCGTTCATCGGCCTCGTCCTGGGGGGCGTGCTGGCCCCCATCCAGTGGCGCCTGATCTTCCTGGTGTCGGTGCCCATCGGCCTCTTCGGGACGGTGTGGGCGTACCGCAAGCTGCGCGAGATCCCGCGGCAGGCGACCGCGCACATCGACTGGCCGGGGAACATCACCTTCGCACTCGGGCTGATCGGGATCATGGTGGGCATCACCTACGGGATCCAGCCCTACGGGCACTCGACCATGGGGTGGACCAGCCCGTTCGTGCTCGGCTGCCTGATCGGGGGCGCGGCCCTGCTCGTCGCCTTCGCCCTCATCGAGCACCGCGTGGCCGAGCCGATGTTCCGGCTCCCGCTGTTCAAGATCCGCGCCTTCACCGCCGGCAGCCTGTCCTCGCTGCTCGCCGGCGTCGGCCGGGGGGGCCTCATGTTCATGCTGATCATCTGGCTCCAGGGCATCTGGCTCCCCCGCCACGGCTACAGCTTCAGCCAGACCCCGCTGTGGGCGGGGATCTACATGCTCCCGCTCACCGCCGGGTTCCTCCTGGCCGGACCGCTGTCGGGCTACCTCTCGGACCGCTTCGGCTCCCGGCCCTTCGCCTCGGGCGGCATGGTCGTGGCCGCCGGCTCGTTCCTGCTCCTCGAGGCACTGCCCGTCGACTTCTCGTACTGGGCCTTCGGGCTGATCCTGCTCCTGAACGGCCTGGCCATGGGGGCCTTCGCCGCCCCCAACCGTGCCGGTGTCATGAACAGCCTCCCGGCCGAGCACCGCGGGGTGGGCTCGGGCATGAACGCCACGTTCCAGAACGCCGCGCAGGTGCTCTCGATCGGCATCTTCTTCACCCTCATGCTCGTCGGCCTCTCCTCCAAGCTGCCGGCGACGCTCGAGCACGGGCTCGTGGCCCACGGCGTCCCCGCACACGTGGCGGACACGGCGGCGCATCTGCCGCCGGTCTCCACCCTGTTCGCCGCCTTCCTGGGGTACGACCCGGTCCAGCACCTCGTGGGGAGCTCGGTCCTGGCGCACCTGCCCGCCCACCAGGCCCAGGTCCTCACGGGCCGCAGCTTCTTCCCGGCCCTCATCTCGGCGCCGTTCGCCGACGGGCTGCACGCCGCCTTCGACTTCGCCATCGGCGCCTGTCTCATGGCGGCGGCCATGTCGTGGCTACGCGGCGGCAAGTACCACTACGGGCAGGACGCCGGCCCGCCCACCCCGGTGACGGCCCTCGTCAGCGAGTTGCCGGGGGCCGCCGAGCCGTCGGCGGGCACGGCCACACCTGCCGGAGACCCGAGGTGACAGCCGTCGCGCCGCGGGGCCCGTGGGCGCTCCCCGCCCCCCGGGGGCGCCCGGCCCGTTCAGGCCTGCAGCCGGACGGGCTGTCCCTCCGCCTCGCTGATCGTCTCGGCCGCCGCCTCGACCAGCTTGTGGGCGAGGTCGGAGAGCGCCCGTGCGGTCGCCAGCTCCTCGCCGATCATGGGCATGTTCGAGTCGCTCGGATTGCGACGCGCCCGGCCCCATCCCGTGAACGTGGCGCCACGCAGCACGATCGAGGCGCGGGCCTCGGTGTGGAGACTGTCCTCCTCGAACGTGATCTCGATCTCGCTCGTCTCTCTCATCGCACATCGTCTCCTGTTCTGCCGGTGCGCACACCCCCGGGGCGGCGCGTCCGACGGAGCTCCTCAACTACAGCGTCATCCCGGGGGAGCGCCACCACCAGGGGATTTGGTCCCGGGCTCCCGGCGGGCGGGCGGCGCCGTCCGGTCCGGCCGGGCTGCCCCGTGCAGGGGGGACGAACCGAGGGGTGCCGATGCACACAGCGGCGCGGCCCCACGCCGGGGCACCCGCACGAGGCGCCCCGGCGAGAGGCTCGGCCCGTTCAGGCCTGCTCGACGACCATGAGCGTGTGGCCGGTGGGGTCGCGGAACCAGAACATCGGCGGCACCGGGTCCCCCATCC
>DATJBC010000172.1:0-17700 GCA_035515515.1 Acidimicrobiales bacterium
GGCCACCGTGGACGTGGCCACCGTGGACGTGGCCACCATGACGGGCAACGTGGACGTGGCCACCATGACGGGCAACGTGGCCCAGGTGTTCCTGACCGACGAGGCCTGGGCCGCCGCCTTGCACGGTGCGCACGGGGCGCTGCGCCGTGGTGGCCATCTGGTCTTCGAGACCCGTGACCCGGCGCGCCAGGGATGGCGGGAGTGGACCGAGGACCAGTCCCGCCGACGCATCGAGGTCCCGGGGGAAGGGGCCGTGGAGACCTGGGTCGAGCTCACCGACGTGCGCCTCCCCCTCGTGTCGTTCCGGACGACCGCCGTCTTCGCCGGCGACGGCGCCGTCCTCACCTCGGACTCGACGCTTCGCTTCCGCCCACGAGGCGACGTCGCCGATTCGCTCGGGCGCGCCGGCTTCGCGGTCACCGACGTGCGGGGCGCGCCCGACCGCCCCGGGCGCGAGCTCGTCTTCGTGGCGCGCCGCCTCTGAGCGGTTCGGGGGAAGGCGCCTCAGGCGGCCGAGTGCCGCCGCGTGTAGTCGAAGACCCCGTCGATCCCGTCGGGCAGCGCCGTCCAGGACTGCCAGCCGAGGTGGATGGAGGCGCGCTCGGGGTCGAGGACGTTGCGCCGCAGCTCGCCGGCGCGCGCCGGGGCCGTGACCGGCGGGGCCGTCACCCCGGCGCGCTCGCCCATGACACGGGCCAGCTCGTTGACCGACACCTCGGTGCCCGTGCCGATGTTGAGCACCAGGCCGCCGCCCCGTGCCGAGGCCCGCACGAAGGCGTCGACGACGTCGTCGACGTACACGAAGTCGCGGGTCTGCTCGCCGTCCCCGAAGATCGTGACCGACTCACCCCGCAGCAGGCGGTCGGCGAAGATCGCCACCACGCCCGCCTCCCCGTGGGGGTCCTGGCGGGGCCCGTACACGTTGGCCAGGGCCAGGGCGCAGAACTCGACGGCGTGCAGCTCGCGATAGGCCGCCAGGTAGTCGATGGCGGACTTCTTGGACACCCCGTAGGGGGACAGCGGCCTGTGGGGCTGCGACTCCTTGAGGGGGAGCTCGCTCGGGTCGCACTCGCCGTAGAGGGTGCCGCCGCTGGCGGCGAAGACCACCCGCTGGGAGCGGGCGGCGCGCGCCCCCTCGAGCACGTGCAGCGTGCCGATGATGTTGACCTCGGCGTCGAAGTCGGGGCGCTCCACCGAGACCCGCACGTCGGCCTGGGCGGCCAGGTGGAAGACCACGTCGGGTTGGCGGCGGGCCATGACCTCGACGAGCTCACCCGAGCGGATGTCGAGCTGGTGGAACGTGAGCGACCGCGACCCCCCGGAACGGGCCTCGGCCAGGTTGGCGAGCGATCCCGTGGACAGGTCGTCCACCACGTCGACGGCGTGCCCCTCCGCCAGCAGCCGGTCCACGAGGTTCGAGCCGATGAAGCCGGCCCCGCCCGTCACCATCATGCGCACGCCCATGCCCTCCTCACGACGCCATCTCCGCCGGCACCCTGGCGTCCACGAGGTGCTCGCCGGCGGGCACCGCCACCCCGTCCCCGACCACCGTCACCGGCGAGATCTCGCAGTTCTCGGCGATCACCGCCCGCCGCCCGAGGACCGAGCCCGCCACCTTCGCCCCGGGCCCGACGCGCACGCCGGGCAGGAGCACCGACGACTCGACCGAGGCCCCCCTGGCCACCCGCGCGCCCGCGCCCACCACGCTGCGCGCCACCCGGGCGCCCGCCTCGACCACCGCCCCCCGCCCCAGGAAGCTCGGGGCGGCGACCTCGCCCCGGACCTCGGCGGCGCCGAGGCCCCACACCCCCGGCGCCAGCTGGCGGCACCCGGGGGCGGGCGGCCCCGGACGCGTGCCGTCGATGAGGTCGGTGTTCGCCCGCAGGTAGGCGAGGGGCGTGCCGGCGTCGAGCCAGTAGGCGTCGCTGGCCAAGGCGTAGACCGCGCCCACGGCGGCCAGCTCGGGGAACGTCTCGCGCTCCACCGACGCCCGGCGCCCGGCGGGGATGCGGGCCAGCACCGAGGGCTCGAGCACGTAGGTGCCGGCGTTGATGAGGTTGGTGGGCGCCTCGCCGGCGGGGGGCTTCTCCACGAACTCGAGCACCCGCCCGTCGGCGTCGGTGGGAACGACCCCGAAGCGCGACGGGTCGTCGACGGCGGTGAGGTGGAGCGTGGCCTCGGCGCCGTGGCCGCGGTGGAAGGCGACCAGGGCGCCGACGTCGAGGTCCGTGAGTACGTCCCCGTTGACGACGAGGAAGGTCTCGGCGATCCCGGCGCTGTGGGCCGCGAAGCGGATGGCCCCGGCGGTGTCGAGGGGCTCGGCCTCGACGGCGTACTCCAGGTGCACGCCGGCCGCCACGTCGTCGGGGTACGCGGCGGTGAACGCGTCGGGCCGGTAGCCCAGCGACAGCACGGCGTCGTCCACGCCGTAGCGGCCGAGATGGCCGAGGACCCGCTCCAGCATGGGCACCTCGACCACGGGGAGCAGCTGCTTGGGGGTCGTGTAGGTGAGCGGTCGGAGCCGCGTGCCCTCCCCGCCCAGGAGAACGACCGCTTTCACTACTCGGCTCTCACCACGTGCACTACTTGGCGGTGGTCGAGGTCGAAGGCGCTCTGGTGGTGGTCGTCGACTTGGGCGCCGTCGTCGACGAGGCCGGCGCCGTGGTCGTGGGGGTGGTGGTGCTTCCCGGGGCGGTCGTGGTGGTCGCCGCCGGGGTCGAGGTGGCCGTGCTGGGCGTGGTGGTGGAACCGGTGGCGGACGCCGAGCGGTCGTTGAGGAGTGCCTCGATGGCGGTGGTCGGGGGCTTGACGGCGGCCGCGCCGGGCTTGCCGAAGGCGACGGTGATGAGCTGCCCGTCGGCGAGCTTGATGTCGGCCGGGTTGGTGTACGTCACCGCCTTGCTCGACCCCGGTCCGGTGAAGCTCGACCACACGAAGATCCTGACGGAGCCCTTGGCCCCCGCCTGGGGCGTGCCCTTGGGACAGGTCTGGCCGTTGGTGTAGGTGGGCGACCCCGGGATCCCGAGCTTCGACGAGCTGAGCACGAGCTTGGGGTAGGTCTGCACGAAGCGCGCCAGCGTGGCGTTGTTGCCGGCGTCCTTGGCCGAGGTGGGGATGATCTGGATCACGCCGTCACCGTCGGTGCGGATCCCCGGGACGTTGGTGCCGGTGAGGTTGGGATTGGCCGGGAGGGGCTGGGTGCGGGGCGTCCCGCAGACGTCGAAGCCGAGCGCCGCGTACCAGTGGGCGCTGTTGGCGGCGGGCTGGACGGCGGTGGCGGGGTGCCCGAGCTCGTAGCGGCTGTAGACCACGAGGGCCACGCCCAGCACGCAGATGAGGACGAGGCTCATGTACCACTTGACGGGCATCTGCCCGCGATAGGTGCGCCCACCGCCGGTCTGACCGGCGCGCTGCACCCACCTTCCCGTGTCTCCCCTGGGCATGATCGGCCAGCAACCCTACTCGGCCGGGCGCGCCCCCCCACGCAGCACGTGGAGCGCCTGCCGGCCGCACATGATCCCCAGCCGGACGGCGAGCACCACCGCCATCACGGGCAGAGCCAGGCGGCGCCAGCCCCGCTCGGTGCGCGTCGCGAAGCGCAAGACCGACCGGTGGTGGGCCACGAGCATGCGGAAGGGGCGCCGGGCCGTCGACACCCCTTGGAGGTGGGTGACGACCGCCTGCGGGGCGTAGGCCACGCCCCATCCGGCCCGCCGGGCCCGCCAGCAGAGGTCGGCGTCCTCGGCGTACATGAAGTAGGCCTCGTCGAAGCCCCCCAGCTCCTCGAGGGCCCGGCGCCGGGCCATGAAGCACGCCCCCGACACCCAGTCGACGGCCACGGCCGCGCCGCCGGCGGAGTCGAGGTCGCCCATCCGGTACCGGCGGGTGAAGGGGTTGTTGGGCGCCAGGTCGGCCAGCACGGCGTGACCGGCCGCGTCCACGAGGGACGGGAAGCGCCGCGCCGAGGGGTAGCGGGTGCCGTCGGGCTCGAGGATCTTGGGCCCGGCGATGGCGAGCGTGGGATCGGCGCCGAGCGCGGCGGCGAGCGCCGCCACCGCCCCGGGGTGCACGGCCACGTCGGGGTTGGCCACCAGCACGAGCGCACTGTCGCTGGCGGCGATGCCCTGGTTGGCACCGGCGCCGTAGCCGAGGTTGGCCCCCGTGCGCAGGAGGCGCACGTCGCCGTCGGCGCGTACGAGCGCCTCGGGAGAGCCGTCGGAGGAGGCGTTGTCGACCACCGTGATCGTGCGCACCCCCTCGGCCCGCAGCGAGCGGACGCATGCGAGCAACACGGCGCCGGCGTCGTGGTTGACGACGACGGCCGACACCTCGGCGGGCCCCGCGCCGGTGCCCTCGGGCGACGTCGACGAGCGCGCCACGGCCAGCTCAGACGTGGCGCGTGAGCCGATAGCGGATCAGGGCGGAGATGGCCCGTACGCCGTCACGCCACTCGAACTTGGTCCCCTCCGACGGGTCGCGTCCGGTGTAGGAGACGGGCACCTCGTAGATGTGGTGGCCGCGCCGCAGCACCTTGGCGGTGACCTCGGGCTCGAAGTCGAACCCGTCGGAGTCGATGGTGATGCCCTCGAGGACTCGGCGGTCGAAGAGCTTGTAGCAGGTCTCCATGTCCGACAACGTCGAGCGGTACAGCACGTTGGCGGTGAGGGTGAGCAGCCGGTTCCCGAGCCACTGGCTGGGGCGCATGGCACGGCGCTCCCCCCGGAACCGGCTGCCGTAGACCACCTGCGCCTTGCCCTTGATGACCGGGTCGAGCAGGCGCGGCCAGTCGTCGGGGTCGTACTCGAGGTCGGCGTCCTGGATGAGCACGAGCTCGCCCCGGGCGCTGCCCAGGCCCGTGCGGACGGCCGCCCCCTTGCCGAGGTTGGCCGGATGGGTGAGGACCCGGACGGTGGAGTCCTCCAGGGCCGAGAGCACCTTCCCCGTCCCGTCGGTGGACCCGTCGTCGACGACGATCACCTCCACCTGGAGCGGGACCTCCACGGCCCGGATGCGGCGCAGGATCTCGGCCACCGTGTTGCGCTCGTTGTAGACGGGGACGATGACCGACAGCGTGCGGAACTCCACGGGCGGCTCGTGCCCGTTGCCGTCGACGCCGCCCGGGCGCGGGGGCGTCACCGGCGGCCCGCGTCCGTGGTGGCGTCGGCTGCCGTGGTGAAGAACGCGGCCGTGCGGCGCAGCCCCTCCTCGAGGGGGACGACCGGCTCCCAGCCCAGCTCCCGGCGGGCCAGGGAGATGTCGGGGCGCCGTCGCGTGGGGTCGTCGGCGGGCAACGGCTCGTAGACGATCGGCGACGAGGAGCCGGTGAGGTCGAGCACGGCGTGGGCCAGCTCGAGGACGGTGCGCTCGGCCGGGTTCCCGATGTTCACCGGGCCCGTGAGCGTGGAGTCGAGCAGTGCCACCAGCCCGGCCACCTCGTCCTCCACGTAGCAGAGGCTGCGCGTCTGCGAGCCGTCGCCGTAGACCGTGAGGGGCCGGCCCTCGATGGCCTGCACCAGGAAGTTGGACACCACGCGCCCGTCGCCGGGGCGCAGCCGGGGCCCGTAGGTGTTGAAGATCCGCACGATCCCCACGTCGAGGCCGCGGGCGCGACGGAACGCCATCGTCAGCGCCTCGGCGAAGCGCTTGGCCTCGTCGTAGACGCTGCGCGGGCCCACCGGGTTCACGTTGCCCCAGTACGACTCGCGCTGGGGGTGCTCGGCCGGGTCGCCGTAGACCTCGCTCGTCGAGGCCAGCACGAAGCGCGCCCCGTGGGCGGCGGCCAGCTCGAGCGCCCGGCGCGTCCCCTCGCTCCCCACGGCCAGCGTCTCGAGCGGCCGTGCCAGGTAGTCGGGGGGTGACGCCGGGCTGGCCAGGTGCATCACGGCGTGGACGGGCCCCTCCACGGGAAGCTCCGCGCTGACGTCGGCCTCCACGAAGCTGAAGCCGTCGCGCCCGGCGAGCGCGGCCAGGTTGCCGGCCACGCCCGTGGACAGGTCGTCCACGGCCACCACGGCGTCGCCCCGCGCCGCCAGCGCCTCACAGAGGTGCGAGCCCAGGAAGCCCGCACCACCCGTGACGACCACCCGCCGGCGGCCGCCGGTCACGGCCGTCCCATGCCGACGTAGCTGAACCCCATGCGGCGCAGGGCCGCCGGGTCGAGGAGGTTGCGGGCGTCCACGACGTGGGGACGGGCCAGGAGGTCGCGCACCTTGGCGTAGTCGAGCCAGCGCAGCTCCTCCCACTCGGTGAGCACCACCACGCACGCCGCCCCCTCGCACACGGCGTAGGCGTCGCGCTGGATCTCCACACCGGTGGGGAGCTCCGGCACCGGGCCGTGCACCGTGGGGTCGAAGGCCCGCACCCGCGCGCCCTCGGACACCAGGCGCCGCACGATCTCGACGGCGGGGGAATCCCGGCGGTCGTCGGTGCGGGCCTTGAACGTGAGGCCCCAGACCCCCACCGTCTGGCCCGCCAGCGTGCCGCCCACGGCCCGGCGGACCTTGTCGGCGACCGACGCCAGCTGTGCCTCGTTGGTGCCGATGGCCCCGCGCAGCAGCGAGAAGTCGTAGCCCGACTGCTCGCCGATGTAGATGAGCGCGCGGGTGTCCTTGGGCAGGCACGACCCGCCCCACCCCGGCCCGGGCCGCAGGTAGTCGAAGCCGATGCGGTGGTCGTATGCCATGCCGAGCAGCACGTCGCGCACGTCCGCGCCCACGGCCTCGCACAGGTTGGACACGGCGTTCACGAAGCTCAGCTTGGTGGCCAGGAAGGCGTTGGAGGCGTACTTGATCGTCTCGGCCGTGGCGGCGTCGGTGACGATGAGCGGGGCCTGTGTGGAGGAGAACAGCGCCCCCACCCGGGCGGCCGCGGACTGGTCGTCGGCGCCCACCACGATGCGGTCGGGATGCAGGGCGTCGTGGATGGCCGTGCCCTCCCGGAGGAACTCGGGGTTCGACACCACCGCCACGTCCGGGCGGTTGAGGATCTGCTCGACGAGGATCGTCGAGCCCACCGGGACCGTCGACTTGTTCACGACCACGGCGCCGTGGCGCAGGTGCGGGCCGATCTCGGCGGCCACCGCCTCGAGGTAGTGCACGTCGGCGGCGCCGTCGGCTCCCTGGGGGGTGGGCACGCACAGGAACACGAACTCGGCGTCCGCCACCGCCGCGCTGGCCCCCAGCACGAAGCGCAGGCGTCCCGAGTCGAGCCCGGTGCGCAGCAGGTCGCCCAGCCCGTCCTCGACGATGGTGGGCTCGCCCGCCCCGAGGCGCTCGACCTTGTCCGGGTCCGACTCGCCGCAGAGCACGTCGTAGCCCAGCTGCGCCAGCACCACGGCCGTGGTGAGCCCCACGTAGCCGGCGCCGATGACGGCGGTGCGCACCGGCCGCGGCTCCGTGCCCGACGCGCTCACCGCGATCCCCCCGGGCGCGCCGTGGCGGCCGCCGGGGCGGGCGCCGGGGCGGCGTGCGCCGGCGCGTGCCCCGGGGACGGCGCCGCCGGGGGCGCCGACCAGTCGGCCCCCAGGGCGTCGACGAGGCGGCCCAGGGCGTCGTGCCAGTCGGGCAGCGCCGGCATGCCCATGAGGCGCAGGGCGGCGTTGTCGAGCACCGAGTTGGCGGGACGGGGCGCCGGGCGGGGCGGGTCGAGCTCCGCCGTGGCGATGGGCTCCACACGCGCCGGGTCGTGACCGGCGGCGGCGAGCACCGCCCGGGCGAACTCGTACCAGCTCGTCACGCCGGCGTTGGTGACGTGGAACGTCCCGGGCAGCCGGTCGGCGGCCAGGACGCAGATGGCACCGGCCAGGTCGGCGGTGAAGGTCGGGCTCCCCCGCTGGTCGTCGACGAAGCGCAGCGCGCCGGGCGTGGACGCCAGGCGCAGCACGGTGCGGACCATGTTCGACCCGTGGGCACCGCACACCCACGACGTGCGCACCACCGTGGACCCCGGGTCGAGCTCGAGCTCCCCGGCGAGCTTGCTGCGCCCGTACACCGACAGCGGGTTCGTCCGGTCCCACTCCACGTAGGGGCGCGTGGCCGTGCCGTCGAAGACGTAGTCGGTCGAGACGTACACGAGGTGGGCGCCCCACCGCCGGGCGGCCTCGGCCACGTGGCGCGTGCCCAGGGCGTTCACCGCGAAGGCGCGGTCGGGATCCGACTCGCAGGCGTCGACCGCCGTCCACGCCCCGGCGTGCACGACGACGTGGGGGCGCACGCCCTCCACCGCCGCCAGGACCGCCCCCCGGTCGGACACGTCCAGCCGGCCATGGTCGGCGGCCACCACGTCGCAGACCGGCCGCGCCCCCAGGCGCCCCGTGGCCGGGTCGTGGGCGCGGCCCGCCGTCGGCACCCGGCCCGAGAAGGCGTCGGCCAGGTCGCGCCCGAGTTGGCCCCCGGCGCCCGTGACGAGCACGCGCATCGCGCCCACCCCGGTCAGCGGGGGGCGGGATCGCCCGGAGACGCCTCGCCCCAGGAGCTCTCCACCACCGGTGCCCGGTCCAGGAGCGGCTCCCACCACGACCGGTTCGCCGCGTACCAGCGCACCGTGTCGGCGAGGCCGTCCTCGAAGGCGATCGTGGGGGCCCAGCCCAGCTCCTTGGTGATCTTGGTGCAGTCGAGCAGGTACCGCCGGTCGTGGCCGGGGCGGTCGGGCACGATCTTCTTGAGCGAGCGCGGCTTGCCCAGGGTGTCCAGTACGGCGTCGGCGATCTCCTCGATGCTCGCCTCCACGCCGCTGCCCACGTGGTACGTCTCGCCCACCCTGCCCCGCTCCAGCACCGCCTCCACGGCCCGGCAGTGGTCCACGACGTGCAGCCACTCGCGGCGGTTGCCCGTGGACTCGTACAGCGGGAGCGGCCGGTCGTCGAGGGCGTACGCCGTGAAGAGGGGGATCACCTTCTCGGGGAACTGGAACGGCCCGTAGTTGTTGGAGCAGTTGGTGATGGTGGCGGCCGTGCCGAAGGTCTCGACGTAGGCCCGCACGGCGTGGTCCGCCCCCGCCTTCGAGGCGTTGTAGGGCGTGCGGGGGCGGTAGGGGTCCTCCTCGGAGAAGGCACGGCCGGAGTCGAGCGGGAGGTCGCCGTAGACCTCGCACGTGGAGATGTGGTGGAAGCGGGTCACCCCCGCGTGGCGGGCGGCCTCGAGCATGGACTGGGTGCCCAGCACGTTGGTGCGGAAGAAGCGCTCGGGGTCGAGCACGGCCAGGCTGTTGTGGGACTCCGCCGCGAAGTGGACGACGGTGTCGATCGCGTGCGCCCGCAGCGTCTCGAGGGCGAACCCCGTGTCGCACACGTCGCCGTGGACGAAGGTGACCCGGTCCTCGACGTCGCCCAGGTTGGGGCGGTTGCCGGCGTAGGTGAGGGCGTCGTAGGCCACCACCAGGTCGTCGGGATGGTGCTCCACCCAGTAGTGGACGAAGTTGGAGCCGATGAAGCCGGCACCCCCGGTGACGAGCACGTTCATAGTCGATCAATCGTAGACCGGCGGCCCCGGCAACCGGCGTCCGACCAGGTCAAACGGGGCGCCGCAGGTGCACGACGTCGCCCGCGGCGATCGTCTTGAAGCACGCGCCCACGTCCAGGACCAGATGGCCCTCGGGGGTGATGTCCATCGCCGTTCCGGTGAGCTCGTCGTCGGCGGTGGAGACCCGCACCGTCTGCCCCACCGTGGCGCACCGTCGCCGGTAGGTGGTGGCGAGCCGTCGGCGGCCGTCGCGGCCCGCCAGCGCCGCCACGTGCGGCTCGAGCTCCACCAGCACGGCGTCGAGCAGCGCCAAGGGGTCGACCACGGTGCCCGTCTCGCGCCAGATGGACGTGGCCGTGCGCAGGAGCTCGGCGTCGTCGGCACCCGCCGTCGGGGGGTCGGGGGGCGGCCACCGCACGTTCACGCCCACGCCCACCACCACGGCGCGGGCGCGCTCGGCGCGGGGGCGGCCTCCGTCGCCGGGGGCGCCCGGCAGCGACTCGGCCAGGACGCCCGCCAGCTTGCGCTCCCCCGCCATGAGGTCGTTGGGCCACTTGAGCTCGGGCACGAGGCCCGACACCCCCGCGCAGGCATCGGCGGCGGCCAGGGCCACGGCCACGGTGCACAGGTGGAGCTCCTCGAGGGGGACGTCGGGGCGCAGCAGCACCGACACGAGCAGGTTGGCGCCGGGCGGGGCCTCCCAGCGCCGGCCCAGGCGGCCCCGTCCCGCGCTCTGGTGGTCGGCCACCACGACCGTGCCCTCGGGCGCGCCCTGGCGCGCCAGGTCGAGGAGGTAGCGGTTGGTGGAATCGATCTCGGCGAACCGCCGGACGTCGCCGAAGCGGGTCCCCGGGGGCCCGGGCACCGTCGCGAACGCCCCCGCCGTCTCCCCCACCCCGGCGGCGGCGCACATGGCAGCCACCCTACGGGGCGTGCCAGTGTTGTGGCTCCCTCGGACCAGCGGGCCCGCCCGGGTGGTCGGCCGTCCCGGCCCGCCCGGCGGGCGGCCGGACGGGCAGACCGGAAAGGCAGCGCGTGTTCTCCAAAGTCCTCATCGCCAACCGCGCCGAGATCGCCGTGCGGGTCATCCGCACCTGCCGCGAGCTGGGCATCCCCACGGTGGCGGTGTACTCCGAGCTCGACCGGGACGCCCTGCACGTCCGCCAGGCCGACGAGGCCTACCCCCTCGGCGGCCAGAGCGCGGCCGAGAGCTACCTCAACACCGGAGCGATCCTCGACGTCCTGGCCAAGAGCGGGGCGGACGCCGTGCACCCCGGCTACGGCTTCTTCTCGGAGAACGCCGACTTCGCCCGGGCCATCGCCGGCAGCGGCGTCACCTTCATCGGCCCTCCCCCCGGGGCCATCGAGGTCATGGGGGACAAGATCAGCTCGCGCCGGGCCGCCGAGGCGGCCGGGGTGTCGGGGGTGCCGGGGCGCACCGAGCCCCTGACCGACCCCTCCCAGGTGAGCGAGTTCGCCGCCCAGGTGGGATGGCCGATCGCCATCAAGGCCGCCTACGGAGGCGGGGGCCGGGGCATGAAGGTGGTGTCGGCCCCCGAGGAGGTGGTCGAGGCCTTCGAGTCCGCCCAACGCGAGGCCCAGGCGTACTTCGGCCGGCCCGAGATCTACGTCGAGAAGTACCTGTCGTGGCCCCGCCACATCGAGATGCAGGTCATGGCGGACAGCCACGGCAACGCCCTGTGGCTGGGCGAGCGCGACTGCTCCCCCCAGCGCCGCAACCAGAAGCTGGTGGAGGAGAGCCCGGCCGCCGAGTTCCCCGACGAGGTGCGCCGGGCCATGGGCGCGGCGGCGGTGACCGTCGCCAAGGCCTGCGGCTACGTCAACGCCGGCACCGTCGAGTTCCTCTACCAGGAGGGCGAGTTCTTCTTCTTGGAGATGAACACGCGGCTGCAGGTGGAGCACCCCGTGACGGAGCTCGTCACCGGGCTCGACCTGGTCGAGTGGCAGCTGCGGGTGGCGGCGGGCGAGCCGCTGGGCTTCACCCAGGACGACGTGCGACGCGACGGGCACGCCATCGAGGTGCGCATCAACGCCGAGGACCCCGCCGGCGGGCGCTTCGTCCCCTCGCCCGGCACCATCACCACGTTCCGGGTGCCGAGCGGGCCCGGCGTGCGCCTGGACGCCGGCTACGACGCCGGGGACACGGTCAGCCAGTACTACGACAACCTCGTGGCCAAGCTCGTGGTGTGGGCCCCCGACCGCGAGCGGGCTCGCCGGCGCATGCTGCGGGCCCTGGACGAGACGGTCATCCGCGGCGTGGCCACCACCATCCCCGCCGACGCCGTCATCCTCTCGCACCCCGACTTCGTGGCCGGCCGCCACTCCACCCGCTGGGTCGAGCAGGACGTCGACCTGTCCGGCCTGGCGCCGGCGTCGCCGTCGGGGGCGGGCGGCGGCGGCATCGCCGGCGTCGCCGAGCCGGAGCCGCGCGTGCTGCGCGAGATCACGGCCGAGGTGGACGGGCGCCGCTACGAGGTCCGCCTGTGGGTCCCCGACGTCGTGGCCGTCGCCTCGGGGCGCGGCGGGACCCGCCCCACCAAGCCGCGCGCGGCGGTGCTGGGCACGGGGTCGGGGACGGTGGCCGTCCCCATGCAGGGGACGATCGTCAAGGTCAGTGTGTCGGTGGGCGACGAGGTCGAGGTGGGCGACACGGTGTGCGTGCTCGAGGCCATGAAGATGGAGAACACCATCCAGGCCGAGAAGGCGGGGACTATCACCGAGGTCAAGGTGGCGGCGGGAGACTCGGTGGGCCCGGGCGACGTGATCGCCGTCATCGAGTGAGCGCCTCCGGTCCCGCCGGCGCTGCGGGGCCCAAGGGCGCGGCACGCCGCGCCGTGGAACAGCACCGGGCCGGGTTGGTCGAGCTCTCGCGCGCCATCCACGACGACCCCGAGCTGTGCTTCGACGAGATCCACGCCGCCGCCAGGGTGGCCGACTTCCTCGAGGGCGGGGGCTTCACGGTGGAGCGGGGGGCCTACGAGCTGCCCACCGCGCTGCGGGCCACCACGGGTCCGGGCCCTCTCTCCGTCGTGATCTGCGCCGAGTACGACGCCCTGCCGGGCGTCGGCCACGCGTGCGGCCACAACCTCATCGCCGCCGCCGGGCTGGGGGCGGCCACGGCCCTGGCGGGGATGTGCGACGACCTCGGGCTGGCGGTCACCGTGCTGGGGACGCCGGCCGAGGAGGGGGGCGGCGGCAAGGTCCTGCTCCTCGAGCGCGGCGCCTTCCGGGGCGCCCACGCCTCGATGATGGTCCACCCCTGGCCCGAGGACCGCTTGACGGCGACGTGCCTGGCCGTCGACCACGTCGAGGTCCGGTTCCGGGGGCGGGCCGCCCACGCGTCGGCGTCACCGGACCAGGGCGTCAACGCCGCCGACGCCATGGTGCTGGCCCAGGTGGCGCTGGGACTGCTGCGCCAGCAGCTCTCCGCCGGCGACCAGGTGCACGGGATCGTCACCAAGGGCGGCGACGCCGCCAACGTCATCCCCGAGGAGACGGTGGGCCGGTTCATGGTGCGGGCCCGCACCCTCGAGCGCCTGGCCGTGCTGCGCCCCCGGGTGGAGCGCTGCTTCGAGGCGGGCGCCCTGGCCACCGGGTGCACCCTCGAGCTGCGGGACCTGGCGCCCACCTACTCGCACATGGTGGCCGACGACGCGCTGTTGGCGGCCTGGCGCCACAACGCCGAGGAGCTCGGGCGGCGCTACGACGTCGACGACGGCGGTCAGCCGGCGCCGACGATCTCCACCGACATGGCCAACGTCTCGCTGGCGGTGCCCTCCATCCACCCCCTGATCGGCATCGACGCCGGCGGCGCCGTCAACCACCAGGCCGCGTTCGCCGCGGCCTGCGTGGGCCCGTCCGCGGAGCAGGCCATCGTCGACGGGGCGCTGGGCATGGCCTGGACGGCGATCGACGCCGCCGCCGACCCGGCCCTGCGCGACCACCTCCTGGCGGCCGCCGGCTGAGCCCCGGGCGCCGCGGCGCGCCCGACGCCCGCCGAGGCTCAGCCGCCGGGCTGGTAGACGCCGAACTGGCGGCGCAGCACGTCGGACACCTCGCCCAGGGTCGCCATGCGGCGGAGCGCCTCGCGCATGGGGACGAGCAGGTTCTGCGTGCCGCGGGCGGCGGCCTCGACGTCGGCCAGCGCGGCGTCCACGGCGGGCTGGTCGCGCTCGGCCCGCACCCGCGTGGTGCGATCGATCTGGGCCTGCTGCTGGGCGGGGTCGATGGGGAACACCTCGGCGGGCTCGACCACGTCGTCGACGAAGCGGTTGACGCCGACGACCACCTTCTCCCCGTCGTCCACGGCCTTGGCGTAGGCGTAGGCGGCCATCTCGATCTCGCCCTGCATGAAGCCGGCCTCGATGGCGGCCACGGCCCCGCCCATGGCGTCGATGCGCTCGAGGTACTCCCAGGCGGCGGCTTCGACGGCGTCGGTGAGGGCCTCGACGAAGTACGAGCCGGCCAGCGGGTCGGGCGTGTCCGTCACCCCCGACTCGTGCCCGATGACCTGCTGGGTCCGCAGCGCGATCTTGGCGGCTCGGGGGGTGGGGAGGCCGAGGGCCTCGTCGAAGCTGTTGGTGTGCAGGCTCTGGGTGCCCCCCAGCACGGCCGCCAGGGCCTGGACCGTGACCCGGACGATGTTGTTCTCCGGCTGCTGGGCGGTGAGGGTGGACCCCCCGGTCTGGGTGTGGAAGCGCAGCAGCCTGGAGCGTTCGTCGCGGGCACCGAAGCGCTCGGTCATGATCCGCGCCCACATGCGACGCGCCGCCCGGTACTTGGCGACCTCCTCGAACAGGTTGTTGTGGGCGTTCCAGAAGAACGACAGCCGCGGGGCGAAGTCGTCGACCTCGAGCCCCGCGGCCAGGGCCGCCTCCACGTAGGCGATGCCGTCGGCCAGCGTGAAGGCGATCTCCTGGACCGCCGTCGACCCCGCCTCGCGGATGTGGTAGCCCGAGATCGAGATGCTGTTCCAGTTGGGGAGGCGCTCGGCGCAGTACGCGAAGGTGTCGGTGATGAGCCGCATCGAGGGCCGGGGCGGGTAGATGTAGGTCCCCCTGGCCACGTACTCCTTCAGGATGTCGTTCTGCACCGTGCCGCCGAGCGCGTCCGACGCCACACCCTGCTCCTCGGCCACCAGCTCGTAGAGCAGGAGGAGGATGGCGGCGGTGGCGTTGATCGTCATCGAGGTGGTGACCTTGTCGAGGGGCAGGTCGGCCAGCAGGAGGCGCATGTCGGCCAGCGAGTCGATGGCCACGCCGACCTTGCCCACCTCACCCTCGGCCCGGGGGTGGTCGGAGTCGAAGCCCATCTGGGTGGGCAGGTCGAAGGCGCACGACAGCCCGGTCTGCCCCGCGGCCAGCAGGAACTTGAAGCGCTCGTTGGTGTCCTCGGCCGTCCCGAAGCGGGCGTACTGGCGCATGGTCCACAGCCGGCCCCGGTACATGCTCGGGTAGATGCCACGCGTGTAGGGCGGGCTCCCGGGCACGCCCAGGCGGGCGTCGGGGTCCCATCCCTCGAGGTCGGCCGGACCGTAGAGCGGCTTGATCTCGATGCCGGACTCGGTGCGCCGGACGTCTTGGCGCGAGGCGTCCGGACCGGCCTGCTCGCCGGGCCCGCCGTCGGTTGGGCTCACGTCTCCCAGGTTACGGACCGGGCGCCCGGTCCGCCCACTCGGCCCCGCGCCGTCAGTGGCCGGTGGGCGGGGCCGCGACGTGCGGCATGCACAGCTCGTCGTACTCGGCGATCACGATGGGACCGGCGTCGTCGCCGCACGCCGGGCAGTGGGGGTCGCGCCGCACCTTGAAGGTCCGGAACGACTCCTCCAGGGCGTCGTAGGCGAGCAGCCGCCCCACGAGGGGGTCCCCGATCCCGAGCAGCATCTTGATGGCCTCCACGGCCTGGATGGACCCCACGATCCCGGGGAGCACCCCGAGCACGCCGGCCTCGGCGCACGAGGGCGCCAGCTCGGCGGGCGGGGGCTCGGGGATCATGCACCGGTAGCACGGCCCGTTGTACGGGTCGAACACGGTCACCTGCCCCTCGAACCGGAAGATCGACCCGTGCACCACGGGGATGCGCTTGAGGAGCGACGCGTCGTTCACGAGGTAGCGGGTGGGGAAGTTGTCGGTGCCGTCGACGATGAGGTCGTAGCCGTCGATGATGTCGAGGATGTTGTCGGCGCCCAGCCGCACGTCGTAGGTGACCACGTTGACGTCGGGGTTGAGCGCGGTCAACGTCTTCTTGGCCGAGTCCACCTTGCGGTCGCCCACGCGGTCCATGGAGTGCAGGATCTGACGCTGGAGGTTCGACGCGTCGACCACGTCCATGTCGATGATGCCGATGGTGCCCACTCCGGCGGCGGCCAGGTAGAGGGCGGCCGGCGATCCGAGGCCCCCGGCGCCCAGCAGGAGCACGCGGGAGTCGAGCAGCTTCAGCTGCCCCTCCTCCCCCACCTCGGACACGAGCAGGTGGCGCTGGTAACGGTGGCGCTGCTCGGGGGTGAGGGTCTGCGGCGTCTTCCACGGCCGGCCCTCGTCCTTCCAGCGGTTGAACCCGCCCACCAGCGACACCACGTCGCGGTAGCCGAGCTCGCCCAGGGTCTTGGCGGCGAACGCCGAGCGCACCCCCGCCGCGCAGTACACGACCACGGGCACGCCCTTGTCGGGAAGCCGGCCCTCGACCTGGAACTCGAGCTGGCCCCGGGGCAGGTGCACGGCGCCCGGGATGGCGCCCTGCTCGTACTCCTCGGGCTCCCGCACGTCCAGGAGGGCCACCGACCCCAGGCGGGGCTCCACCTCGTCGGCGGTCACCTCCCGGATGGTCGCCTTGGCCTGGTTCAGCAGCTCTCGGGGGCTCGCCACGACATCACGACCTTTCGCTCTTCGCCCTCACGGAAACCCTACCAGGTAGGTCAACATTCCCGTCTGTTCCCGTCGGCGTCGCTCACCTCCCGTCGAGTCACCCGGGGGCCGGGCGGGTCACGCCCGCGGCCTCGCCCCTGGCCTCGCCGGGGTCACGACGCCGGCCTCACCCCCGGCGGCGTCCTGGGCGGCGGCCCCGGTGGGGTGCCCGGTGGCCTCTCCGGTGGCCTCCCCGGCGACGGGCCCGGTGGCGTCCCCGGCGACGGGCCCGGTGGCGTCCGTGGTGGTGTCGCCGGTGCGCCCTCTTTTCGCCTCGGTCCTCTATCTTCCGCCCATGGAGCTCTCCGACGCCGTCCGGGGGCGGAGGATGGTGCGCAGCTTCTCCTCCACGCCGGTGCCCTCGGCCGTCCTCGAGCGCGTCCTCGAGCTGGCCTGCACCGCCCCCTCCGCCGGCAACACCGGAGGCTGGGACGCCGTGGTCCTGAGCGGGCCCGAGCAGACCGAGCGGTTCTGGGAGGCCACCACGACCGCCGACTGGCGCATGGGCTCGCGTCGCTGGGCGGGCATGGCGCGCGCCCCGGTGGTCGTGGCCCTGTTCGCCCACCCCGAGGCCTACCTCGAGCGCTACCGCCTGCCCGACAAGCACCACAGCGACCTGGGCCACGAGGAGGGCGCCTGGCCCGTCCCCTACTGGTTCGTGGACGCCGGCTTCGCCGCCCTGCTGCTTCTCCTGGCGGCCACCGACGCCGGGCTGGGCGCCTGCTTCCTCGGCAACTTCCGGGGCGAGGCCCACCTGCGGGTGGCCCTGGGCGTGCCCGACACGCGCCGCTACGTCGGAGCCGTGGTCATGGGGACCCCGGACGGAGCCGACCGCCCCTCGTCGTCGGCGGCCCGAGGCCGCCGCCAGCCCCCCGAGGTCGTGCACCGGGGCCACTGGTGAGGAGGCGGCACCCGCCGGCCGGTCGCCGCTGAACCCCGCCGAGGTCGTCCTGGCGCGGGCGGCCCGGGCGCGCGGCGCCGCCCCCGCGCCGGCCCGCCGTCCGCCCCGCCCGTCCGGGCCACTTCAGGCGGCGACGCCCCTCGAGGCGGCGCGCAGGGCGTTGGCCTGCCGCCAGCGCGGGCCCAGCCGGCCGGCGACCAGCGCCACCGCCACCAGCGTGACGATGGCGATGTAGAGGGGGAAGGTGACCACCGTCACCGAGGCGTGCTTGACGGTGAGCAACGTGATCACCGCGCTCACGAAGCCCGCCACGTAGGCACTGGCGCTCTCGGTCTCGGGGTGGCGCCACGACTTGACCATGGTGGGGAAGCCGGCCAGGGCGTCGGCCACCACCGAGGCGGCCAGGGCGACCAGGCCC
>DATJBC010000173.1:0-5389 GCA_035515515.1 Acidimicrobiales bacterium
CCCCAGGGTGCAGCCGGTGATGGCCGAGGTCGAGGGGACGTCCTGGGTGCAGCTGTCGGGGGTGGCCGCCACGGGCGGGCCGACGGTGCCCTGGACGATCTTCTGGGTGCCCGACAGCTTGCCCTTGCTGGCGCCGCTCGAGGGGATGGTCACGATCTTGAGCGCCGAGCAGCTCACGGGGATGTCGTTGGCCAGGAAGGAGATGATGGGCTGGGTCGGGTCGTCGTTGCACTGGATGATCGACGCCAGTGCCCCCGCAGCGAACCCAGTACCTGCGACGGTCAGGGTCTGGCCGCCGGCCACGCCCGTGCAGATGGGTGCGGAGGGGTTGGAGTTGTTGCACGAGGCCCCTGCCGCTGTGTCGGTGATGGACAGGGTGGGGGTGGCCCCGGACGCGCTGGTGACGGTGGTGACCAGCATCACGCCGCCGGCGAGCACGGCCATCATGCCCATCGCCGCCAGCAACCTCGAGGTTCGCCTAACGCGCTCCACGTCCCCCCCCAATCGGACCGCTGGGGGCGGGACCCGTTTGGTCCCGCCCCCGTTGCGGTCTGTCAACTCCAGTACTGCGGTAACTGCGTACTACGGGACTGCTTGCTGCTGACTCCGGTTACAGCGTGGCGTTGCTGTTGGTCGGGTCGATCACGGCCCCGGTGACGGTGACGCTGCTGGGCCAGGTGCCGTTCTTCATGCCGAGCAGGTCGCCCAGGAAGTTGGCGTGGGTGCCGGTCCCGCTGTCGGTGCCGAGGCAGACGTTCAGCACGGCGGTCTTGTCGTAGTAGTAGTCCAACCCGCCCTGGGACACCTTGCCGTGGATGACGTAGCCGACCTCACCGGGGCACGGCGCGTTGCCGGTCACCAGCGTGGGCGTGCCGCTCTGCTTGAAGGCGGTGGTGTGCCCGTTGATGTGGAAGGTGATGGACTTCAGGCTCTTCTTGAGGCTCTTGGCCCCGCCGGTGAAGAAGCCCGCCGCGTCACCCTCGACGTACTTGACGCCGGTCGTCTTGTTGTACCGGGAGTCGGTCTTGGCCAGCTTGTCGTTCTTGCCGGGCGTGATGGTGATGTTGCTGAACGTGCCGTTGTTCGTGCCGCCCGTGCAGTTGAACGGCGTGCCGATGACGGAGGTCGACCCGCCCGTCTTGGACGACGTGGCCGTGCCCTGGATCTTGCCGGGCATGGTGTACACGTACGGCACGTGGAACGTGATGTTGGCATTGAAGCCGCTGCAGTGGATCGGGTTGGGCGGCGTGCTGGCGCTCGCCACCGAGGTGGTCCCCGCCAGAAGGCCGGCCGGAAGGGCGAGTGCGATCACGCCCATCAGGATCTTGCGACGCATTGGTTGGTGCTCCTTTGGTTGGCTACCGGTGAAACTTCCTGACACTGCCAGTTCCTGACACGCACTCCCCCGTGCCCCCCAGCGGTGTGGTGCGCACCACTGTGACGGAGGGTTTTGCTTCCTGGAGACGGCCTGGCGCTCGGGCGAGAGCCGCGTCTACCGCGGACAGAAGACCCGTCCACCCCCCTTCGCGTCCAGAGCGAGGCGCCCGCCCGGTCCCAGCAGCCGGAATACGACGCGCTGCGACCTTTCCACCACGGACCCCCGCAACCATCTCCGCGGATCACCATAGAAACCGCCGGTCCCGGCCACATCGTCACGATTGAGGAAATCGTGGCCGGGGGGTCACGAGGGGGCTGAATTCCTGCTGGGAGGCATCGTGGGCGGTGGCCGGCCGGTGACCTTGCGTGGCCCCTCCGACCGGCCCAGCACGGACCGCGGCCGTAAGCTTTCCGGTCGATGGGGGGAGTGGGGACGAGCCGGGTGGTCAAGCGCGTGGCCATCACGTTCGTGACCGTCGGCCTGCTGCTCCTGGCCTTCGTGGCCTACCAGCTGTGGGGCACGGCCCTCTACGAGCACAGCGCCCAGAACCGGCTGCGGGCCGAGCTGGCCGGGACCCTGAAGGGCAACCCGACCACCACCCTGCCGCCCTCGACGACGGCCCCGGCCACGGCCACCACGGCCCCGCCCGCCGTGGCCAGCGGCCTGCCCGCCGCCACCACGCCGGACCCGCCCCTCAACAAGCCCATCGGGCTGCTCACGATCCCCCGCATCGGCATGAGCGGGGCGGCCATCGTCGAGGGCACCAACGAGAACCAGCTCCAGCAGGGGCCCGGGCACTACCAGGGCACCTCGCTGCCGGGGCAGCCGGGCAACGCGGCGATCGCCGGGCACCGCACCACCTACGGCGCCCCGTTCTACGACCTCAACGAGCTCCAGACGGGCGACCCCGTCTACGTCGAGACGGCCCAGGGCTACTTCACCTACCAGGTGGTGAGCTCGCACGTCGTGGCCCCGTCCAACACCACGGTGCTCGAGGAGTCCGAGCAGCCCGAGCTCACCCTGACCACCTGCAACCCCCGCTACAGCGCGGCCACCCGGCTGGTGGTGGTGGCCACCCTCAAGGCGAGCGTCCTGCCCCCGAGCGCCACGGCCACCACCGCCCCGCCGGGGGCTCCCACCACGGTGGCCCCCCACCACCTGCCCAAGACCCTGGCGGGCGGGGCCGAGGCCCGGAAGGCGGCGCTCACCGGCGTCAGCACCGGCAGCGAGGTGGACTGGGCCGTGGTGTGGGGGGCCCTGGCCGCCCTGGCGGCCGTCCTGGGGGTGGTGGGCTGGCGCCGGGGGCGGGCCCCCTGGCGCTGGGTCGTCCTGACCATGGGGACGCCGGTCACCGTCGGGGCCGTCCTCATCTGCTTCCAGCACGTCAGCCTGGCCCTGCCCCAGACCTTCTGAGCGACCGTCTGACGACGGAGCGCAGTTCGTCATAATTTGCTTGCGGGGGGCAAAACGCTTGGCCAAGGCCCCTCTCAGCCGGTAGCTTGTCGGGTAAGGGCCACGCTCCGTGGTGTGGCCCCAGGGGGTGCGGGGGGCGCCGCGATGGGCAGATGCCGGCGTACGTAGAACGCGTCGAAGAGGGTTGTCACCGGGAGGTCCTCGGGGTGGACGCATCTGGCTCCGCGCCGCGGGCCACCCTCGACCGCCGCCGCGGCGACGCCGCCGTCCCGCCCGGATCACCGGCGGTCAGCGTCGAGCGCCGCCGCCGCTCCACCGGTTCGGGGCTGAGCCTCATCGCCTGCGTCGACGTGCAGGCCTCGGGGACCGCCCCGCTGCGGGCCGAGGACACCGAGGTGCTGTGGCGCCTCGCCCTCATGCGCATGGAGCGCTGCATCCGGCCCGGCGACCGCCTGTGCCTCCTGGGCGGGCCGCGCGTGGCGGTATGCCTCGGGGGCGGGGCCCAGCGGCTGGCCCCCGGGGACCTCGGGCGGCGACTGGCCCGCGCCGTGGGGGACCAGCTGGCCGTGGGCGAGGTGGGCATGGGCCTCGAGATCGCCATCGGCATCGGGGTGGACACCGGCGCCGCGGAGGCCGTCCCCTCGGACCTCGCGGCGGCCGCCTTGAGCTCGATCCGCCTGCGCGGCGGCCGGCCGTCCGCCAACGGCCATCGCCTCCCGCCGTTCGTGGCGGTCACCCGGGTGCCCGGGCGCAACGGCGCGCACCGCCTGCCGCTGCGCTCGCTGGTCCCCGTGCACCAACTCGACGGCCCGCCCGCCGCGCTGGGTCCCGAGTTCGACGCGCAGGCGGGCAGCTCCTGGGGGGCCCTCGTCGCGTCGGACCTCCAGGTGTTGCTGGTCGACCCCGACGCCGCGCCGCGCGACCACCACCACCTCGTCGACTACGTGGCCGCCATCGCCCGGCGCGCCGGGGCCCGGGCCGCGGCCTACAGCGGGTCGGACGTCGACGACGTGCTGCTCGAGCTGGAGGCCGCGCGACCCGACGTGGTGGTGCTGGCCCTGGGCGCAGAGGGCGACCGCCACAGCGCCGACATCGACGGCTCGCTGGCGTGGGAGCGCCCCGCCCGTATCGCCCGGGCCATGCGCGACTGCGGCATCCCGGTGATCGCCGTCAGTCTGGGCGCCAGTGCCGCCGCCCTGGCGGTGTGCGTCGAGCAGGGGGCGGTGGGGCTGTTCCAGGCCGAGCTGCTCCCCCAGGAGCTGGCCCGGCAGGCCAGCCGGCGCCTGGCCAACGGGTCGGCGCAGAACGGCCACGACGAGCCGCGGGGCCCGGGGCAGCTGCCCCCGCCGTACCACGCCCTGGTCCGTCTCACCCCCAGCGAGCGGCGGGTGCTGTTCCAGATGATGGAGGGACGCACCGCGTCGGAGATCGCCACCACGCTCGTGGTGTCGCTCACCACCGTGCGCTCGCACATCCGGTCGATCCTGCGCAAGCTCAACGTCAACTCACAACTGGCGGCGGTGGCCCTGGCCTTCGGCACCCTCACCGACCCGCCGCCCGGCGACTGACCCGGACCCATCTGCGACGAACGCGGGATTGTTGGCTACAGTGCGCCCGATGACACCGATGAAGTGGCTTGCCGCCGTGCTGGGTGTGCTCGGGCTCCTGGCCCTCATCGTCGGGATCCTCTACTTCAGCATCCCGGCCCATTCCCTGCCGTCGTTCCTCGGACCGCTGCACATCCACACCAAGGCCCACCGCAAGCGCCGCGGGGAGGCGGCCATCGCCGCGGCCATCGTGTTGTGGGTGATCGCCGCCGTCGTGTTCTTCGTCTCCCGGCGCTCCTCGACATCGGCGCCCGCCGCCACCGCGCCCTCGGGCCCCGGCGAGGCCGTCTGAGCGCACCGGTCCGCCGGGCCGAGTTGACTCCCCACGGGGCGCCGTGCCCACGCGCGCCCGCCCCGGGGCGCCGGCCATGAAGCTGAGCATCGTCGTCCCCGTCTACAACGAGGCCGCCACGCTGGCGGCGGCCGTGCAGCGCATCCTGGACGTCCCCTATCCCTGCGACGTCGAGGTGGTGGTGGTCGACGACGGGAGCATCGACGGCACCGACCGCGTGGTGGCCGAGCTCCCCGAGAGCGTCGTCCGCCACCAGCACCCCGTGAACCGCGGCAAGGGCGCCGCCGTGCGCACGGGGGTCGGGATCGCCACCGGCGACTACGTCATCATCTGCGACGCCGATCTCGAGTACGCCCCCACCGACATCCCGGCCCTGCTGCAGCCCGTCCTGGCGGGCGAGGCCCAGGTGGTGTTCGGCACCCGCACCTTCGGCAGCCACACCGCCTATTCGTTCTGGTACGTGGTGGGCAACTGGGCGGTGACGATGGTCGCCAACGTGCTGTTCAACGCCTGGCTGAGCGACCTGGAGACCTGCTTCAAGCTGATGCCGCTCGAGCTCTACCGCCAGCTGGACCTGCGCCAGGAGGGGTTCGGGGTGGAGCCCGAGATCACCGCCAAGCTCCTGCGCCGGGGCATCCGGCCCTTCGAGGTGCCCATCACCTACCGGGCCCGCAGCCGCGAGGAGGGCAAGAAGCTCAC
>DATJBC010000174.1:0-6660 GCA_035515515.1 Acidimicrobiales bacterium
TGGGCGGCGCGCAGGAAGTCGTCGTCGAACCAGTCCATGTGGCAGCCGGCGTCGTGCGACAGGACCATGGCTCGGTCCCATCCGTCGGCACACAGGCGGGCCACCGTCTCGACCCGCTCGGCGGTGGGGCAGAAGGCGTCCACCCCGAAGCGGTCCATCCCCAGGGTCGAGCCGGCGTCGAGGAGCGTGCGCAGGTAGTCCAGGTCGGTGGTGTCGCCGCTGTGCCCGATGACGACGCGCGACAGATCGACGCCCTCGTCGGCGAAGACGCGCTGCTGGTCGAGGCCGCGCTTGGAGAGCGCGTGGGTGTGGGTGGAGATGGGCAGGCCGGTGCGGCGGTGGACGCGGGCCACGGCCCGCAGCACGCGCTCCACGCCGGGGGTGAGCCCCGCCTCGTCGGTGGCGCACTTGAGGATGCCGGGACGGACCCCGGTGCCGGCGATGCCGTTCTCGATGTCGTGCAGGAAGTACTCGTCGAGGAGGTCGACGCCGTTGGGCCGGAAGGGGGCGCCGCGGTAGTCGAAGTAGTGCGGCAGCTCGTTGTAGGTGTAGAGGCCGGTGGCCACCACGATGTGCAGGTCCACCTGGCCGGCGACCTCCTGGACGAGCTCGACGTCGCGCCCGAGCCCGACCACCGTGAGGTCCACGATGGTGTCGACGCCCGCCTCCTTGAGCTCCCGGAGCCGCTCGACGGCCTGGGCCACGCGCCCGGCGCGGTCCCAGCCGGTGGGCCAGTTGGCGGCCACCTCCGGGGAGCGGACGAAGACGTGCTCGTGCATGAGGGTGGTGCCCAAGGCGTCGGCGTCCACCGGGCCGCGCACCGTGTTGACCTGACCCATCGGGCCCTCCTGAACCGTCCGCCGCGAGTGTGCCGGCGTAGGCTACCGAGGGCCGGGCGTGGCGTCCTCAGCCCGCCGGCCGGGTGGCACCCACCACGCGCTCGGCGCCGATGGGCTCGACCCGCACGCGGGCGCCCGTGTGCGGGGCGTCGACCATGTCCGCGCCGCCCACGGCGATCCCCACGTGCGTCACGGCGCTCCCCGACGCCCCGAAGAACACGAGGTCGCCGGGGAGCAGCGGCGCCCCGGGCGGGAGGCGCGGCCCGGCGTCGAACTGGTCCTGGGCGACACGGGGCAGGCGGACGCCGGCCGCGGCGAAGGCCGCCTGTACCAGGCCCGAGCAGTCGAACCCGCCGGGCCCGGTGCCTCCCCACGCGTAGGGGGTGCCCACCCGGGCCAGGGCCCAGGCCACTGCCACGCCCGCCGCGGGCGAGGGGCCGCCCCCCGGCGCGCCAGGCGCGCCGCGCCCACGAGCGCCGTGCCCACGGTGGCGACGCTCACCACCACGGCGAGGGACGCCACCACCCGCCTGGTCCGCACGCCGACCTCCCCGTGGCCGGGCCGGCACGCCGCGCCGCGACGCGCCGGGGTCGCCGGAGGTGAGCGGTTGCTCGGCGAGCGGGCTCAGAGGATCACCGCGGCGGCGTGGTCAGGCCTGCGGTGACCGGCCGCGACCCGGCGGCGGGAGGGCGCGGCGCCGGGGGGAGGACAGTGCAACACCCCGGGCGCCGGGCCGTCAAGAGCCGGCGCCCGGGGCCGGCCGGTGCGCCGGCAGGCGCTCAGCCGGCGCGCTCGGGCCCGACGCGCTCGGGGGTGATGCGCACCAGGACGCGCCGGTCGCGCGCCATGGCGGCCCGGTAGTCGTCCCAGTCGGGGTGCTCGCCCGACACCTGGCGGTAGTAGGCCACCAGCCCCTCCATGGCGTCGGGGAGCGGCACGACCTCCACCGGGCCCTCGATCTGCACGGACTCGCCGTAGAAGCCCTCGGTGAACACGAGCAGCGACGCCCGCGGGCGGCGCCGGAGGTTCTTGGTCTTGATGGCCGTCTCGCGGGTGGACACCACGACCGTGTCGTCGAGCACGCCCGCCACCACGAGCGACAGCTGCGGGCTCCCGTCGGCACGGGTGGTGGCCAGCACGCACCGGTGGTGCCGTCGCACGAAGTCGAGCGCGGCGGCACGGTCCATGGGCCCCACGATACGCCGCCTCGCCCCGCCCGAACGCCAGGCCCCTGGGTATGCTCCGACCATGCTGAGCACGATGCAGGACGGCCCGCTGCTGATCAGCGGCATCCTCCGGCGGGGGCAGACGGTGTACGGCGACAGCCGTGTCCTGACCCTCACGCCCCAGGGCTACCGGGAGTCGACCTTCGCCCAGGTGGGCGGGCGCGCCGAGCGGCTGGCGCGCGCCCTGCGGCGGTTGGGCGTGGGGGAGGACGACCGGGTGGGCACCTTCGCCTGGAACGACCAGGAGCACCTCGAGGCCTACCTGGCCGTCCCCTCCATGGGGGCCGTGCTCCACACCCTCAACATCCGGCTCTTCCCCGAGCAGCTGGCCTACGTCGTCAACCACGCCGAGGACCGCGTCGTGGTGGTGGACGCCTCGGTGGCGCCGCTGTTCGCCCGGGTGCGACCGGAGTGCAAGACCGTCGAGCACGTGGTGGTGGTGGGGGAGGGCGACACGTCGGGCCTGGGGGAGACGCTCTCCTACGAGGAGCTCGTCGGGGCCGAGGAGCCGGGCTACGACTGGCCCGAGTTCGACGAACGGCGCGCGGCGTCGATGTGCTACACGAGCGGGACCACGGGCAACCCCAAGGGCGTCGTCTACAGCCACCGGTCGACGTGGCTGCACGCCTTCGCCGGGATGACCGGCAACTGCGTGGGCGCCAGCGAGCGGGACCGGGTGCTCGTGATCGTGCCCATGTTCCACGCCAACGCCTGGGGCATGCCGTATACGGGCTTCTTCTCCGGCGCCGACCTCATCTTCCCGGAGCGTTTCCTGCAGGCCGAGCCGCTGGCCCGCATCATCGAGGAGCAACGGCCCACGCTGTCGCTGGGCGTGCCCACCATCTGGAACGACCTGCTGCGCCACGCCCTCGAGCACGACGTGGACCTGTCGTCGCTGCGCCTGATCACGGCGGGCGGCTCGGCGGTGCCCCGCTCGCTCATGGAGGCCTACCAGGAGCGCTTCGGCGTCGCCATGATCCAGGGCTGGGGCATGACCGAGACGAGCCCGGTGTGCGCCTTCGGCCTCGCCCCGCGCGACGCCGCGCCCGGCACGGAGATGGACTGGCGGGCCAAGTCGGGGCGCATCATCGCCGGGGTCGAGATCCGCATCGTGGACGAGGCGGGCGCCGTGCTGCCCGACGACGGGGCGGCCGTGGGCGAGTTCGAGGTGCGCGGCCCGTGGGTGACCGCCTCGTACTACGGGGACCCCTCGCCCGACCGCTTCCACGACGGCTGGCTGCGCACCGGGGACGTCGGCAGCCTGGACGGCCGCGGCTACATGCAGATCTCGGACCGCACCAAGGACGTCATCAAGTCCGGCGGGGAGTGGATCTCGTCGGTGGAGCTCGAGAACCAGGTCATGGCCCACCCCGCCGTGCACGAGGCGGCCGTCATCGGCGTGCCCGACGCCCGCTGGGACGAGCGGCCGCTCGTCGTGGTGGTGACGGGCGGGGGGGCGCGCCCCCAGCCCGACGAGCTGCTCAGGTTCCTGTCCGAGAAGGTGGCGCGCTGGTGGCTCCCCGAGCGCTGGGCGTACGTGGAGGAGATCCCCAAGACCTCGGTGGGCAAGTTCGACAAGAAGGCGCTGCGCTCCCAGGTGGCCGAGGGCGCCCTCGAGGTCCTCGAGGTGGCCGTCCCGGCGCGCGACGCCTGAGGGCGGCGGGCGTCGCCGGCCCATGGGTGTCGAGGAGATCGCCGAGCGCCTGGAGGCCATCGCCGAGGAGATCGCCGACCTCGCCCTGGACCGGCTGCACGCCGCCGCCGGGGACGTGCGGGGGGGCGGCGACCCCGACCCCGCGGCCATGGCCGAGGAGCGCCGCCTCACCCGGGCCCGCCGGTCGGTGCAGAAGGCGGCCGACATCCTGCGCCCCGGGGGCGGCGCCGCGGCGGGCGACGACGACGCCGGCGGGCGCTAGCCCGGGCCGCTCACCGCGCGTCAGCCGTGTCCCGTCCGCCGCCGGGCGGGGGGGCCGGGCCGCGGTGATCCGGGGGGGCGGGCGGCGGCGAACCGAGGCCGAAGCCCTTGGCCCGCCCGACTCGAGGTGCACGCGCTGGTGGACATGGTGTCGCTGCTCGGGACGGCCGGCGGAGCCGGGGGGATCGGGGCCACCGCCGGCATCGCCCTCATGCTCCCCATGGAGGCGGGCATCCCCGTGCCCCTTCCCTCGGACCTCGTGATGCTGGCCGTGGGCGTGCGCGTGGGCGCGGGGGACATCCCCCTGTGGGTGGCCGTCCTGGGCTTCGAGGCGGTCGCCCTCGTGGGCACGGCGCTGCTGTTCGCGGCCGTCCGGGGCCCCGGCCACGCCCTGGTGGTCCGCCTGGGGCGGCGGGTGGGCCTGAGCGAGGCGCGCGTCTCGCGGGCGGGCGGGGTGCTCGAGCGGCGCGGCCGGCCGGCGCTGGCCGTGGGCCGGGCCACGCCGGGGTTGCGGACCCTCACCGTGATCGCCGCCGGCGCCACCGGCCTGTCGTCACGGCGTGCGCTGCCGGCGCTCGTGATCGGCAGCAGCCTCTTCCTGCAGCTCCACCTCTTCCTCGGGTACTTCCTGGGTTCCTCGGCACGCCACGCGCTCAAGGCCGCCACCGGCCCCACGGTGGCGGTGCTGGCGGCGGTGGTCCTCGCCGCCGTCGCCTTCTGGCTCGTGCGACGGGGCCGGCGAGAGGGCGCTGCGGGCCTGGCCGAGGCGGCGTGCCCCGCCTGCCTGGTGCTGGCGCGCCTGTCCGAGCAGCCACGCGAGCTCAAGGACATCCTGCAGACGACCACATGACGCCGGGGCTCACGAGACCGTGGGCGCACCGTCACCGAGCCAAGCCCGACCCCGTCGCGAGGCCCCCCGTCCGTCCCGGGCCGCCGTCCCCCCATGGCATGCTCGTGAAGGCCAAGGAGGTGGTGCCGTGGTCGGGGACCTGGTCGACAGACGCCGCGAGGAGCCCGCCTTCGTGCTTCCCGAACGGGCCATGCTCGAGGGGTGGCTCGAGTTCCACCGGGTCACGCTGCTCCTCAAGTGCGAGGGCCTCGACGACGCGCAGCGCAAGGAGCGGCCCGTGCCCACCTCGAAGCTCTCGCTGCACGGGCTCGTCCGGCACATGGCCGAGGTGGAGCGCAACTGGTTCCGGCGCGTCCTCGTCCCCGAGCCCGACCTGCGGGCCATCTGGGTCGACCCCGCCAACGAGGACGCCGAGCTCCATCCCCTGGACGACGCCGACTGGGAGTCCGACCTGGCGACCTGGCAGGGGGAATGCGAGGCGGGCCGGGGCGTCGCCGCCCGCTTCGGCCTGGACGACACGGGGCTCCGCCACGGGGAGCCGTGCTCGCTGCGCTGGATCTACAACCACATGGTCGAGGAGTACGCCCGCCACAACGGCCACGCCGACCTCATCCGCGAGCTCGTCGACGGGGCGGTGGGCTGGTAGCGGGGCCCCCGGCGCTCAGCTGACGCGGTAGTGGAGGTGGACCACGCCGCTGTCGAAGCGCCGCTCGTCGAGCAGCTCCAGCGAGGCGCGCAGGCCCGCGGGGAGCGCCCGGGTGCCCCCGCCCACCACCACGGGCGCCACCAGCAGGCGGCACTCGTCGACGAGGCCGGCCGCCAGCACCTGGCCGGCCAGCTCGGCGCCGCCCACGCTGATGTCGCGCGCCGCGCCCTCCTTCATGGCCCGCACCTCGCCGGCGTCGAAGCGCGCCAGCACCCGGGTGCGGGCGCTGGTCGGCTCCCGCCCGGCGCGTGAGTACACGACCTTGTCGGCGGCGCGCCAGATCCGGGCGTAGTCGGAGAGCACCGCCGGCGCCTGGTCGTCGTCCCCGGTGAAGGCCGTCTCCCAGAAGACCATGGTGTCGTACATGCGGCGGCCGTAGAGGTAGGTCCCCACGGCGCGCTCGCAGTCGTTCACGAAGGCGTGCACCTCGGCGTCGGGCGTCGCCCAGTCGAAGCCGCCCCCGGCGTCGGCGATGTAGCCGTCGAGCGACGTGATGGCGCTGTAGCGGAGGGAGCCCACCTCAGTCGACGAGGGCGTTCAGCGCGTCGATCAGCTGCCGGAGGCGCCCGTAGTTGACGCGGTCGAAGCGCAGGGCCACGCGGGGGAGCTCCAGGTTGTCCTGGGTGGAGCGTTCGGGGGCCAGGGGCTTGGTGGGCCGGATGGCGCCCGAGGTGACGATGTCGGCGAACTGCTCGCTGAGCGCCGCCAGTTGCGGGCGGGTGGGGGCCACCCGCAGCCGGATGACGAGGAGGTGTCCCACCCACCGGCACGAGTGGTAGTTGCGGTAGAAGCCGATGAGCTCGGCCACGGCCTCGTCCAGGTCGGAGGTGACCATGTAGAGGGCGCGGTCCTCGAGCGACACGAGCGAGCGCGACTCCACCTCACCCTCGAGGAAGCGCTCCCACCCCCGCCAGTAGCTGCCCCCCGGCACGTCGAGGAGGACGAGGGGGGCGGGCTGGGCCTTGCCCGTCTGCAGCAGGGTCAGGAGCTCGAAGGCCTCGTCCAGGGTGCCGAACCCGCCGGGGAGCACGGCGTAGCCGTCGGACTCCTTGATGAGCATGAGCTTGCGGGTGAAGAAGTAGCGCATCTCGACGAGCTTGGGGTCCTGGGCGATGAACTCGTTG
>DATJBC010000175.1:0-19817 GCA_035515515.1 Acidimicrobiales bacterium
CCAGAAAACGTTTGCTAAATCGCGATTGTTTCCTATCGTGGGAAACGGGAGACTTTTAGGAAACATTTGCCCAGGCAGTCGGCGTGGATCCGGGGCTGGCGCCCACTAGGGGCATCTTCCCGGCAGGCGTCCCAAGAGGCCCCAGGCGGGCGTGAGGGCCGCCTCAGGGCCTGCTGGGGGGGCGCCCGCAGTCAGTCCACTTCCGACTCCGGCAGGCAGTCGGAGCAGTAGAAGCCGCCGTCGGCGGTGAAGTTCGAGCCATCCCAGGCGAGGACGGCCAGGTCCACGGAGCAGCCGCACCGGTCGCAGAACAGCCACTCGGCCGTCTGGGTCAGGGGCTCGGGACTCATCTGCTCGACCTCGGCGACCAGCTGGCGGAGATTCTGCGAAGCCCGGCGGTCGTCGGGAGCGGCGAAAACGAGGTGGTGGCGGATTAGCTCGGCTAGGTCGGTGACGTCGTAGGTCATGTCCTGCTCCCTTGGGTGAGTTGTCGGGAGCGTCGGGACACGAACCGGAAGAAGGGCGCAAGGGCAGGCACTGGCCCGGGGAGAACCGGAGTGCAATGGAGGCTCGGACCCGCCTTGCGCGCGCGGGACGGCGTGTCACACTGCGCTGGCAACTCTCCCTGGCGGAGTGGGGAGATGAACGAGGAACTGACCAGAGCGAGTCAACCTGGAGCAGGTCGTCCGCTACGAGGTGCCGGGATCCTCGGTTTCTTGTGACGTCGCCGAATCGAGAAGGCGTTCAAGGGCTGCCCTAGGAACCAGAAGTCGGCGGCCGATCTTGACGTGTGGAATGTCGCCCCGTCGGACGGATTCGTATGCGAATGCACGGCTGATGCCCAAAACGGTGGCGGCTTCTTCGACGGAAAGGGTCAGGCGTTCCAGATTGGCGCCTGCTGCTCCTGCCGCGCCGGATTGGGGTCCGGTCGTGGGGCTGGAAGCGACGCCTGAGGCAACCTCAAGCGCCTCCCGGAGCTCCGGGAGCGCACCGGCCCAGTACTCCGGCAGCACCAGAATCAGTGGTTCGGGGTCCGGTGCTCCGCCATCGGGCCTGGGAATGCGAGCCATTCCGCTGGACCGGAGGATCTGAGCGAGACGCGGTACGTCAGCAACCCAGTAGCCGGGGTTGAGGATGGCGACCTCGGTCATGCGTTCTCCAACGCCTTAGCTGCGGCCAAATCCTTGGCCTCCAGAAGATGGCGATATCTGTTGACCATCTCAACGTTTCGCCACCCGTGGCGGTCCATCACCTCGCCAACCGATGCGCCTTGCTTGAGCAGCGTGGTGGCGGAGTGATGTCGCAAATCGTGAAGGCGCATTTGCGGGGCGCCGGCCTTCTTGCATGCAGCGATGAAAGTCCTCGTAATCGTGTGCGGGTTGTACGGACGTCGACCAGCAGGATCAGGCGAGAAGACGTAGGCGCTGGAGGCAAGGTTGGCGCCGCACGCAGTCGCTCGCTGGGTGGACCGCTTCTTGTGGGACCGCAGGATTGTGACTGTGCGTGGACCGATAGCAATGCGGCGCTGATCGCCTGTCTTTGTTCCTCGCTCCTCGACGCCACCCGGAATGGCCACCACGGATCGATGGATCAGGATGTTCTTCTTGGTGAGATCAACGTCTTCCCACCGGAGTCCGCAGGCCTCTCCTCGTCGACATCCGGTCCAGGCGATGAGGGCGATCATCGTTCCCCAATCCGGATCATCAGCGAGGAGCCAATCAACAACCTTGCGAACATCTTTCGAGTCAGGCGGATTGAGCTGCTTGGCCCCAAGCGGTGGAAGGACAACGCCATCGGTTGGGATCAGACCCGTGAGGCCTCGCTTGTGCGCCCAGGCCATTGACTGCCGCATCGCCCAGTGGAGCTTGCGGATCGAGGACCCCGATTGCCCTTGCGCCACCAGGTCCGAATAGAGGTCCTCGATGTGGTGCGCTCGGAGTTTCGCGACCGGCATTCCTTTAACGGATGACGGGACCAGATTCATGGCCACCCGGTAGCGGTCAGCCGTCGAGGGGGAGAGCTGCGGCTTGCGGGCTTCCAGCCACTTCTTCAACACTTCGTTGACGGAGACGGGGCCTGTTGCAACCCGGCCGCCCTCCGCCACTTCGGTGACGAACTTCGCCAACGCCAGCTCAGCTTCCCGCTTGGTTCCCTGCACCGTCTTGGAGGCGTAGCGCCGCTTGCGGGCCTTGCGGTCGTAGCCGACGTAGACCGTCAGCTCCCACGACGTCTTGCCCCTCTGGCGAATCGATCCAGCCATGACACTCCCTTCGGGGAGCTACTGACCGGCAAGAGTGATCGGCGACTCGGGGGACCCCGCCGGACGTCCGAGAGAATACCTGAGCTGAGCAGGTATTTCTTTTGCGCCCTCGGCAGGACTCGAACCTGCGCACCCGGCTCCGGAGGCCGATGCTCTATCCGCTGAGCTACGAGGGCCTGTGGGACCCCGGGCCGCGGCGACCTCGCCGCAACTCGACAGTGCCCGCGTCAAACTGTAGTCGGCACGTCCGTGTTGCACCGCGGCCCTGCCCGCGCCATCCTCGGCAGGACCATGGCCGTCCGCCCCCAGATCGCGCAGGCCGTGAGCAGTGCGCTCGCCTCCCTGGGGATCGGGGTCGATCCCGCCGCGGTCCACCTCGAGCGACCGGCCCGGCGGGAGCACGGCGACTGGTCGACGAACGCCGCGCTCGTCAACGCCAAGGCGCTCGGCCGGCCGCCCCGGCAGATCGCCGAGGACCTCGCCGGGCGCCTGCGCGCCGAGCCGCCGCCGCACCTGCGCGCCGTCGACATCGCCGGACCGGGCTTCGTGAACCTCCATCTGGAGCCGGCCTGGTTGTACGAGGCCCTGGTGGACGTGGTGAGCGAGGGCGAGCGCGCCTACGCCAGCAACGACCTCGGCGGGGGCGAGCGCGTGCAGATCGAGTTCATCTCGGCCAACCCCACGGGCCCCCTGCACGTCGGGAACGGCTGGTGGGGCGCGTACGGCGACGCCATGGGCCGCGTGCTGGCCCGCTGCGGGTGGCGGGTGCACCGTGAGTACTACGTCAACGACACCGGCGGGCAGATCCGCGCCCTTGGGGAGAGCGTCCTCGCCCGCCGCCGCGGTGAGGACGTGCCCGAGAGCGGGTACCAGGGCGAGTACGTCACGGAGCTGGCCGGCTCCTACGACGGGCCGGAATCGGTCACCGAGGCCGGCCGGTGGGCGGCCTCCCGGATCCTCGAGAACATCCGGGCGACGCTGGCCAAGCTGAACATCGAGTTCGACGAATGGTTCAGCCAGGCCTCGGTCGAGGAGAGCGGCGCCGTCGACGAGACGATCGCGCTCCTGCGCGCCGGGGGGCTCGTCGACGAGGAGGACGGCGCGGTGTGGTTCCGCTCCAGCCGTGTGGGCGACGACCGCGACCGGGTGCTCGTGAAGTCCAACGGGGACGCCACCTACCTCGCCGGGGACCTCGCCTACCACCGCGACAAGTTCCTGGTGCGGCGCTTCGACCGGGTCGTCGACATCTTCGGGGCCGACCACGCCGGGCAGGTGCGGAGCCTCCAGCTCGGCGTCGAGGCCATGGGCATCGAGCCGGGGCGTCTCGAGGTGAAGATCGGCCAGATGGTGTCGTTGGTGTCCGGCCGCATGTCCAAGCGCGCGGGCAACTTCGTTTCGTTGGACTCCTTGATCGACGACATCGGCCCCGACGCCACCCGACTGTTGTCCCTCATGTCGTCGCTCGACCAGGCGACGCTCCTCGACCTCGACCTGGTTCGCAGCCAGTCGATGGAGAACCCCGTCTACTACGTGCAGTATGCACACGCCCGCATCGCGTCGATCGAGCGTGTGCGCATGGAGCGGGGCATCGAGCGCCGGCCCCTGGACCGGGTCGACCTGTCGCTGTTGGCGCACGAGCGCGAGTTGGAGGTCCTGCGCAGCCTCGAGCTGCTCCCCGACGTCGTGGTGGAATCCGGGCGCGACCGGGCGCCACACAAGGTGACGGGGTGGGTGCGCGAGCTGGCGGGCGCCTTCCACGGCTTCTACCACGACTGCCCCGTGCTGGCCGAGAGCGTGGGCGCTGAGCGCACCCAGGCCCGGCTGTGGCTGGTCGAGGCGGCCCGCACCGGCTTCGCCATCGGCCTCGACCTGCTCGGAGTGCACGCGCCGGACTCGATGTAGCGGGCTGTCCGGCCCGGCGCGCCAGGCGTGCGGCGCCGGGGAAGCACGACGGGCGCCGGTAGCCTCGGACCATGGACGGTGCGGTCGAACAGGCGGCGGGTGCCGCCCTGGAGGGCGGCGCCGTCCCGACGCCCGCGGAGCCGGCACCGGGGGCGCGCCACGGGCCGGCGCCGGAGCCGGACCAGGGCCCGCTGCGCCGCAGCCTCCTCCCCATGACGGCGTCGGTGGCGCCCGGCGGCCGGCTGTCCATCGGCGGCGTGGACGTCCTCGACCTCGCCGAGCGCCACGGGACGCCCCTGTTCGTGTACGACGAGGCACATCTGCGGGCCCGTTGCCGTGAGGCCGTGGGCGCCTGGGGCGAGGGGGTGGCCTATGCCACCAAGGCCTTCCTGTGCCTGGAGATGGCCCGCATCGCCCACGACGCCGGGATGTGGCTGGACGTGTCCACGGGCGGCGAGCTGCACGTGGCCCTGCGGGCCGGCGTGCCCGCCGCGCGCATCGTCATGCACGGCAACAACAAGTCCGAGGCCGAGCTGGCCCGCGCCCTGGACGCGGGCGCGGGCCGGATCGTCGTCGACTCCTTCGACGAGATCGACCGCCTCACCCGCCTGGTGAGCGGACGGGGTCTCACGGCCCCGCGCCCGGCCGTGTTGGTCCGTGTGACGCCCGGCGTCGAGGCCCACACCCACGAGTTCGTGCGGACCGGGCAGGAGGACTCGAAGTTCGGGTTCGGCCTGGCCTCGGGTGCCGCGCAGGAGGCGGTGGCGCGCCTGCGGGCGCTGGCGGCGGTGGAGGTCGCCGGCATCCACGCCCACATCGGCAGCCAGGTCTTCCGCGTCGAGTCCTTCGCCGAGGAGGTGGGGGCGCTGGCCGAGTTCTTCGTCCCGCTCGGGCTCCCCGAGCTCTGTGTCGGTGGCGGTCTGGGCGTCCCGTACGTGGCCGCCGAGCGGGCGCCCACGATCACCGAGTGGGCCGAGGCCGTTCACAGCGCGTGCCGCCGCGCCGGGGTCCCGGCGGGGACGCGCGTCACCGCCGAGCCGGGCCGCTCCATCGTCGCCGGCGCGGCCGTCACCCTCTACCGCATCGGCACGATCAAGGACATCCCGGGCGTCCGCACCTACGTGGCGGTCGACGGAGGCATGAGCGACAACCCCCGCCCCGTCCTCTACGGCAGCGGCTACGAGACGTTCCTGCCCCGTGCCGTGGACGCCGTGCGTCCCTGCGCGGCCCGCGTCGTGGGCAAGCACTGTGAGTCGGGCGACGTCGTGGTGGGCGACGCCCGGCTGCCCGTGGACGCCGGGGTGGGTGACATCCTGGCCACGCCGGTCACCGGCGCCTACGGCTACTCGATGGCCTCCAATTACAACAAGGTGCCGCGTCCCGCCGTGGTGTTCGTGGCGGACGGCAGGGACCGGGTCGTGGTGCGCCGCGAGACCGACGAGGACCTGGTGCGCCTGGACGTCTGAGCGCGCCGTGGCCGACCGCGTCGTGTCCGGGCTCCGGCGCGGCGGGCGGTAGCGTACGTGGATGGCGAGGACCAGCGGCCGGCCGGCGGTCGGGGCCCGCCGCGACCACGGGACCCCGGTGCGCGTGGCCGTGCTCGGCTGCGGCAACGTGGGCGGGGCGCTCGTCTCGCTCCTCGTGGAGGACGCCGACGCCATCGCGGCGCGCTCGGGCGTGCGCCTCGAGCTCGCCGGCGTGGCCGTGGGCGACCCCGGCCGGGCACGCCCCGGCGTGCCCCCGGGTCTCGTCACCGGGGACGCCAAGGGCCTGGTCGTCGACCCCTCCGTCGACGTCGTGGTGGAGGTGATCGGCGGCATCGATCCCGCCCGCGCCCTGGTGGAGGCGGCGCTGGGCGCGGGCAAGCCCGTGGTCACGGCCAACAAGGAGCTCCTCGCCGCCCACGGCGGCGCCCTCACCGACGCGGCGGCGGCCGCCGGCGTCGACCTCCTCTACGAGGCGGCGGTGGCCGGCGCCATCCCGATCATCCGGCCCCTGCGCGAGTCGCTGGCCGGCGAGGCGGTGCGCCGGGTCATGGGGATCGTGAACGGCACCACCAATTTCATCCTCACCGAGATGACCGAGTCGGGGTCGTCCTACACCCAGGCGCTGGCCGAGGCCCAACGGCTGGGCTTCGCCGAGCGCGACCCCAGCGCGGACGTCGACGGCCACGACGCCGCCGCCAAGGCCGTGATCCTGGCGTCGTTGGCGTTCCGCTGCGACGTGGGTGTCCAGGACGTGTCGCCCGCCGAGGGCATCGCCCAGGTGGACCCGGTCGACGTCGCGTTCGCCGGGCACCTCGGCTACGTCGTGAAGCTCCTGGCGGTCATCGAGCGCACCGACGGCTCCGACGGCACCGACGGCCCGCCCCCGGAGATCTCGCTCCGGGTGCACCCTGCCATGCTGCCCCGCACCCACCCCCTGGCGTCGGTGCGGGGGGCCTTCAACGCCGTGTTCATCGAGGGCGACGCCGCCGGCGAGCTCATGCTCTACGGGCGGGGGGCGGGCGGCCGGCCCACGGCCTCGGCCGTCCTCGGCGACCTGATCGACGCCGCCCACCACGTCTCCACCGGCGCCACGGCGCGGGTGACCAAGCGCCGCCGCCCGCGCATCCGCCCCGCCGACGACCTGCGCTGTGCCTGGTACCTCAACGTCGACGTCGCCGACCGCCCCGGCGTGCTGGCCGCGGTGGCCACCGTCTTCGGTGACAACGGCGTGTCGATCCGCTCGATGGAGCAGGTCGGCCTGGGCGACGAGGCCCGCCTCGTCTTCCTCACGCACGTGGCCCGCGAAGGGGACGTCCACGCCACCATCGCCGGGTTACGCCAGCTCAGGGAGGTCGACCACGTGGGCGGCACGCTGCGCGTCATGGGTGACGAGGAGCGGGCGTGACCAGCCCGCGCTGGGCGGGCGTCATCGAGGCCTACCGGGACCTGCTCCCGGTGACGGCGGACACCCCGGTGGTCACCCTCCTCGAGGGCGGCACCCCGCTCCTCGAGGCGCCGCGGCTGTCGGACCGGCTCGAGGCGCGCGTGTTGCTCAAGGTCGAGGGCCTCAACCCGACGGGGTCCTTCAAGGACCGGGGCATGACGCTGGCGATCTCCAAGGCCGTCGAAGAGGGCGCCAAGGCCGTGGTGTGCGCGTCCACCGGCAACACCTCGGCGTCGGCCGCCGCCTACGCGGCACGGGCCGGGCTCACCTGCGCCGTGCTGATCCCCGAGGGCCACATCGCCCTGGGCAAGCTGGCCCAGGCGCTGGTGCACGGGGCCAAGGTGCTCCAGGTGCGCGGGAACTTCGACGAGGCGCTGGCCATCGTGCGCCGGTTGGGGGAGCGGGCCCCGGTCACCGTCGTCAACTCGGTGAACCCCTACCGCATCGAGGGCCAGAAGACGGCGGCCTTCGAGATCGTCGACGTGCTCGGGGACGCGCCCGACGTCCACTGCATCCCCGTCGGCAACGCCGGGAACATCACCGCCTACTGGCGGGGGTACCTCGAGTACAAGCACGCCGGGCGGTCCACCAAGCTGCCCCGGATGTTCGGCTTCCAGGCGGCCGGGGCGGCGCCCATCGTGGAGGGCCGCCCCGTGGAGCACCCCGAGACCGTGGCCACCGCCATCCGCATCGGCAATCCGGCGTCCTGGTACGGCGCCACCGCCGCGGCCAGCGAGTCGGGCGGGGCCATCGAGGCCGTGACCGACGACGAGATCCTCGCCGCCTACCGCCTGCTGGCCTCCGAGGAGTCGGTGTTCTGCGAGGCGGCCAGCGCGGCGTCGGTGGCGGGGTTGCTCAAGGTGGGCGTGCCGCGTGGCTCGACCGTGGTGTGCGCCGTGACGGGCCACGGGCTCAAGGACCCCGACCTCGCCATCAGCCAGATCTCGGTGCCCACCCCGGTCGAGGCCGACTACGCCGCCGTCCTCGCCGCCCTGGGCCTCTGAGGGCGGGCTGGGCCCCTGGCGCGGCGGCGCCCGCCCGGCGTGGATTTCCTCGCGGCCGGGAACAAACCGGGCGGGGGTGGGTGTTGTTGCCTGTGCAGGCGGGTCTCCGGTACGATGTGAGCACCGCCACTCCCCAGCACCTCGGGGCGTCGCGGGCGGACCAGGCCTGGCATGGCCGGTTCGCCCCAGCGGTGCCCCGTCGGAGCGGTGGGGTTCGTGGTGGGCCCGTCGTGAAGACACGCCGGGCGCTTAACCCTCTGTTCCGTGTCCCCTGGCGCACGGGCTCTCCGAGCCGGAACCGGGACGCAACCTAGCGAGGTGGCTGATGGCTGCAGAGCAACAGCTCGAGCGGTCCGTACTCGAACGCAAAGAGCGCGATGAGCTCCGGGCGATCGCCCAGGCGATGGCTCTCGACACGAACTCGCGCAGCAAGAAGTCCGAGATCATCGACCAGATCCTGCGAGCGGCGGGCGTCGAGGTCGGCTCCCCGAGCACCAACGGCGACGAGGCGGCGCCGGCGCGCGGCCGGGGCGCGGGACGCGCCGCCGCGGTGAACGGCGACGCCACGGGCTCGGAGGCCGGCGACGACGGCGCCGGCGTGACGGCGAGCGCCAACGGCCGCGCCGCGGCGACGTCGTCCGGGCCGGAGGCCTCGGGCGCCACCACGGAGGCCGGGGAGACGGGCGACGCCGAGGGGCCCGCGGAGGGCGCCGGGGCCGCCACGGCGCCCTCCGGCGACCGCCCCCAGGGCAACAGCCGGCCCGGTGGCGGCCAGAACCGCCAGCACCTCCAGCCCGGCGGGGGCGCGGGCGAGCCCGGCAACCGGCGCAGCCGCCGCCGCCGCGGCCGGGAGCGCGGCCCGGGGGGCGGCGAGCGCGAGCTGCAGGGCGGGGGCCAGGAGGCGCAGTACTCGGGCGAGCTCATCCCCGTGCGCGGCCTGCTGGACCTGCGCGACGAGGGCTACGGGTTCCTCCGGGCCGACGGATACCTGCCGAGCTCCAAGGACGTGTACATCTCCATAAGCCAGGCACGCCGGTTCGCGCTGCGCCGTGGCGACTTCGTCGAAGGCGCCTGCCGGCCCGCCGCTTCGAACGAGAAATTCCCGGCCCTCATCCGCATCGACTCGGTGTGCGGGCTCCCGCCCGACGAGGCCCGGAACCGGCCCCGCTTCGAGGACCTCACGCCCCTGTTCCCCGACGAGAAGCTCCGGCTCGAGACGAGCGGGGCCGCCGAGGTGACCACCCGCATCATCGACCTGCTGTCGCCGATCGGCAAGGGCCAGCGCGGGATGATCGTCTCGCCCCCCAAAGCCGGCAAGACCACGATCCTCAAGCAGATCGCCCACTCCATCGAGGCCAACAACCCCGAGGTGCACCTGATCGTGCTCCTGGTGGACGAGCGCCCCGAGGAGGTCACCGACATGCGCCGCTCGGTCAAGGGTGAGGTCGTGGCGTCCACCTTCGACCGCCCCTCCGACGAGCACACGTCGATCGCGGAGCTCACCATCGACCGGGCCAAGCGCCTCGTCGAGCTGGGCAAGGACGTGGTGATCGTGCTCGACGGCATCACGCGGCTCGCCCGGGCCTACAACCTGGCCCAGCCGGCCAGCGGCCGGATCATGTCCGGTGGTGTCGACTCGGGCGCCCTCTACCCCCCGAAGCGGTTCTTCGGCGCCGCCCGCAACATCGAGGAGGGGGGGTCGCTCACCATCCTGGCCACCGCCCTGGTGGAGACGGGGTCGAAGATGGACGAGGTGATCTTCGAGGAGTTCAAGGGCACGGGCAACATGGAGCTGCGACTCGACCGCCGGCTGGCCGAGCGACGCCTCTACCCGTCGATCGACGTCAACGCCAGCTCGACCCGCCACGAGGAGCTCCTCTTCGACCGGGGCCAGCTCCAGCAGGTCTGGAAGCTGCGCCGGGTGCTCAACGCGCTGGCCGCCGACGGCAGCGGCGCCCCCGGGCTGGAGCTGCTCATGGACAAGATCCGCAGTACGAGGAGCAACGACGAGTTCCTGGCGGAGATCGCCAAGGGCCCCAACCCGGCCGTCTGACCACGACCGCCCGGACGGGCTCGCCCGTGGCGCCCCTAGAATGGAAGGGCCATGAAGACAGACATCCATCCCTCGTACGTCGAGGCGACCGTCAAGTGCTCGTGTGGCAACAGCTTCACGACGCGCTCGACCAAGACGCAGCTCCACGTCGAGCTGTGCAACGAGTGCCACCCCTTCTTCACCGGCAAGCAGAAGCTCGTGGACTCCGGTGGCCGCGTCGAGCGGTTCCAGCGCCGCTACGGCCAGCGGGGGAGCCGCTCCCGGGCCAAGCGCGCCTGACCCACCGCCCCCGCGGCGGGCTCCCTGCCGCCGCCGGCTGACCCTCCCCCGAGGTCCGTGCCGCGCGCGGACGGTCCACCCCGCCGGCCCGCCGAGGACGCATCGGTACCCTGGTGTCCATGGACCTCGACCGTCTGGCCGCGTGGGAACGCGAATACCAGGAGGTCCTGGCGCGCCTGTCGGACCCCGCGGTCATCGCCGACCCGGCCAAGCTGCGCGACGCCTCGCGCCGTGCCAACGAGCTCGACACGCTCCTGTCGTTGGGCAGGCGCCTCCGCCAGGCGCAGGACGACACCGCCACGGCACGCGAGATGCTGGCCGACGCCGCCGGCGAGGACCGGGACGTCGTGAACGCCGAGCTCGAGCAGTCCCAGGCGGCGGCGGCCGCCCTCGAGGAGGAGCTCCGCGTGCTCCTGCTGCCCAGGGACGTCAACGAAGGGCGCAACGTCATCGTCGAGATCCGGGGTGCCGAGGGCGGCGAGGAGGCCAACCTCTTCGCCAAGGACCTCTTCGAGATGTACCGCCACTACGCCGAGCGACGCGGCTGGCGCCTGGAGGTGCTCGCCGCCGACGCCTCGGCCCAGGACGGGATCAACGAGGCCACGTTCCTCGTCAAAGGTCCCGACGCCTGGGCACGGCTCAAGCACGAGGGCGGGACCCACCGGGTGCAGCGGGTCCCGGTCACCGAGTCCCAGGGACGCATCCACACCTCCGCCGCCACGGTCATGGTGCTGCCCGAGGCCGAGGACGTCGAGGTGGCCATCGACCCCTCGGACCTGCGGGTCGACGTCTTCCGCTCGACGGGGCCGGGTGGCCAGTCGGTCAACACCACGGACTCGGCCGTTCGCATCACCCACGTCCCCACGGGCATCGTCGTGTCGATGCAGGACGAGAAGAGCCAGATCCAGAACCGGGCACGCGCCATGCAGGTGCTGCGGGCCCGTCTGCTCAAGCTCGAGCAGGACCGCATCGCCGCCGAGCAGTCCGAGCTGCGCCGCAGCCAGGTGGGTGGGGGCAGCCGCTCCGAGAAGATCAGGACCTACAACTTCAAGGAGAACCGCGTGACCGACCACCGGGTCCGGCTCACGCTGCACAAGCTCGACCGCGTGCTCGCCGGAGACCTCGACGAGATCGTGGACGCCCTGCAGGCCGACGAGCAGCGCCGGCTCATGGAGGGCGGCGATCCCGGCGAAGCGGCCACCGGCTGAGCGCACGGTGGCCCCGACCGACATGCCCGGGTCGTCCCTGGCGGGGCGCACCGTGTCGGAGGTGGTGCGCACGGCCGCCGGCCGGCTGGGGTCGGTGTCCGAGGCCCGCTGGATCGTGGCCCACGTCACCGGTCTGCCGGTGGGCGAGCTGGCGGCCCGCGCCGGCGACGCGCTCGACCCGGACGCCGTCGGCGCGGTGGACGCCCTGGTCCGGCGGTGCCGGTCGGGCGAGCCCGTCCAGTACGCGCTGGGCACGTGGTCGTTCCGCGGCCTGGAGCTCGCCGTGGACCGCCGCGTCCTCATCCCCCGCCCCGAGACCGAGGTGCTCGTCGACGTCGCGCTGGACCAGCTGCGCGCCCAGGCCCGCGCCGCCGCCGGGGACGCCCAGCTGGTCGCCGTGGACCTCGGATCGGGGTCGGGGGCCGTCGCCCTGTCGCTGGCCGCCGAGTTCGACCCCCGGCGCGCGCTGGCGGTGTGGGCCACCGACGCCGCCGAGGGCGCCCTCGCCGTGCTGCGTCACAACCTCGACGCCATGGCGGCCCGGCACCCCGACGCCGCCCGGCGCGTCCGGGTGGGTGCCGGCGACTGGTTCGCGGCGCTGCCCGGCGCCCTGGCGGGCTCGGTGGCGCTCGTGGTGTCCAACCCCCCCTACGTCTCGGAGGCCGAGTGGGCCGACCTCGACCCCCGCGTGCGCGAGCACGAGCCCAAGGGCGCCCTCGTCCCCGGCCCGAGCGGCCTCGAAGCCGTCGGGCGCATCGTGCGCCAGGCGCGGCGCTGGCTCGCCCCGGGAGGGAGCCTCGTCCTGGAGATGGCACCGTCGCAGGTGCCCGTGGTCGGCGCCCGGGCGGCCGCCCTGGGCTACGCGGCGGTCGAGTCGCACACCGACCTCGCCGGCAGGCCCCGCGTCGTCGTGGCCCGCACCCCGTCGTGACCGGCGCCCCGTGACGACCGGTGGCCGGCCGCCCCGCCCCGCCCCGCCCGACCTCGGGCCGGCCGTCTGCGCCCTGGGCCGCGGCGAGGTGGTGGCCATCCCCACCGACACCGTCTACGGGCTGGCCGTCGACCCCGGGCAGGCCGGCGCCACCGACGCGCTGTTCGCCCTCAAGGCGCGGCCGCGGTCGCTCGACCTGCCGGTCCTGGTCGACGGGGAGGAGCAGGCGGGCCTCCTCGCCGCGGGCGGCCTGCCCCCGCCGGCGCGCCGCCTGGCCGCGGCCTTCTGGCCCGGCGGCCTCACCCTCGTCGTGCCCCGGCGCGCGGGACTGTCGTGGGACCTCGGGCCCCACGGCGACACCATCGGGCTGCGCGTCCCCGACCACGACCTGGCGCGGGCCCTGTGCCGGGAGGTGGGGCCGCTCGCCACCTCCAGCGCCAACCGGCACGGCGAGGACCCGTGCACGGACGCGTCGTCGGTGACCGCCGCGTTCGGGGGCGGGCTCGTCGTGGTCGATGGTGGGCGGTGCGCGGGTGTGCCGTCCACCGTGGTGGCCGTCACCGACGGCGAGACCCGCTGCCTGCGCGAGGGGGCCGTGCCCTGGGCCGACATCCGGCGCGTGGCCGGCGACTGACGCTCGCCGGCGGCGCGCGTGCGTGGCCGCCCACCGCCGCGCTGTGGCAGGCTGCCGCCATCGGGGCGGGCGCCCCGCACGGTGACGGCGGGGGGGCGACATGGCGGACCACGCGGCGACGGTGCGGCAGTTCTTCGAGGCCTGGGTGGCACGCGACCCCGACCGGCTCACGGCCTTCTTCGCTCCTGACGGCTCGTGGCGTGAAGCGAACCGTGAGGCTGCCTCGGGCCACGACGAGATCCACGCCGTCTTCGAGATGCAGGTCGGGTACGGCTCGGACTTCTCCTTCGAGTTCAACAAGCTCGAAGCGGTGGGGGACACCGTGTTCACCGAGCGGGTGGACCGCTTCGTGGTGAACGACACCGCCATGGAGGTCCCCGTGGCGGGGATCTTCGAGTTCGACCCCCTGGGGCGCATCGCCGCCTGGCGCGACTACTACGACTGGGCGCATCTCGAGCGCCAGCTCCTGGCGTCGGGCGTCGACATGAGCGGGGCCTAGGGGCTCAACGGATCTCCACCCGGCCGTCGGCCGTCAGCTTGGCGGGGCGCCCGCAGCCCTCGCGCTCCATGAGCCCGGCCATGGCGTCGTCGTCGGTGGTGTTGCCCCACGCCCGGTGCCCGTCCGGCGTGAGCAGGGCCACGATGCCGAGCTCGGGCCGGCCGTCGCGGTCGTGGACGACGGTGTAGGTCTCGACCGTGGCGTCGCCCTCGTAGCCCGAGGCCGGGGTGCGCTGGGGGAGGGCGTCCACCTCCTCCTGGGGACAGCTGTAGCGGAAGCCGCCCTTGGGCGGCGCGCTCGACCAGAGGCCCACGGCGTGCTTGGTCACGTACCACCCCAGACCCGTCACCAGTCCGAGCGCGCCGGGATCGGCCCGCAGGCGCTGCGCCATGGCGGCGATGGCGTGGGTCACGTAGTTGTTGCCGGGCCCACCGGCGAAGCCGAGGCCGCCGGTCACGGTGAGCCGCGCGGGGTCGTCGAGGGGGAGGCCCACGGCGCGTGCGCCGATCTGCACCGCGCACGGGAAGCAGGAGTAGAGGTCCACGTGGGCGACGTCGTCCACGCCCGCGCCGGCGAGCGCCAGTGCGCCGGCGGCGGCCACCCGCAGGGCGGGGGAGGAGCACAGGTCGGCGCGGTGCGACAGGAACCAGTGGTCGTTGGCGTCGGCCCCCGCCACCGGGAACACCCAGCGGTCCTCGGGGACACCCGCCTCGCGCGCCGCGGCGACCGAGCACACGATGAGGGCGGCACCCTGGTCCACGCGGTCGTTGGCGTTCATGAGCTTGGGGTAGGGGAACGACACCATCCGGTTGGACGGTCCCACCGTGGCGACCTCCTCGGCGCTGCGTGGCACGGGCGACCAGGCGTAGGGGTTGGCGGCCGCCACCGTCGACAGCCCCGCCCACAGGCGCGCCACCCGCCGCTGGTGCTCGTCGATCGTCTCCCCGGCGTCCGCCCGCAGGGCGTTCTCGAAGAGGGGAAAGGCGCGCAGCGGGCGGTCGAGGCCCCGGGACAGCTCCGTGTCGGTCGCCGGGGGGCGCTCGGCCCCCATGAGACGCGGCGGGGGGGTGTCGTCGGGCTGGGTCGTCCAGCCGAGCACGGGGCGCTCGGGGTCGCGGCGGGCGGCGACCCGGGTGTAGATGCACTCGGCCCCGGTGACGAGCACCACGTCGAGCGCACCGGCGGCGATCTGCCGGGCGGCCTCGCTCACCACCGTCTGGGGGGTGTTGCCGCCGATGACGCTGAGCGCCTGGTCGGCGGGCGAGATCCCCAGCCGTTGCGCCACGAGGATCCCGGGGTTCACGTAGCGCCAGCTGAGCGGGACCATCACCCGCAGCGACGCCGCCCGGGCGAGGAGCCGCCCCGGCTTGGCGCCGCTGTCGCCGTCGGCCGCCCGCAGGGCCGAGGCCATGAGGTCGACGGGCTCGCGGCGCTCGCCGACGGCAGCGCCCTCGACGGGCCGCTCGGTCACCTGGCCGACGCCCACGAGCACCGGGGTCCGGGGATCGAGCGCCACGGGGGGAGCGTACCGGCGGGGCCGGCCCGCACCGGGGGGCGCAGGGCGGAGGCCGGGCCGCCTACGTGCGGACCGTCGTGCGCTCGTGCCAGGGCGAACGCACGGGGCTGTGCGCCCCGCCCAGGGCGAGCACCTCCTCGAACCCCTCGCGCAGGCAGTCGACCAGCACGGCGGGATCGTCGACGGCCGTGCTGTCCATCGACACGCCGATGGCGCAGCGGCCGTTGTACGACAGCAACAGGACGTTCACGGCGGTTCCGACCGTCGGCCCGAAGGCGACGAGCCGCTCGACGCCCGCCCCCGCCAGGTACACGGGGAACGGGAAGCCGGGAAGGTCGCTGGTGAGGAAGTCGACCCGCTTGAGGATGTCGCGCACCACCCGGGCGGGGAGGAGGTTGAGCGTCCCGGCGATGACGTTGGTGAACGCCAGGGAGCGCTCCCCCCGGGCCCGCTGGCACAGCCGGCCGGCCTCGGCGACGCGCCGCTCCGGGCGCGTCTCCCAGACGGGCACCGCGAAGCGCATGAGCGTGATCCGGTTGCCGCCCATCGGGTCGCCGGGCCTCCGGATGCTGATGGGAAGCGTCACCCGCAGGGCGTCGACGGGCGAGCCGTGGCGCTCGTGGTACCGCCGCAACCCCCCGGCGACCGATGCGAGGAAGGCGTCGTTGACGGTCCCCCCCGCGACGGCACCCGCGCGGCGCACGTCCTCGAGGTCGGCCTCGAGGACGTCGAAGGCCCGGCCGATGCCCCGTCCGACCATGACCGGCGACAGGGTCTCGTTGATGGGCGCCACCGTGCGGAGGATGGACCGCCACGTCTGGGCGGCCCCCGCCGCGGCGGCCAGGGGGTGGGTGGCGGCGTGCAGGGCCGACGGCACCGCGGCGCGCGCCCGCCGGTCGAGCAGGGCCCAGAGCTGTCTCGCCCTCCACGTGGCGCTCTCCCGCACGAGGGTGGCGGGATCGGCCCGCTCGGGCGCCGGGGCCTCAGGCGGGGCCGTGCCGAGGTGTGCGTGGCGCTGGCGGTCGAAGAGCAGCAGGAGGAGCTCCATGCCCCCGACGCCGTCGGTCAGCGCGTGGTGCACCTTCATCACCAGGGCGGCCCCCTCGTGTTCGAGGCCCTCCACGAGCGTGATCTCCCAGGGGGGCCGGGCGGGGTCGAACGGGGTCGTCGCCTGACGGGCCGCGTACTCGATCACCGTGGCCGGGCTGTGCGGGGCGGGGGCGTCGATGCGGCGGAGGTGCCAGTGCAGGTCGAAGGCGTCGTCGACGGTCCACCGGGGCGTGCCCAGCCGCTTGGGCAGCTCGACCACCCGCTTGCGGAAGATCGGCACGAGCCGTGTGGCCTCGTCCACTCTGGCGCACAGCGCCTCCCAGTCGGGGCTGTGGTCCAAGAAGGCCACGGCCACCACCGTCGACCGCAGGGCCGGGTCCCGCTCCATGTACCAGGAGAAGGCGTCGCTCTCCCGCATGAAGGCGTCCATGCGCGCCTCCCGCTCGACTCGGTGCATCGCGTCCTTCTTCGATGGTGCACCGGACCCCGGGCCGGCGGCAGAGGCCAACGTCACAACCGGCCCGGTCCCGACCGGGGCGGTGGGCCCAAGGACTCTGGTGCCCAGCCGCCCCCGGGGAGCACGCTGCAACCATGCTCGGGGCCGCGCTGGACATCTTCCGCCTCCGGCAGTACTTCAACCTGGCCAATCGGGCCCGGGAGGTGGTCGAGGGCCTCCGGGAGGACGGCGGCCTCGTGCACGACGCCCGTCGCGCCCTCGTCCGCCTGCCGGGGGAGCGCGACGGCCCCCGGGACCTGCGCCCGTTCCCCCCGCGGGAGCCCCTCGAGCTCGCCGGGCTGCGCGGACGGCGTCTGGCGCTGGTGGCCACGGGGGGGAGCGGGGCCCTGGCGTCGGTCGTGGGCGCGGCGCGGGCGCTGGAGGAGGCGGGGGTGCGCCCGTCGGTGATATCGCTGTGCTCGGGCTCCTCGCTGTTCGGGTTCCCCATCGCCGCCGGCGTCCCCGCCGACGAGGTGGCCGCCTTCACCATCGGGCTGCGGCCCGAGGACTACGTCGACGTGAACTGGGGCGCACTGGCCCGCATCGTCCCCGCGGGCGGTCGGGGGTTCGCCGGCATCGTGAAGGGGGCGCGCATCGAGGCGACCTACCGCCGCCTCCTCGGTGACATGCGCCTGGGCGAGCTGCCCGTCCCCGCCTACGCGCCGATCTGGAACATCGAGGAGAACCGAGTCGAGTACCTCGGCCCTCGGACCCGTCCCGAGCTCCCCGTGGCCCGCGCCGTCCACATGGCGATCGCCCTGGCGCCGTTCGTCGAGCCCGTCGAGCTCGACGGCGGCTCCTGGTGCGACGGCGGCATCGTCGACATCTTCCCCGTGCGGCCGGTCCTCGAGATCGAGGAGCCCTGCGACGCGGCGCTGGCCGTCAACGGCTTCTACCCGCCGGGGTTCGCGGGCGAGGACGCCACCGGGTGGCGGGCGCGTCGCGCCAGCATCCTGTACGCCGCCAGCCAGGTCCGCACCGCCCAGCAGGTCGAGCTGGCCCGGGTCAACCTGGCCCGCCTGCGGGACCGCGCGGAGGTGGTCATGATCGAACCCGTCTCCTACGAGAAGGTCCGCGGCGTGGGCTTCTACCGGCAGTTCCTGAGCACCGCCGAGTGGGGCGCCTTCATGCGCGCCGGGCGCCTGGAGACCCGTCGTGCCCTGGCCGGCGCCTGGGCGGCGCCGCCCCGCCCGGCCCCCCGCCCGCGCGCCCAGACGGGGCTGTGGCGCGTGCCGGCGGCCGCCGGCGCCGGCGTGTCGTCCCCGCCGCGCTAGCCGTTCGGCCCGCCGCGGGCGCGTCCCGGGGCGGCGCGAAGGCGTCGGTATGCTCGGGCCATGCGGATCGCGGTCGGCTCCGACCACGCCGGCTTCCTCCTCAAGCAGTTCCTGGCCTCGCACCTGGCGCAGATGGGCCACGAGGTGGACGACCTGGGCACGGACTCCGAGCGTTCGGTCGACTACCCCGAGTACGGGGCGGCCGTGGGGCGGGCGGTGTCGGAGGGCCGGGCCGAGCTCGGCCTGTGCACGTGCGGCACGGGCATGGGGATCGCCATCGCCGCCAATAAGATCCCCGGGGTGCGGGCCGCCGTCGTCCACGACGTCACCACGGCGCGCCTGGCCCGGGCGCACAACCACGCCAACGTGCTGTGCATGGGGGGACGACTCGTCGGCACCGAGGTGGCCAAGGACGCCGTCGAGACCTTCCTGGCCACCGAGCCGCAGCCCGGCCGCCACGGCCGGCGCGTCGAGGAGATCGCCGCGCTGGAGGCCCGCGCCGGCTGATGCGGGGCCCGCACCGCGCACCGGCGTGCGCCCGCGCCGCCGCCACCGAGCACCACGAGAGAGGACGTTGCCGATGACCGCTGAGCGGACAGGTGCCCCCCGGGCGTCGTCCCCCTTCGACGCCTGGCTGCGCGACGACCCCGAGGTCGCCGCCCTGCTGCGGGCCGAGGCGGAGCGCCAGGCGACGACCCTGCAGCTCATCGCCTCGGAGAACTTCACCTCCACGGCGGTGCTGGCGGCCTCGGGCTCGGTGCTCACCAACAAGTACTCCGAGGGGTACCCCGGGCGCCGCTACTACGGGGGGAACCAGGTCATCGACGAGGTGGAGGACCTGGCCTGCGCCCGCCTGCGGGAGCTGTTCGGGGCGGAGCACGCCAACGTGCAGCCCCACGCGGGGGCCTCCGCCAACTTCGCCGTGTACCAGGCCCTGCTCGAGCCGGGGGACACCGTGCTGGCCATGCGCCTGGACCAGGGCGGTCACCTGACGCATGGGTCCCCGGCCAGCATCACCAGCAAGATCTGGCGCTTCGTGGCCTACGGCGTCACCCCCGCCTCGAAGGACCCGGGACAGCCGGGTGAGGTCATCGACTTCGACGACGTGGCCGAGACGGCCAAGCGCGAGCGGCCCCGGCTGATCGTGGCCGGCGCCACCGCCTATCCCCGCCTGATCGACGCCCAGCCCTTCCGCGAGGTCGCCGACGCCGTGGGCGCCCAGCTCATGTTCGACATCGCCCACCCCGCCGGCCTGGTGGCCGGGGGCGTGCACCCCAACCCCGTGGGGATCGCCGACGTCGTCACCCTCACCACCCACAAGACGCTGCGCGGCCCCCGGGGCGGCGCCATCCTGTGCCGCCAGGGGCTGGCCAAGGCCGTCGACTCGGCGGTGTTCCCGGGGCTCCAGGGGGGCCCGCTCGAGCACGCCATCGCGGCGAAGGCCGTGGCCTTCCGGGAGGCGTCGCTGCCGTCGTTCCGCGACTACGCCGCGGCGGTGGTGGCCAACGCCAAGGCGCTCGCCGCCGCGCTGTCCGGCGAGGGCTTCCGCCTGGTGTCGGGGGGGACCGACAACCACCTCATCCTCGTGGACCTGCGCCCCTTCGACGCCGAGGTCACCGGCAAGCAGGCCCAGGAGGTTCTCGACCGGGCCGGCATCACCCTCAACCGCAACACCATCCCCGACGACCCGCGCTCGGCCTTCGTCACGTCGGGCCTGCGCCTGGGCACCGCGGCCCAGACCACGGCGGGCATGGGGCCGGCCGAGATGGCCCGCGTCGCC
>DATJBC010000176.1:0-24887 GCA_035515515.1 Acidimicrobiales bacterium
GCGATCTCGTCGACGGGGCGCAGCATCCCGTAGGGGCGCGTCCACGCGCCGGGCACCCGAAGCTGCACCGACGTGCTTGTCCACGGCCGGGGGCCCGAGCCGCGCTTGCGCGAGCGCCACGCCACGGCGACCTCCGCCTGCCCGGTGGCCACCGCCATGGCGGCGTGGCCAACCACCCCGCATCCCGCCCCGCCGCCGTAGCCGACCTGGCTGAAGAAGGTGATCTCGCCGCAGCCGATGTTGCGGGCGATGTCGACCTCCTCGGTCGCCTCCATGGTGTAGGAGCACAGGGCGTCGACCTCCGACGGATCGATACCGGCGTCGGCGCAGGCGTCCACGATGACCTGGCACGCCAGCTCGGTCTCCGAGGGCTCGAGATGCTTGGCGAACGCCGTCTGCGCGATGCCGGCGATGGCGGTGGCGTCCTGGAAGCCGACTGCCGGGCTCATCGCACCCCTCCTTCGGGCTCGGTCGAAGTGCTGCGCACGGTAGCAGCGGACCTGACGGCATGTCAGATAGCCGGTACCATCGCCGCATGGCCCCCCCGCCGGCCGCCGGCCCCTGGAACGAGCGCCAGCTGTTCATGGGGGGAAAGTGGGTCGACGCTTCGGGCGGCACCTACGACGTGATCAACCCCGCCACCGAGGAGGTGGTGGGCCACGCCCCCGAGGCCACCGTGGCCGACGCCCTGGCGGCGGCGGAGGCGGCGCGTCAGGCCCAGCCGGCGTGGGCGGCCACCGCGCCCGCAGAGCGCCAGCACCTCATGGCGGCGGCGGCCGAGGCGATCCGGTCACGGGCCGACGAGCTCCTGCCCTTGGTGATCGCCGAGACCGGCGCCACCGCGGCGGTGGGCTCGCGCCTGCAGGTCCCGATCGCGGCTGACCGCTTCGAGCGCTACTCGCGTGATCCCGAGACGGTGACGCGCCGGTCGCTTCCTCCCCAGGTGGCCCAGGCCACCCCGCTGGCACCGGGCGGGCTCATCAGCGCCCTGGCCCTGCGCCAGCCGGTGGGGGTGGTCACCTGCATCACCTCGTACAACTTCCCGCTGGCCAACATGGCGGGCAAGGTCGCCCCCGCGCTGGCGATGGGCAACACCGTGGTGGTGAAGCCGGCGCCGCAGGATCCCCTGGCCGTGGTGGAGCTGGTGCGCATCCTGGAGGAGGTGGGCTTCCCCCCCGGGGTGGTGAACTTCGTGAACGCCGCCGACACCGCCCCGGCGGGCGCCCTGGTCCAGTGCCCGGACGTGGACATGGTGAGCTTCACCGGCTCAACGCAGGTCGGCGTGCACATCGCCGAGGCCGGGGCCCGCACCATGAAGCGCCTCCTCCTCGAGCTGGGTGGCAAAGGGGCGTGCATCGTCTTCGAAGACGCCTCGATCGAGGCCGCCGTGGGGTGCATCGGGTCGACGTGGAGCTTCCACTCCGGCCAGATCTGCACCGCCCCGACCCGGGCCGTGGTGCAGCGCACCGTCTTCGACCAGGTCCTCGACGCCCTCTCCGCCTACGCCGGCGCCCTCAAGGTGGGCGATCCGACCGAGCTCGACACGGTGGTGGGCCCGCTCATCACCGCCGCCCATCGCGACCGGGTGCAGGGTTACATCGCCACCGGGCAGGGCGAGGGGGCCCGCCTGGTGGCGGGCGGTGGCCGCCCCGCCGCCCTGCCCCGCGGCTACTACGTCGAGCCCACCCTGTTCGTGGCCCAGAGCGACATGACGGTGGCCCGGGAGGAAATTTTCGGTCCTGTGCTCGTGGTGGTCCCCTTCGACGACGACGAGGAGGCCATCACCATCGCCAACGACAGCGAGTACGGGCTCTACGACTACGTGTTCTCGGGCGACACCGCCCGGGCCTTCGAGGTCGCCCAGCGCCTCCGGGCCGGGCACGTGGGCATCAACACCGCCCAGCGCAACCACGAGGCCCCCTTCGGCGGGTTCAAGATGTCGGGCGTGGGCCGCGACGGCGGTGACTACGGCCTGGAGGCCTACTCCGAGCTGCAGTCCATCGTGTGGACCGGCTGAGCCGTCGAGCAAAGGAGCGCAGGTGAGCACCTACGACCTGGCCATCATGGGCGGCATCGTCGTGGACGGGACGGGGCTGGCCCGCAGGCGCGGCGACATCGCCGTCAAGGACGGGCGCATCGCCAAGATCGGGTTCGTCGACGCCGGCCAGGCCGACCAGGTGATCGACGCCGACGGCCTGCACGTGGCGCCCGGCATCATCGACGCCCACACCCACTACGACCCGCAGCTCACCTTCGAGCCGCACGCCACGTCGTCGTGCTACCACGGCGTGACGACCGTGCTCGCCGGCAACTGCGGCTTCTCGGTGGCCCCCAACCGCCCCGACCAGCGCGACTTCCTGGCGCGCATGTTCGCCAGGGTCGAAGGCATGTCGCCGGTGGCGTTGTCCGCCGTGTCGTGGGACTTCGAGACGTTCCCCGAGTTCCTGGCCTCGAGGGAGGGCAAGCTCGGCGTGAACATGGCGTGCTACGTCGGCCACTCCGCCGTCCGGCGCACCGTCATGGGCGAGGCGGGCTCCGAGCGCGAGGCGACGGCGGACGAGATCGAGCAGATGCGGCGTATCGTGGCCGAGGCCATGGAGGCCGGGGCGGCCGGGTTCTCGTCGTCGCACGGTCCCACCCAGCTCGACGGCGACGACCGGCCGGTGCCCAGCCGCTTCGGCACCGTGGACGAGCTCGAGGTGCTGTGCGCCGAGGCCGGCCGCCACCGGGGCGGGTCCATCAGCTACCTGCACCGCAGCGCCATCGGCGGGCTCGACCAGTCCGACAAGGACCTGCTCCTGCGTCTGGGCGCCGCCTGCCGGCTGCCCATCATCCTCCAGGGCCTGGGCGGGCGGTCCAAGGTGGACGTGCCCGGGGCCGACTGGGAGGTGGTCTCGGCCTGGATCGAGGAGGCCGGGCGCCAGGGGGTGGGCATCTACTCGCTGTTGCGCAACCATCCCTTCGACCGCGACTTCCGCATCGACGCCGGCACGAACCTCTACGAAGGGGTCCCCGCGTGGCACCGGGTGGTCGGGCCCGGTGTCGCCCACCACGACCGCGCCGTCATGCTGCGCGACCCCTCGGTGCGCGACGCCATGCGCCACGCCGTCGAGCACCCCAACACCGACGGCTCGAAGGGCTCGACGCTGCCCCCGCCGCGCTGGAGCGTGGTCGAGGTCGACGAGGTCGCCACGCCCGAGCACGACAAGTTCGTGGGCCGCACCATCGCCGACATCGCCGAGGAGCTCGGCAAGGAGCCGGCCGACGCCCTGCTCGACCTGGCCCTGGCCGAGGACCTGCGGACCGTGTTCCGCTACGTCAACAAGAGCCAGGCCTGGGAGGCGGCGGTGGCGCTGGGCCAGCGTCACCCGGCCATGATCATCGGCGTGTCCGACGGCGGCGCACACCTGGACCGCGACGACGGCTCGGACTGGTCGACGGCCTTCCTCGCCTTCTGGGTGCGGACGCGCCGCCTGTGGAGCCTCGAGGAGGGTATCCGGCAGCTGACGCAGATCCCCGCCGCCCTGCTGGGCTTCGAGGGCCGGGGGGCGCTGCTGCCCGGCTACTGGGCCGACGCCTTCATCTTCGACCCCGACGCCATCGACCTCGAGTCGAAGAAGAAGGTGACGGACTTCCCCGGCGGCGAGGCGCGCTACAGCGCCCGGCCCCGCGGCGTGCACTGGACCATCGTCAACGGCGTCCCCATCGTGCGCCACGGCGAGGTGCTCGCCGACAACCTCCCCGGCCAGGTGGTGCGACCCGGCATCGCCTGAGCGGCTCAGGCGACGCCGGCCCCGCCGGGCGGGCGGCGGCGGACGTAGAGGTAGGCCGGCCCGTCGTCGCTGGGGTCGGGCGAGGCCAGGGTGCCGGCGAACACCCGCTCGAACCCCACCCTCTCGAGGGCTCGCCACGAGCGCCGGTTGGCCTGCTGGACCGCCACGGCCACGCAGTCGATCCCCGGGTAGCGCTCGAGGGTGGCGGCGCTGAAGGCGTCCACCATGGCCGAGCCGGCGCCGGTGCCGATGGCGTCGGCCTCGCCGATCAGGTAGTCGATCCCGGCGGCGTCCGTCACGCCGAGCGCCGCCGACCAGTCCGGGTAGTCGTCGAGCAGGTAGCGCTGTGCGTACCCCACGTCGCGGCCCTCGACCACGGCGACGAACATCTCGGTGGGGTCCGCGCCGTCGACCGCCGGCCCGTAGGCGCGCTCGACGGCGTCGGGGGACGCGTCCTCGCGCCACCAGGGCGCCACGTGGGGCGCGGCGATCCACATGGACAGAAGCGGGAAGTCGGCGCGGGTGAGCGGCCGGAACGACACGTCCACGGCGTCAGCTCCCGTTCGGACGTGGCCCGCGGCGGCCCGCCTGCGGGTCAGCGGGCGTTGATGTACTCGACGAGTTCCTTGCGGTCCTTCTCGAGCTCGTCGATATGGGCCTTCACGATGTCGCCGATGCTCACGATGCCGCACAGCACGCCGTCGCGCACGACGGGCACGTGACGGAAGCGGCGCTCGGTCATGACCGCCTTGAGCGCCTCGGTGTCGTCCTCGGGGGAGCAGGTGAACACCGCGCTCGTCATGATCGACCGCACAGGCTCGTCGAGCAGCGCGCCGTGGCGGTCGTTGAGGCCGCGCACCACGTCACGCTCCGACACGATGCCGTCGATGCGGCGCCCGTCGGGCGACACCACCAGGGCGCCGATGCGGTGCTCGCGGAGTCTGGCGACCGCCTGGCCCACCGTGGCGTCGCTGGTGACGGTGGCGACCGAGTCACCCTTGACGGATAGGACGGACGAGATGCGCACGGGCGCTCCTTCCTCGTGGACGCCGAGGTTGTGGAAAAAGTCTATGACCGTGGTGCCCACGTGACCAGGGGTCTGTGCGCCCCCCGGCACCCCACGGTGGCGGTCCCCGGGCTCCGTACCCCGACCGCCGTCCCACCCATGCCCGCCCGTAGGCTTGGCGTGGTGGGCAATTGGCGCCGAATGGCGGTCGTCATGGGCGTGGGGACCGCGCTTGTGATCGCGTTCCCGATGGGGGTGCGCGCGCCCGTCACGCCGGCACGAACCCCCGCGGCGGCCGGGACCTCGTCCACGGCCGGCGGACCCCTGGCCGGCGCGGGCGCGGCCACCGGCGCGTCGCTCGCCTCCGTGCGCGCCGGCGCCCCGGCATCCCCGGTCGGGGCCGCCGCGGCTGCGGCACGCGCCGCCCATCCGCCGCAGCCGACGACACGGTGTCTGCCCGTCACGACGTGGTGCAGCCCCGGGCCACCCCTGTCGCCGCCCCCGGGCCAAACCGGCATCGCCCTGATCGGCGTGCTGGCGCCGGCCGTGGGGGCGCTCGGCGTCGTGGTGGCCGGGCGCCGCCGCGCCGCGCCGCTCGGGGCGCTGGCCGCCGGTGTCGCGTCCCGGGTGCTGCGCCCTCCTCGGGCACTGCTCGCCGCCGTCTGATCTGACCCCGACGCGGCGGGCGTGCCCGCCCGACCTCGGGGCCGCCCTCCATCAGCGAAGCGGCTTCTCGTCAGCGAAGCCCCTTCGTCGGCGACGCGCCCCCGCCTGAGCGATGCCCGCTCTGTCGGGAGCCCCCGCCCGTCAACGAAGCACCCCGCGCCCGCCCGAGTTCCCTCGCCGGCGCGCTGCGAACCCGAGGAGATCACATGTCCCGTTCGACACATGCCAAGCAGTCCGGCGGCGCGCCCCCCGGCGCCCCCGGCCGCCCTCGTTCCCGAGGCACCCTCGCCGACGACAAGAGCCGTCGTCCCCGGCGGTCGCCTCCCGCCGTGCACCGGCCCGCGCGCCTCGTCCCCGGCGGGCGGCACCGCCCGCGTCTCGTCGTCGCCGTGTCGGGCGCCCTGGCGGCGGTGGCGGTGGCGGTCCTCGTCGTGGCGGGCGCCCCGGCCCGCGGCCCCTCCGGACCAGGCGCCGTGGCGGGCGGCCCCCCCGGCCCCGAGGGCGTCCCCCTGGAGGAGGGCCCTCTCCTGGCCCCGTCGGCCACGCCGGCGGGCGGCGCCCCCGTCGACGGCATCGGATGCGGTGCCAGCGAGCAGGTCGCGTACCACGTCCACACCCATCTGGGGGTGTACGTGGACGGACGACTGCGCCCCCTTCCCGCCGGGGTCGGCATCGTCGACCCCGTCCCCCGGCCGACCGCCGAGGGACCCTTCGACGAGGCGTCGCGCTGTTACTACTGGCTGCACGTGCACGCCCAGGACGGCGTGATCCACATCGAGTCGCCGTCGGTGCGCACCTACACCCTGGGGCAGTTCTTCGACCTCTGGGGCCAGCCGCTCGGCCCCGGCCGCGTCGGGCCGGCATCGGGCCCGACGACGGTGTACGTCGACGGGCGCCACTACCGCGGCGACCCACGCCGCATCCCCCTGGGCTCGCACGAGACGATCCAGATCGACGTGGGCGCGCCCACCGTGGCGCCGCGGGGCGTCGACTGGTCGGGCACGGGGTTGTGAGCGAGCCCACGCGGCGCGCCACCCCGGCCGCTAGCCTGCGCGCCGATGCCCGCGTCCGAACAGTTCCGCGCCATCGCCGCCCGGGTCAACAACTGGGGGAGGTGGGGCGACGACGACCAGCTGGGCACGCTCAACTTCGTCACCGACGGCGTCCGGCGCAAGGCGGCCGCGTGCGTGCAGCGGGGCGCCACCTTTGCCCTGGGCCTGGCCCTCTCCGAGGCCGAGGGGATCCAGAAGGGGGTGGTGCCGGGCCGCTTCAACCCGGTGCGCACGATGTCCTACGTCAACGTGCCGCTGTCGGACGACCCCGAGTGGATCTGCGCCAACGAGGACGTGGTGACCATGCCGCTCCAGTGCGCCACGCACTGGGACGGGCTGGCCCACGTGAGCTACGCGGGCAAGCTCTACAACGGCTACCCGGCGGGCTCGGTCACCTCCGCCGGGGCCAGCCGTCTCGGGATCCACCTGGTCGGGTCGCTCGTGAGCCGGGGGGTGCTGTTGGACGTGGCCCGCGCCAAGGGCGTGGACGTCCTCGACGGCGGGTACCCCATCACCTCCGAGGACCTCGACGCGGCGTGCGCCCTGGCCCGGGTGGAGGTGGAGCCGGGCGACGTGGTCCTGGTGCGCACCGGCCAGATGGCGCACCTCGGCCTGCGCGAGCGCTTTCCCGCGGGCGGGGCCACGGTGCCGGTGCCCAACATGCTGAGCTTCAACGACGTCCTCCGCTACATGGGCTTCTCGCCGGGCCTGTCCATGGGGAGCGCCGAGTGGTTCCACCGCCACGACGTGGCTGCGGTGGCCACCGACACCATGGCCCTCGAGGTGATCCCCTGCGAGGACGACGCCGTGTACCTGCCCGTGCACCTTCTCCACCTGGTGGAGATGGGCATGACCCAGGGCCAGAACTGGGTCCTCGACGACCTGGCCGCCGACTGCGCGGACGACGGGCGCTACACCTTCCTCCTCGACGCCACGCCCCTGCCGTTCACCAACGCGCTGGGCTCGCCGCTCAACCCCGTCGCCGTCAAGTAGCCGTCAGGGAGGGCGCCGCCGGTCGCGGGCCCGTCAGGCGCGCGGCGGGGGCAGGCGGCGCGGGGGCTCCTCGGGTCGCCGGCGCGCCTGCGCGGTGCGGGCCTGGGCGGCGCCACCCCCCACCACCGGTCCCGTGCGGGGCGCGGCGACGGGGCCGTCGTCGGCGCCCGCCGGCGCGGCGCGGCCCGTCACGGCCCAGTGCAGGACGCGCGCCTGGCTGTCGACCATGGCCGTGGTGCGGATGCCCCAGAACTCGAACCCGTAGCGGTGGGCGGCCACGTGGGCGAGCATCGAGATGAGCGTGGCGGCCACGGCCATGGCGTCGGAGCCCGCCGGGCTGCGGCCGGGACCGCCCGAGGCGATGACCCGGGCCAGCGTGACGGTGACCGCGTTGAGGGCGCGCACCCGCAGTCCCTGGAAGCGGAGGTCGCCCTCCTCGGTGGCCAGCTCCACCACCCGGAACACGGCGCGGTTGGTCTCCCAGTAGGCCATGAAGCCCCCGACCACGCGCCGGGCCGTCTCCCAGCTGGCGTCCTCGGACCAGTCGCCGTCGACGAGCTCGGCCAGGGTGCCGGCGCCCTGCATGAGCTCCTCGGCCATGACGAGGATGGCCTGCTCGACGTTCTCGAAGTACTGGTAGAAGGTGGCGGGGGAGGTGCCCGCCTGCCGGGCGATGTCGATCACCTTGATCGAGCGCCACGCCGTGGTGGACAGCAGCTCGGCCGTGCACTCGAGCAGCCGGGTCCGGGTGGCCAGGCCGCGCCGTCCCGGCACCCGGCCGTCGGTGGCGGCGATGGCGCCCGCATCGGAGACGTCCAGCGCGCTGTCCAGGGCGGCGGCTTCGAGGGCGTCACCCGTCTCGGGGGCCATACCGAAGGGTACTCCCGGCGGCTGACGCCATGTCAGATTCGCGGGCGTGCGGCGCTAGAACAGGCAGCCCGGGCGGTAGAACGGGTTCCTTTCCGGCGGGTCGCCGAGTAGCGTGACCAGTTGTGCAACAGAGGGTGCTGCCCCGGTCCTTGACCCGGGCCCAGGAGGCCCGCCGCCAGCGGGTGGTGGACGCCGCCATGACCCTGGGGCTCGAAGGCGGCTACGAGGCGGTCCAGATGCGGGACGTGGCCGCCCGGGCGCACGTGGCCATGGGGACCGTGTACCGCTACTTCTCGTCCAAGGACCATCTCCTGGCGGCCGCCCTCGTCCACTGGGTCGAGCAGCTCGACGCCCGGCTGGCCCAGGTGCCCCCTCGGGGGTCCACGGCGTCCGAGCGCGTCCTGGACGTGCTCGAGCGGGCACTGCGGGCCATGGGGCGCCAGCCCCGCCTGGTGGCGGCGGTGTTCGCCTCGCTGGCGTCGCCCGACCCGGCGGCCATCGAGTGCCAGCAGCAGATGGGGGCGGTGATGGACGGCATCATCATCCGGGCCATGGGCGAGCCCCAGCCGCCCGACCACGCCGAGCGCACCCGTGTCATCGGGCACGTCTGGTACTCGTCCCTGGTCGGGTGGGTGAACGGCTGGAGCGACATGAACCGCGTGCGCGACGAGCTGGCCGTGGCCGTCCGCCTCCTGCTGCCCGACGGCCTGTCGCCGGCGAGGCTGCCACCCGCCTGAGGGGCCCTCCGCCGGGCGCCGCCCGCCCGGCCCCGCGGGGCGCGCGAGCGCCGGGGATGTTGCGGCCCTGCGCGGTGCATGGTCGAATGCCCAGGCAGGTCGACGCCGTTCCGGTGGGGTCGACGCCCAGGGAGGGAAGCGATGCGCGCAGCGATTTTCAACGAGGTGGGCAAGGAGCTCGTCGACGTCTACGACGACGTCGAGGTGGCCGACCCGGGCCCGGGTGAGGTCCGCGTCAAGCTCCACGCCGCAGGCGTGTGCCACTCGGACCTCTCCGCCATGAACGGCACGCTCCCCCAGCCGGCGCCGGCCGTCCTGGGCCACGAGGGTGCCGGCGAGATCATCGCCGTGGGCCCCGACGTCAACCAGGTGGCCGTGGGCGACCACGTCATCGTGGCCTGGACCCCGCCCTGTGGGTCGTGCAAGGCCTGCCTGCGCGGCGAGGCCAACCTCTGCGTCCAGATCTTCTTCAACATCGCCGGCGCGGCCAAGTTCTCGCGTGGGGGCCAGCCCATCTTCGGCTTCGCCGGCACCGGGACCTTCGCCGAGGAGATGGTGCTGCCCCAGCAGGGCGTGGTGAAGATCCCCGACGACGTCCCCTACGAGATCGGGGCCCTCATCGGCTGCGGTGTCACCACCGGGGTGGGCGCGGCGCTCAACACGGCCAAGGTCGAGCCCGGCTCGAGCGTGGTGGTGTTCGGCGCCGGGGGCGTGGGCATCGCGGCGATCCAGGGGGCCCGCATCGCGGGGGCGGCCGAGATCGTGGCCGTGGACATGGTGGAGTCCAAGCGCAAGGACGCCCTGCGGTTCGGGGCCACCCGCGGGGTCACCCCCGACGAGGTGGACGCCGCCAACATGGAGATCAACGGGGGCGAGGGCTTCGACTACGCCTTCGAGTGCATCGGCCTGCCCCAGACCATCCGGGCCGCCTACGACGCGGCGCGCCGGGGCGGCACGGCGGTGATCGTGGGGGCGGGCAGCTCCGAGAAGATGGTGGAGTTCAACTGTTTCGAGCTCTTCTTCATGGAGAAGAAGCTGCTGGGCTCGTACTACGGCTCGGCCGACGTCCGCAAGGAGTTCCTCCGGCTCATCAACCTGTGGAAGGCGGGTCGCCTCGACCTCGACGGCATGATCTCGGCCCGCATGGACGTGTCCAAGGCCCAGGACGCCTTCGAGGCCATGAAGAAGGGCGAGATCATCCGCCAGATCCTCACGTTCTCCGAGCCGGCGGTGGCGAAGGGCTCAGCGAAGTCGGGGGCCTCCGCCCGGAACTAGCCGGAACCAGCCGGAACCAGCCGCGCGTTTCAGGGCTCGTGTGCGCGCACGGTCGCAGGCTGGCACAGAACTGAAATGTGTTCTAGTTTGCGCCCCCGGACCGACTGGGCGGACCGAGCGGAGGGGTGGTGATGGCTGACAACGACGTCGTCCTCCGGGCGCCGCACGTCATCGAGTACCCCTACTCCCGCTCGGTGGGGCCCGTCATCGGCGGCTTCCTCACCGGGCTGCGCGACGGCAAGCTCCTCGGCGCGCAGTCCCGCGCCGCCGACGGCACGCCCACCGTGGTGGTGCCGCCCACCGAGTACGACCCCATCACCGGAGCCGACGTGGGGGAGTTGGTGGAGGTAGGCCAAGCCGGCGTCGTCACCACGTGGGCGTGGTCGGGGTCCCCCCGGGCCGACCAGCCCCTCGACCGCCCCTTCGCCTGGGCGCTCATCCGCCTCGACGGCGCCGACACCGCGCTGCTCCACGCCGTGGACGCCGGCTCGCCCTCGGCCTTGTCGAGCGGGATGCGGGTGGTGGCCCGGTGGCGCGACGCCCCCGAGCGGGTGGGGCGCATCCAGGACATCGAGTGCTTCGTGCCGGAGCGAGCATGAACGAGGGCCCCGTCACCACCCTGGCCACGCCCATCCGGGTGGAGTACGCCTTCACCGCCGGCGAGGCGCAGTCGCGCTTCCTGCACGGGATCAGCGAGGGCAAGTTCCTCGGCATGCGCTGTCCCAAGTGCAATCAGGTGTACGTGCCGGCGCGCGGGTCGTGCCCCACCGACGGGGTGCGGACCACCGAGGCCGTCGAGCTCGCCCAGAAGGGGACCGTCACCACCTACTGCGTGGTGAACGTCCCCTTCCAGGGGCAGACCATCGAGATCCCCTACATCTGCGCCCAGATCCTCCTCGACGGCGCCAACATCGCCTTCATGGGGCTCATCCAGGAGATCCCCGCCGACCAGATCCGCATGGGCATGCGGGTCGAGGCGGTGTGGGTGGACCCCTCCGAGCGCGGGCTGACCATGGCCTCGGTCAAGTACTTCCGCCCCAACGGCGAGCCCGACGCCCCCTACGAGTCCTACAAGGAGTACCTGTGAGCGCGGCGGCCGGCGGCGGCGCCGGCGTGCGCCCCGTGGCGGTGGTGTCGTTCGCCCAGTCCAAGGCGATGCGGCGCGAGGACCACCGCAACGAGGTCGAGATGCTCATGCCGGTTGTGACCGACGTCTTCGCCAACGTCGGGCTCACCAAGGACGACATGGGCTTCGTGTGCTCGGGCAGCTCGGACTACCTCGTGGGCGCGCCCTTCAGCTTCGTGATGGCCCTCGACGCCGTGGGCGTGTGGCCCCCCATGCGCGAGAGCCACGTCGAGATGGACGGCGCCTGGGCCCTGTACGAGGCGTGGACCCTCCTGCAAGAGGGCGAGATCGACACCGCCCTCGTCTACAGCTTCGGCCGCTCCTCGCCGAGCGACCTCCAGCGCGTGCTGGCGCTCCAGCTCGACCCGTACTACCTGGCGCCCCTGTGGCCCGACCCCGTGGCGCTGGCCGCCCTGCAGGCCCAGGCGCTCATCGACGCCGGCAAGGCCACCGAGAAGGACTTCGCGGCGGTGGCGGCCCGCAGCCGGCGCGACGCGCTGGGCAACCCCAACGCCCAGGTGGCCAAGGACCAGGCCCCCGAGGACCTCATGGCCGACCCCTACGCGGTGACGCCCCTGCGCCGCCACGCCCTGCCCCCCGTCACCGACCAGGCGGCCGCCGTCGTCCTCGCCGCCGGCCCCCGGGCCGAGGCGCTGTGCGAGCGCCCGGCGTGGATCACGGGCATCGACCACCGCATCGAGACCCACGCCCTGGGGGCCCGCGACCTGACGCAGTCGCCGTCCACCCGGGCCGCGGCCGAGGGCGCCGGGCTGCACGCCGGCGCGGGCGGGCGGTCCGTGCAGGTGGACGTGGCCGAGCTGCACGCGCCCTACGCGCCGCAGGAGCTCATCCTGCGCGACGCCCTGGGGCTGTCGGAGAAGGTGGCGGTCAACCCGTCGGGCGGCGCACTGGCAGCCAACGCGCTCATGGTGGCGGGTCTCGTGCGCATCGGCGAGGCCGCCTCCCGGATCATGGACGGCTCGATCCGCAGCGCCGTCGCCCACGCCACGTCGGGGCCGTGCCTCCAGCAGAACCTGGTGTGCGCCCTCGGTGCCGAGCCGGGCCCGGGGAGGGCGTGATGGCCGAGCGCTGCGCGGTGATCGGGGTGGGCCAGACCAAGCACGCCGCCAAGCGCGAGGACGTGTCCATCGCCGGCCTGGTGCGCGAGGCGGCGGTCCGGGCGCTCGAGGACGCCGGGCTCGACTGGGGCGACATCGACGCCGTGGTCATCGGCAAGGCGCCCGACATGTTCGAGGGTGTGATGATGCCCGAGCTGTACCTGGCGCCAGCCCTGGGGGCGGTGGGCAAGCCCATGCTGCGCGTGCACACGGCGGGCTCCGTGGGGGGCTCCACGGCCATCGTGGCCGCCCACCTGGTGGCCTCCGGTCGCCACGACCGGGTCCTCACCGTGGCCTTCGAGAAGCAGTCCGACTCCGACGCCATGTGGGCGCTGTCGGTGCCCCAGCCGTTCTCGGCCCCCCTCTTGGCCGGCGCGGGCGGGTACTTCGCCCCCATCATCCGCGCCTACATGCGGCGCTCGGGGGCACCCGACCACATCGGCATCCTCGTGGCCGTGAAGGACCGCAAGCACGCGCTCAAGAACCCCTACGCGCACCTGCACATCGAGGACATCTCCTTCGAGATGGTGCGCGACTCGATCATGCTGTGGGACCCCATCCGCTACCTCGAGACGTGCCCCTCCTCCGACGGGGCCGCCGCCATGGTCCTGGCCTCGGAGCAGGCCGCCTCGTCCGCCGGCCTGAGCGCCCCGCCCGCCTGGATCCACGGCATGGCGATGCGCTCGGAGCCCACCATGTTCGCCGGGCGCGACCAGGTGAACCCCCAGGCGGGCCGGGACTGCGCGGCCGACGTCTACGGCCAGGCGGGGATCACCGACCCCCGGCGCGAGATCGACGTGGCCGAGGTGTACGTGCCCTTCTCGTGGTACGAGCCGATGTGGCTCGAGACGCTCGGGTTCGCGCCCGAGGGGGAGGGCTGGAAGCTGACCGACGAAGGGGCCACCTCGCTCGAGGGGGGCGACATCCCGTGGAACTGCTCGGGCGGGGTGCTGTCGTCCAACCCCATCGGGGCCTCGGGCATGCTGCGGTTCCTCGAGACGGCCATGCAGGTGCGGGGCCAGGCCGGCGAGCACCAGGTGCAGGACGTCCGGCGGGGGCTGGGGCACGCCTACGGGGGCGGGTCGCAGTTCTTCGCCATGTGGGTGCTCGGTACCGACAAGCCCTGAGCCCCACCACTACACTGCGGGGCGTCCCGAGCCGGTTGTCGTCGAGCGCGCCAGGGCCGCCCCCGCCGACGCGGGGCGACGGGCGCAAACGGAGGTCCGCAGCATGAAGGTCGTCGTGGACTACGACGTGTGCGCGTCCAACGCGGTGTGCATGGGGATCGTCCCCGAGGTGTTCGAGGTGCGCGACGACGGGTTCCTCTACGTGCTGAACGAGAACCCGGGCAGCGAGCTGTGGGACAAGGTCCGCATGGCGGCCAACAACTGTCCGACAGGGGCGATCACGCTCGTCGAGGAGGAGTAGCACCGGTGACCGCCGAGGCCGCCCCGGGGGGCGGCCCGCCGCGCGTCCGCTTCGCGCCCTCTCCCACCGGCTTCCTCCACGTGGGCAGCGCCCGGACGGCGCTATACAACTGGCTGTTCGCGCGCCACAGCGGGGGCACGCTCGTGCTGCGCATCGAGGACACCGACACCGAGCGCAACCGCGAGGAGTGGGTGGAGGGCATCCTCAGCTCGCTGTCGTGGCTGGGCATCGCCGCCGACGAGGGCCCCTACCGCCAGTCGGCCCGGTCGGCGCACTACCGGGAGGCCGTCGACCGCCTGTGGGATGCCGGCGCCCTCTACGCCTGCCAGTGCACCCGGGAGGAGGTGGAGGCCCGGACCCAGGGCAACGCCACCCCGGGATACGACGGCTACTGCCGCCACCGGGGGCTCGCCCGTGCGGGCCGGGCGCTGCGCTTCGGTGTGCCCGACAGCGGCGTCACCGTCGTCCACGACGTGATCCGGGGGGACGTCACCTTCGCCCACGACGCCCTCGAGGACTTCGTGGTGGTGAAGTCCAACGGCGACCCGCTGTTCGTGCTGGCCAACGTGGTGGACGACGTCGCCATGGGGATCACCCACGTCATCCGGGGTGAGGACCTCCTGCCGTCCACGCCCAAGGGGCTGCTGTTGTGGGAGGCGCTCGAAGGCGGCGCGGTGCCGTTGCCGGCGTTCGCCCATCTGCCGTTGCTGGTCAACGAACGCCGCCAGAAGCTGTCCAAGCGCCGCGACGACGTCGCCGTGGAGTCCTACCGGGCCCGGGGGTTCCTCCCCGACGCCATGCGCAACTACCTGGCCCTGCTGGGCTGGAGCGATCCGGAGGGGCGCGAGATCCTCACCGGCGACGAGCTGGTGGCGTCGTTCGAGCTGGCCGACGTCAACCACGCCCCGGCCTTCTTCGACCTGAAGAAGCTGAGCTGGATGAACAAGGAGTACCTCAAGGCCATGCCCGTGGCCGACTTCGTCGAGGCGTCGGCGCCGTGGGTGTCGGGGGCGGCCGCACCGTGGCCCCCCGAGCGCTTCGACCCCGCGGTGTTCGCGACCATGGCGCCGCACGTCCAGGAGCGGGTAGGGGTCCTGTCGGAGGTGCCCACCATGGTCGACTTCCTCTTCCTCGACGAGGCCCCCGTGGAGGAGGCCTCGTGGGAGGCGGTGCGCGGCGACGAGGGGGCCGCCGCCGTCCTCGAGGCGGCGCTGGCCGCCTACGACCAGGCGCCGTGGACGGCCGAGGCGCTCCACCAGGCCACCCAGGCCCTCGCCGACGACCTGGGACGGAAGCTCAACAAGGCCCAGATGCCCATCCGGGTGGCGGTCACCGGCCGCAGGGTCGGCCCGCCCCTATTCCAGTCCCTGGAGGTGCTCGGGCGCGAGGCTGTACGGGCACGGCTGCTGGCTGCCCGGGACCGCCTCGGGCACGACGCAGGCTAGGCGGGCCGGCGCGGACCGGGCCGGGGAGCGACGGGGGGAACTGGACCGGTGGCGGCGGTGGGTGAGGCGATGGTGCGGGGTGCCCGCGCCGTCCGGTGGATCCTCAAGCGCATCTTGATCATCAGCCTCGTGGTGGGCGGGTACCTGGTCGTCACGGCGGTGCAGGTGTGGCTGACCTCGCGCCACGACGGCGCCCGGCCCGTGCAGGCCATCGTGGTGATGGGGGCGGCCCAGTACGACGGCGTGCCGTCCCCCGACCTCGTGGCCCGTCTGGAGGAGGCCCAGAGCCTGTGGGAGCGCCACCTGGCCCCGGCCGTGGTGGTGACGGGATCGAAGCAGAAGGGGGATCACTTCACCGAGGCGCAGGCCTCGGGGAGCTGGCTCCTGCAACACGGCGTGGCCGCCAACGACATCATCGAGGTGGGCGGCGACGACACCTGGCAGTCCCTGGGCGACGCCGCCGCCGCCCTGCACCAACGGGGCCTCACCCGGGTCCTCGTCGTCTCCGACGGGTTCCACGAGGACCGCTGTCTGGCCATCGCCACCGAGCTCAACCTCCAGGCGTGGCCCGCGCCCGCGGCGCGTTCCCCCATCTCGGGCTGGTCGACGGTGCCGTACTTCGCCAAGGAGACCGTGGGGGTCTCCCTGGGGCGCATCGTGGGTTACTCGCACCTGCACCTGCTGGGGTAGCCTCGACGGTCACCCGTTCGGGGGTGGTGTAATCGGCAACACGACAGGTTCTGGCCCTGTTATTGGGGGTTCGAGTCCTCCCCCCCGAGCTCTTCGCGTCGCGGTCCGCATGAGGCGACGTTCGGCGCCCTCTTCCGTGACCGCCCTGATCCTCGCCGGAGCCGTGCTCGGTTCAGCGTGTGGCGGCGGCATCGGCCCTTCCGGGCGATCCGCACGGGCGACCGCCGAGGACGACCACGCCTGCATCGTGCAGGGGAGCGTGAAGCCCGACGTGGCCTGGTCATCGCTGCACAACCCGATCCTCGAGTACCCCGACGCCGCGGTGAAGGACCAGGCCCTCGTGTGGGCCGGGGGAGCGTGGCACATGGTCTTTAGCTATGTGACGAACAACACCCCTATAGCGGGAGATGAGCATTGGGGGATCGCCAGCTCACGGAGTGCCGACCTTCGCCACTGGAGCCCACCGGTGCCGTGGAGTGAGCAGCCCGGAGGGATGGCCTCTCCCGACATCGTCCGCTCCCCCTCGGGCAGCTTCGTGTCCACCTATGACTCGCCACCGGGCGAGGATGGCCCGACCCAAGCGAAGCTGTACTACCGAACCTCCTCCGACCTCGTTCACTGGTCGGCTCCCCACGCCCTGGCTCCAACCCTCCACCCGAGCACTGCCGTGCGCATGATCGACCCGGCCCTCGTCTGGACCGGTGACGGGCTCGTCCTCGCCTACAAGGTCGGAGCGACCGCGCAGTCACAGGCGTTCGAGATTGCGTGGTCAAGAAGCGGATCGCTCTCGGGCCCGTGGAAGCTGATCGGGCGCCCCGATATCAAGCTCTACAACGACACAGTCGAGAACTTCGAGCTGCTTCGGGTGAAGGGAAGGTGGCGCCTCGTTGCCACCTCCAACGCCCTGGATCAGCCGTGGATCTTCTCGCTCGCTGGCCCTCCGACGAGTCCGTCGAGCTGGCTGCACTGGGTAGGGGGACATGAGCTGGAGGTGCCTTCCGAGACGTGGAACACCGGTGCAGGACTGTCGAGCGTCGACTACGAGCACGCCAACTCGGCATTCCTGTGTCAGAACACCTCGGATGGCTACGAATATCTGACCTACGCGGGAAGCCAGGAGTTGCGCCAGTTCGGCGGGTGGGGTCATGCCGAGATCGGCATTGCACGAAGCAAGGACCTCACGCACTGGATGGTCCCACCGAACTGACGATTGCCCCGTACGGTTCGGCGAGACGTCGGCGCTTGGATGACGCTCGGGCCACTCACCCGAAGGCGGGCCGAGGCAGGATGGTGTGATGGCGAGGCGGGACCCGCGTGACGTGGGCCGGATCTTCAACGAGGTGACCGACCTCTACGACCGGATCAGGCCGGCCTATCCCGCCCAGCTGTTCGTGGACCTGGCGGCGATCACCGGATTGGACCGAGGCTCGGCCGTGCTCGAGGTCGGCTGTGGCACCGGCCAGGCGACGCGCTCGCTCGCCGATCTGGGGTGCTCGGTCACCGCGGTCGAGCCCCGGGGCCGAGCTGGCGGCGCGCGCCCGCCAGAACATGGCGGAGCGTGGCAATGTCGAGGTGGAGATCGCACCGTTCGAGAAGTGGGACGACGCGGGTCGCCGCTTCGACGTCCTCGTGGCTGCAGCCTCGTGGCACTGGGTCGACCCGGTGATCGGCTGGCGTCGCGCCCATGAGGTGCTGCGTTCAGGAGGATGGATGGCGCTGCTGGGCAACGTCGTCGTGCGTCGGCCCGGAGAGCCAGAGGTGTACGCCGAGACGGCTGATCTCCACGAGCACTACTGCCCCGGAAGCCCCGACTGGCAGCATCCGCCTCTCGAGGAGGAGGTGTGCGCCACGAACGAGGGCTGGGGATCGGTCGAGGGCCCACACGGCTTGTTCGGTGCGACGACCGTGCGGTGGTACCCGACGGTTCAGTGGCTGGACGGAGAAGGGCTTGCCGATCTCCTCCGCTCGACCTCCGTCTACCGGAAGCTCGACGACGAGGTCCGGGAACGCCTGCTCAAGGCCATCGCACAGCGGGTCCGGACACGGATGGGAAACCGGGCACTTCGTCGCTATCTGAGTGTCCTCCGAGTCGGACAGCGCGCCGAGAGCCTCTATCTCAGGCAGGCGGAGAACGGCGCCGGAGCGGACCGCCCGAGACTCCCGCTGTGTCAGGTGTGCGGGTGCAACGACTGCACCACGAAGCTGGCATGGCCGTTGAGCGTGGAGGTCCCGAGGAATGTGGGCGAGCTCACCTCGGTCTCCCAGCTCCCCTTGACCGGGAGCCCGTTCACGGTGGACAGCCACAGGTCCGAGACGTTCGTGCCGTGCTGGCCACCCGTGAAGGTGCTCACTTCACGGAAGTGCAGGGCGACCATCTCGGTGCCCCCGATCCGCAGCAGCTGGGGCCCGATGTAGCGGTTGACGCCCGTCATGGTCACAGGGTCCATGTGGATCGGGCTGTTGGTGCCGGTGCAGGTGAAGGGGAAGCGCTGCCCGACGCTGAGGACCGCCGGCATGACCACCTCGGGCGAGCACTTGAAGGTCGCCGTGTCCGAGATCGAGAGGGCGACCAGGCTCCAGCGGTACCAGCCCGCCCGGCCCACCTCGACCACGTTGTTCCCGAAGGGGCAGAAGGTCGAGTTCTGCCAATGACTGTCGCTGTAGTCGAGCCGCCACGTCCAGCACCCGTCGGCCAGGTACGACACGGTGCCGGGGATCACGGGTCCCTCCACCTGCGACTTGGGCGGCAGCGAGATGTGCTCGTCCCCCGTGCCCCGGTACAGGTAGACACCCTGCGCGGGCCGCGCCGGCCCGTTGGCGCCGAGGGGGTCCGCGCCCCCCGCCCGGAAGCGCTGGTAGGCGGTGGCGGGGGAGAGCTCGTGCGGGCCGGTGTGGTTCCACAGGTAGACGAAGGTGCCGGTGCCTGCCACCAGCGTCACCATCAGGGCGGCGCCCACGATGAGCAGCACCCGGTGGCGCCGGGGAAACGACCGCTTGACGGTGGTGTCCGGCGCGGCCGGCGGTGGCGGCGGCCGGGTCGGGCCCTGTGCTGGTGCCTCGAGGGTGCTGGTCATGAGGGCACCTCCTCCCACGGCACGGTGCGCCGGCGGAGGAGGTTGGCGACCCCCCGCTGCACGGGATGCGGGTGCTCGGCGTGCAGGTGGTCGAGCGTCTCCTGCATCGCACCGGTGATCTCCTCGTAGCACGCACGCACGTCGGCTTCGTTCTCGGGGTCGTATCCACGGTCCTTCCAGTCGAGCGGGGGAAGGAACTGCACGGTGATGGCCGCGGGCAAGGGAAGTGGGGGAGCGAGGATCGAGGTCAACCCGAGCGGCCCGAGGAGGATCGGAAAGACGTTGATCCGGAGCCGGTCCAGGCCGAGCAGCCGCGCCAGCCGGTCACCCCTCGCCACCACCACGACCGCGTCGTGCGATCCGTAGCCCACCACGGGGACGACCGGGACACCGGTCCGGAGGGCCAGCCTGATGAAGCCGGTGTGCCCGCCGAAGTCGATGCGGTTGCGCCGGCGCCATGACCGGCACGCCTCGAGGTCACCGCCCGGATAGACGAGGAGGGCCGCCTCCCGGGCCAGGGCCTCCTCGGCCTCGCGGCCCCCGGCGGGGATGGCGCCGATGCGACGGAGGAACGGCCCCACCGCGGGGATGCCGAAGAGCAGGTCGTAGGCGAGCGCGTAGGCGGGCTGCTCGAGGCCCCGCCGGCGGATGAGGGACAGGGCGACCACCCAGACGTCGGGCATGTAGAAGATTCCGGAGTGGTTCCCGACCACCAGGGCGGGCCCCTCGGCCGGGATGTTGTCGATGTCGATGACCTGGGGGGAGAAGAAGCTGGTGTACCTCGCCACCATCGCCATCTGGTGGCGGATGAACTCCGGATCGCGCTGGAAGTGCGGGGCAGACCGCTGGGACTGGATGTGGTTCGACAAGGGAGCCCAGAGCGGAGCGAGAAGGCCCCGGGATTCGCCTCCGTTGTGGGGCTGTGGCGCCGTGGCGGCTGTCCCCTCGGGGTGGTCCCGCTCCCGGTATCCGAGCACCTGCGAAGGCACCATCATCCCCAGCCCCCTTCCCCTTCGTTCTCGCGCCGGACGGGGCACGGAAATAGGGCCATTCGTCCCAACGCCGACGCAGCCGGCACCCGCTCGCCGTGAGCGCGGCCGGCGGGTGGCCGGACAAAGGGGGACGACGACCGGGAGGCCACTGGCGCCGGGCCCGACCGGCCGCCGTCGAGGGGCCGCCGTCACGAGACGCCGGACCGGCCCGTCGCGGCCGGCCCTGGCGACGGGCTCGTCGTCAGCAGCGCCTAGCGATAGCGCTTGGGGATGCGCCAGTAGCCGCCGAGCTCGACGTTGAACTCGTGAGGGGAGAAGGGAGGGTCGCCCGGGCCCCACAGGCCGCCGGGGTAGTTCGTGAGCTCGCCGAAGACGATCCGCCCGTCGATGTCGTAGAGGTCCACCCGCACGAAGTCGGTGTCCTGTCCGAGGGTCTCGGCGATGTGCAGCATCTTGTCGAGCGAGGCCGGACGAGGGGCTCCGTTCGGATCAGACGCGCAGGGCAGCTTGGCCTCGACCGGGGTCCAGTCGGGGCGAACGAGGTTGCAACGGCGCTCGCCGAAGCGGTTCATGTGGACCTCGAGGAGCCTCGTCCGGCCGTTCAGGACGTAGAACTTGTAGTCGAGCGGCGTGGGCTCGTGCGGGTCGACGAGCAGTTCCTCGACGAGGATCTTGGGCTGGATGCCCCGATAGGCCCACTCCAGCTCGAAGTCGGCGTAGCGGATCGACAGCCATCGCCGGCACGCGGCCACGAGCGCATCCCAGTCGAGCGCTTGGCGGCTCGACCGGAACATCTCCGACGACAGCTGGACGACGCCCTCCTCCGGCCGGGTGTTGTCGACGATCCAGATCGTCCCCGAGGTGTGGTTGGGCTTCACGACGAACTGGTCGGGAAGAGCAGACGGGTCGAGGTCCGCGGGGTCGTCCACGACCGCATAGAGCGCAGTCAGGACCTCCGGGCCCACGGCGCTGGCCACGTAGTCGCGCACCGCCACCTTGTCGGCGAAGGTGGTGAGCAGTGGCCGCCGGTCCTTGGCCATCTTCCACAGCAGCTTCTCGCTGAACGTGACGGCGTGACGCTGCGGCCACGCCCGCCGCTTGTTCGAGAAGAACAGGCGGCTCCGGAGCTCGAAGGGCACATGCGGCGAGAAGGCCAGCGCCCGCGCCCGTGCTCGCAGTCCTCGGTCGGATCCCATGTCTGCACTTACCCCCCGTGCCCACCGATGTGTCTCGGTGGTGCTGCGGAACGCAATTTCCCTGGAATATGCGTAACGAGCGACGCGGGTTGTCCGGGCCCAGCCGCCGTAATTTCTAGTGCTCTAGCCGAAAGTCCAATTTCGATAACACCTCGTCTGGGAGCGTGGGACGCGTAGCACGCGGCAGGAAGAAGGTCGGGATGTCGAACAGGTCTCCGAAGACCTTGTGCCGCCGGGCCGTCTCCTCGAGATAGCCGTACCCGCTTCCCGCTGTGCCGGTGTGACGCCCCAGCATGCGGTGCGCCAACAGGGCGTGTCGCTGGCGCCAGTTGGTGAGTGATTCGTCGATCGCGATCAGCGCGGTGAGGATCTCGAAGGGCCGCTGCAAGATCGGCTCGTCCCGGTACAGGGTGATGAACAGTGCGCTGACGAATGCGTCGTAGGAGAGTCGCCGGGCCCCTTCATCGATCGACTCCTGCCATTGCTGCGGTTCGAACAGGATGTCGAACTTCCGGATCGCCCCTTCGAGCGCCCGCAGCTGCTTGTCGCGGGATCGGTCGTCGAGGTTCGGGTTCGTGCGCAGAGCAACACGCTCCGCGGCATGGGCGTCCTGGGCTGCCCCTCGGTAGACCTCGAGGAAGTCGAAGCCGTTGATCTGCAGGAAGGGCATGCGCGCGAGCCAGCACTCAACGTGGTCGAAGAGGGAGGGCTCCTTCTCCGACTGCGTGACGAGAGAGACGTGATCAGGGCGCAGTGTGGCGTTGTAGCAGTGCCCCTCGACCCGCATGCGGTCCGACGACCGGAGACCGAACTTGTTCTCGATGAGGCGGAACTGAACACTTTGAAATCCCGAAGCCGGCACCAGAGCGGACCGGAAGTCAAAGAAGTCGAGCGGTGTCATCGTTTCGAGGACGTCGAGTTGAACCACGAAGAGCCGTTGGATCTCGATGATGCGCTGGAGACGCGCGAGAACCGTGCGGAGCTCACGCTCGTGCACGGTGCTCTGTCCCATGATGGCGAGGACCGAGTCCAACTCGAAGATGATCTGGCGGAACCAGAGCTCGAACGTCTGGTGCACGACGATGAACAGGAACTCCTCGTGCTTTGGAGACTCGCCCTCGGCACTCCGGGGCTTTTGGGCGTTCAGCAGGTAGTCGAGGTGGAGGTAATCCCAGTAGTACAGGACCTCTGGGGCATTCGCCGGCTGCCCCGGCTCCTTCACCACTGCCGATGTCCTCTTGCGGTCAGGCACACCACCACCAACTCTCGACGGGAATACCGTGGTCCTGGCCGCGATGCTCACGTCCTCCGAGGTGAACGGCGCCGCGCCCCCCCACTGGCGACAAAGCTTTGCTCATACTGTGCATCGGACAAACATCATCTGTGGGCCCACTCATACGGCCCCCAACTGCGGATCAATGCTTGATCAACGGGGCTTGCCCGCCGTGGTGGACCAGAGGGCAAGGCTGACTCATGTGGCTGCCGAGCCACGTCTGCGCCTCATGTCACAGTGCTCTGGCCGGCGGTGGGCCGCCGAAAGCCCCGGCCCTCGGGCCCCCGGGGCCACGAGCATCGCCCCGGCCCGTGGGGCTGGCCCGCTCCAGGGCCGGGCCGTCCGAGGCCCGCCGGTCCTCCCGCTGGGGCGGTCAGGTGCCGCGGGCGCCATGCCGGCCACCGGCCGCCGCCGGGGTGCCGAGGGAGGGCGCTGGACCAGAACGGCCCGAGAGGACCCACAACCGTTGGCGTGAACGGTCGTCTGATCTCGAGGCGGCGCGTGCGCTTACGACCGGGGCCGCAAGGCCGCAGGGCGGATCCTCGAGCGGTCGGGTGCCCGAGGCGATCGGTTACGATGACGTGGCCCGAACGGGCGCCCGGCCCCATCGTCTAGTGGCCAAGGACACCACCCTCTCAAGGTGGAGACACGGGTTCGAATCCCGTTGGGGCTGCCAGGCATCCGGCCCGTATCGACATTCAGAGTCCGGGAGGCTCGTCGGTCGGCTCTTTAGCGCTCGCCCGCCGTAGATATCGCAAGCTCAGGGGCAGGCCCAAGACGACAGCCACCGGCACGATCCACCAGGCAGTGAACGAAGACGCCGCTACCAGCTTCGTGATGGCGAGTGCAATGACGACACCGGCTGCGGCACGCCAGTCGTCTCCGACAACGAAGTCGTACCAGAACAGCGCGAACTGGCGCAATCGGCGAGTCACGGCCGAATCGGCCCCGATACGCCGAGTGGCACCTGCCGGCCCGTGCTTGACGACCTGAGGACCGCGGTGAGCAGCAGCGCGAAGACCGCGTACGCAGGGATGATCACGAGCAACGCCGCGTCGCTGCCCGGCCATTTGGCACCGGCACCTTCAGTTCCCCAGAATGTGCCGAACGACGTGAGCATCACGCCCACGACGAACTTCATCGTGTTCCCCGGAACCCCGGCCAGTGGCGCCCTGATTGCCACGCCCGCCGTGGCCACCACCAGAACGGCAGCGACTGCAGCGGCGGCGGCGAGTGGGAGGTCGTGCTGGTTGCTCCCGAAAGTCAGCGCGATGAACACGACCTCGAGCCCCTCGAGGACGACACCCTTGAACGACAGGGTGAAGGCATACCAGTCACCGACAGAACGAACACGTTTGGACGCAGCCGATCGGGCCGTTCGGAGCTCAGTCTCGAAGATCTCACGCTCGTCGTGCAGTGCCTTGTCGCCGGCAGCCCTGAGCACTGCCTTGCGGAGCCACTGCAGCCCGAAAACGAGCAGGAGGCCACCCACCACCAGACGAAGCCACTGCAGGGGAATGGCCGTCACCGCCGGTCCCAGCGCGGCGATGATCACCGCCAGGAACGCCACACCTGCCCCCATACCGGTCAGGGCCGAGCGCCATTCGCGCGCCGTGCCGGCAGCCAAGACGATCGTGGTCGCCTCGACCGCCTCGACGGCGCTGGCCAGGAAGACGGCGAGGAACAGCGCCCCCGTACTCAAAGCAGACCACCTCCCGAACCCTTCGGATCAAGCCGGGACGACCTAACAGTTGTTAGCTTAGCAGAATCACCATTTGCGGATACCGTGCTCAGCGCGGATCCATGTTGGTCGACGATGTCGACTATCGGCCTTTCTCCGCTACCACCTGTTCCACCTCGCGAAGGCCGGCTCGCGCCGTAAGCACGGCGGCTTCCTCGAGGGTTTCGGCCACCGGGTCAACGCGCCCAAGGTGAGGGGGCCGGCGTGGTTGGCCGGTCTCCTCCAGGAGAAGGCAGGCCTCCGGATCGAGGCTCACCCCGACCGCGGTGCCGCGTTCAAACCGGGTCGCGGAGAAGATACCGGTGAGGAGCGGGCCGCCCGGCACCGCCAGCGCGCAGCGCCTCCGAGGTGATCGGGCAGCACCGCTACTGCGCTTCGACCTCCTTCCACCTCCCAGACGGGTGTCGATCGAACCCTGGCGTGCTCCCCATG
>DATJBC010000177.1:0-23007 GCA_035515515.1 Acidimicrobiales bacterium
ACACCTTCTCCCAGGCCTGCAAGATGGGATCCCGCGTCCCGGTCAGGCCGGTCACGTCGTAGAAGGTCATCTGCCCCGAGTACGCGTTCACGATGAGCTTGACCGAGTTGCGCACGTAGTTGAACGTCTGCTGGAGGCCGCTCGAGAAGGGCAGCGACGACGTGTCGACGTTCTGGGCGTACGGGTAGTTGTCGGTGGTGGTGTAGGCGTCGAGGACCCAGTAGATCTGGCCGTTGGACAGGACGGGGTAGGGGTCGGAGTCATAGGACAGGAACGGGGCCGCCTTGTTCGCCATCTGCGTGATGTCGCGCACGAACATGATCCGCGAGTGGCTGGTCACCAGGTCCGAGACGAGCAGGTTGAAGTCGTTGAAGCGGATGGCGAATGCCGCCTTCACGAGGAAGTTCTTGAGCTGCACCCCCCCGCCACCGCGGTAGGTGCTCGCCGTCGGGGTGCCCGACGCGCCCGTGTAGTCGATCTCGGGCTGGCGGGTGTTGCCCAGGACGTAGTCGGCGTCGCCCCCGTTGGGGTTGGCCACCCCGAAGTAGACCCGGGGCTGGGCGATCTGGGGTGCGCCCCCCGAGGACACGGGCGGGACGGCGGAGATGTCGAACGACGGCTGCGACCCGTTGGACGAGTTGGACGGCGCCAGGACCATGCCGTAGCCGTGGGTGTACTGCAGATGCGTGTTCACCCACCCCTGGGAGGGCAGGTCACTGTCGTTGACCTGGCGGACCCCCACCACCATCGGGGTCAGCGAGCCGCCGATCGAGTAGCGGTCGACGGCCAGGGTGTTGAACGAGTAGTAGGAGTGGGTCGCTTGCAGCTTGGTGAACGTGCTCGCCGTCTGGGTGGGGTCCCACAGCTGCACGTTCCCCAGCGTGGCCGCGTTGGTGCCCGCATCGGCCGCGGTGAGGGTCTGGGTGGCCTTGAAGCTGTCCCGGGTGACGCCGTTGATGCCCACCGCGGCGCGCGTGGCGGCGATGTTGCGGGCGATGTACGGCTTCTCCAGGACGTCCTCGGCCGGCTTGACCTTCACCGCCTGGATGATGGTGGGGACGATGACCCCGATGACGAGCGCCACGAACGCCCACAGGCCCACGGCCAGCACGGGCAGGGCCCACCCCCGGCGCCGGATGTTGATGAGCAGGATGATGGCGGCCAGGACCGAGATCCAGATGAGGAGGGTGAGGGCGGGCAGCCGGGCGTGCGCGTCGGTGTAGGTGACGCCCTGCACGAACCCGTTCTGGCCGAGGTCCAGCTTGTAGCGGGCGTAGTAGTAGCCCACCGCCTTGACCACGGCCATGGCCGCCAGGAGCACCGAGATGTGCACCTTGACCTGGGGGGCGACGCTGGGCGTGCCCGACTGGATGCGGACCCCGCCGTTCAGGTAGTGCGCCACGAGGGTGAAGATGGCCACCACCACGAGCACCACGAAGGCCCAGCTGATGACGAAGGACAGGAACGGCAGCTTGAACATGAAGAACCCGACGTTCTTGTGGAACTGCGGGTCCGAGGAGGCGAACGAGCCCCCGTTCACGAAGAGGAGCCAGTTCTGCCACTGCCCGATCGCCCCCGAGGCGGCGATGAGGGCGACGATGACCGAGACGATCGTGCGCACCAACCGGGCGCGCGGAGCCACGCGATGCTGGTAGCGGCGCACGAGCTCGTCCTCGGGGCCCAGCGCCAGCTCGCTCGGCGCCAGCCGGTCCACGACGGCCAGGTTCACCCACAGCAGCACGAAGAAGACGGCGGCGAACCCGAGGAAGAGGCCCGCTTTGACCACGACCAGGCGCCGCCACACGCCGGCCAGGTGCACCGACCCGAACCAGAGGTAGTCGGTGTAGAAGGTGGCGATCGTGCGCACCGACGCAATGAGGACCACCAGGACGACGATGGCGACGATGAGCCAGAACCGGCCCCGCCGCACCACGCGCTGGGGCCGGCGGGGAAGGTCCTGCGGGGCACGCACGATGCGGCAGCCTAGGCGTCGGCGGGCGTGAGCAGGCACCGGCAACCGGCGTGCGCCGGCGGGTGCGGGTGGCCCGTGGGGAACGACTCGCCCGAAGGGACCGGTCCTGCCAAAGCGTTGTCATCGCAGTCGGGGCACTGCGCGCTGCCGTCGTCGACCACCCACCGCAGCGGAGTGCCCACGGGGACTGCGGCCAGCGCGGCCCGGCCGAAGGCGTACACGGCGTGGTCGCCGGCCAGGCGCTCGGTGCGCGCGCCCTTCCACTCGCGGTAGGCCGCCCCGACGAGCTCCACCAGGGCCGCCTCGTCGCCCGACTCCACCGACGGCCCCTCGTCCTCGAGCCGGCGGCGCAGCGGCGACACGATGTCGGACGCCAGCTCCCTGGCGACGTCCTCGACGCCGGGCGCCTCGTCGGCCTTCCCGCCCGCGAAGCCCGCACCGGCGCGCGCCACGTCGATCAGTTGCAGGGCCACGGCGCGCACGTAGCGCTGGGTGTGCTCCTCCTCGGTGGGCAGCACCCCGGGCGCCCACCCGCCCTTGGCCCGCAACCGGTCGAGCACGTCGTTCTGGTCGTCCTGCAGGGCCCGCTTGAGGCGTCGCGCCAGGGCCGCCACGAGCGGCCCGAGCACCTCGTCGCGCCGGGCCACCACGGGGTCCGGGGTGCGCCCGTCGGCGGCCTCCTCGCCTTCGGACACCGCGGCGGGCGGCGCCGCCTCGCCGGCGGGCGCGCCCGCCGGGGGGGCGGCGGAGCTGGGGGCGGGGACGCGCCCGGGCGCCTTGACGGTGACCCCTCCTCCTCCGGCGCCCGAGCGGGCCGGGGCCTTGTCGGCGCCCTTCTGGGGCCGGGCGGTGCGGGGCGGGTTGGGGCTGAGCACGGTCACCGACTCGACGACCTCCCCGGCGCCGCCGGGCGGGGCCCCCGGCGCCGGCGCGGCCCCCCGGGCCCGGGCGGGCCCTCGCCCCGCGTCGGGGCCCTGGGCCCCCGCGGACACGCCGTTGCCCCCCGGCGCGGGGGACGGTGCCGCCTCGGCGGGAGGATCGCCGGCCGGGCCGGCCAGGGCGTGGGCCTCGGCCCGCAGCCGGGCGAACAGCTCGTCGACCGACGGACGGCGCTGCGGCCCGGCGGGCCCCGGCTCGCCCTCGGCCCCGGCGACGCCGAGCACCTCGGCCCCGGCGACGTCGGACAGCTCCTCCTGCGCGGCCTGCCGCCCCGCCGCCTCGGCAGCGAGGCGCGCTTCGTCCTCGGCGCGGAACAGCTCGTCGGTGATGGTGTCGACGGCGTGGCGCACGTCGCCGATGGTCTCGGCCAGGCGCTCGCGCCCGGCGCGCAGCTGCTCGATCTGGCTGTGCAGCACGCGCCGCCGCCGGGCCAGGTCGGCGAGGACCCGTGCGCGCAGTTCCTGCGCTTCTTGCACCATGGCCCGGCACTCCGCCCGGGCCTGGGCCATGAGCGCCTCGGCTTCGAGCTTGGCCCCCTCCAGCTTGGCGGCCGCTTCCTCCTGGGCGCGCCGGCGCAACTCGGTGGCGGCCGCTTCGGACTGCGCGGCGCGCTCCGAGGCGTTCTGCTCGGTGCGCCGCTGGAGCTGGTCGGCCTCCTCCTGGGCCTGGGTGCGCAGCCGCAGCGCCTCGCTGTCGGCGCGCGCCACGAGCTCGGCGGCGGCGTCGTGGGCCGATCGCAGGACCCGCGCCGTCTCCTGGCCCAGGGCGGCGGTCAGCGTGGCCTCGTCGAGGACGGGGTTGGCCGCCCGGTGCTCGGCGTCGGCCACGGCGCGCCGCATCTCGTGCTCACGGTCCGCCGCAGCCGACAGCTCCCGTGCCACGTGCTCGAGGAAGGCCCGCACCTCGGCGGGGTCGAATCCCCGGCGCGTGGTGGCGAAGGTGTGGCGGGCCACCTCGTCGGGGTGCATGCGGGCCGTCGACGCGATCGTGACCCGGTCCTCTGGCATGGGCCAGAGCCTACGACGCGGCGCGCACACGCGGCGGCCCGGCGTGCACGGGGGGCGCGCCCGGGCTGCTCAGCTCCAGGGGGAGTGCTGCCAGTCGGTGGGGACGCGGTGCCCGCCGGGGCCCGCCGGCGGTCCCGACGCGGCGGAGCCCAGGTGCCCCCCCAGGCGCTCGAGGTCCCGGAGCGCCTGTCCCACGGTCGACACGGCGTACACCCGCAGCCGGGACGTCGCCATGGAACGGGCCACCGACAGCTCCTGGGGCGGTACGAAGAACACCGAGGCGCCGGCGTTCTGCACCGCCACGGTCTTCTGCTTGACGCCACCCACGTCCCCCACCGAGCCGTCGGGCCGGATGGTGCCCGTGGCGGCGATCGTCCGGCCCCCCGTGAGCCCGCCGCCGCTGATGGTGTTGATGACCCCCAGGGTGAAGGCCAGCCCGGCGGAGGGGCCCCCGATGTTGTCGCTGTTGATCTTGACGTCGAAGGGGAAGTCGTAGGAGGGCTGGGTCCCCATGCCGGCGATGGGGACCGATGGGTCGCCCACGCCCAGGAACGCCACGCGCCTGTGGTCCTCCACCGTCGACGACAGGCGCACCCGCACCGCGTGCCCCGGCGTGGGCGCGGCGATGGACCCCACCTGGAGGGTGACGGTGTCACCGGGATGGTGGGAGATGATGGCGTCGCGGAAGGCGTCGGGCGACGTGGTCGGGGTGCCGTCCACCGACGTGACGACGTCGCCCACCTTCAGCGCGTGCCAGGCCGGCGACGTCGGGTCGGTGACGTAGACGGTCACGCCCACGTCGTGCTCGGGCACCGAGTAGCCCAGCTGGCGCAACGCCACGGCGTGCGCGGTCATCTGCGACTCCTCCATGTCGACGGTGCCCTGGGCGTAGAACTCGCTCACGGGGAGGCCGCCGGTGATGGCGCCCGAGGGCACGATGTCGTCGTCGGCGTTGAGGTGGGAGAAGAGGTACCCGATCAGCTTGAGGTCGGTGGTCACCTCCACGTCGGTGAGCAGGATCTGGCCCTTGACGGCGTGCCGGTGCGCGGCCGGGACGGTGATGAGGCCGGCCACGGGCACGGCGTCGCCGGGCGACAGGACGGAGTAGGGCACGCTGATGAGCGAGGCGGCGATCACGAAGGCGGCCACCACCCCCACCACGCCGGCGACGACGGGCCAGCGGCGGCGGCGGCGCCGGGGGGGCGGCGCGGTGGCGGGCATGGTCGACTGGGGGGTGGTCATGGGGCGCGGCGAGGGAAGGAATCGGGGTCACCAGCCTGCCACGCTGGGTGTGCCCGGCCCGGGCGCCCCGGGGCGGGCGCCGGGCGCGGGCACGCCGGTGCGTGACGCCGTCCTGGCGGGCCACCGGGGCGACGCCGAGGGGGCGGACCGGCTGGCGGGCCACGACGACCCCGCGGTGCGGGCCGCGGCCCTGGCCGCCCTGGCGCGCGCCGGGGCCCTGGAGGCGGACCGGCTGGTGGCCGCCCTCTCGGACCCCGCGCCGCTCGTGCGCCGGCGGGCGTGCGCGCTGGCGGGGCGCGCCGTGCGGGACGCCCCGGACGCCGCCGTCGTGGAGGCCCTGGGGCGCGCCCTGGCGACGGATCCCGACGCGTCGGTGGTGGAGAGCGCGGCGTGGGCGCTGGGCGAGGCCGGGGCGGCGTGCGGGGACAGCCAGGTCGAGGGGCTGTGCGCCGTGGCGGCCGGCCACGGCGACGCGCTGTGCCGCGAGGCGGCCGTGGCCGCCCTGGGCGCCATCGGCGACCCCGCCGCCCTCGACACCGTGCTGGGCGCCACCGGGGACGTCGCCGCCGTCCGGCGCAGGGCGACGATCGCCCTGGCCGCCTTCGAGGGCCCCCGGGTGGACGAGGCGCTGCGCGCCGGGCTCACCGACCGCGACTGGCAGGTGCGCCAGGCGGCCGAGGACCTCCTCGGGCGCCAGGGGGGCGCCTGAGGGGCGACCTCAGGCGTCGGCCGCCACGAACAGCTGGCGCAGGGTGTCGAAGGACTCCAGGCACTGGCCCGCACCCAGGGCCACGCACTCGAGCGGGGTGTCCACCAGGTGCACGGGCACGGCCGTCTCGTTGGCCAGGCGCCGCGCCATGCCCCGCAGGAGGGCGCCGCCCCCCACCAGGTGGATGCCCTGGAAGATGATGTCCTGGGCCAGCTCGGGGGGGGCCGCCCCCAGGCAGTCGACGGCGGCGGCGATGATCTGGCGGACCTGGTCCTCGACGGCCGCCCGCACCTCGGCCGGCGACAGCACGACCGTCTTGGGCATCCCCGTCATGAGCTCGCGGCCGCGCACCTCGGCCTTCATCTCGCCCCCGTAGGGGGCGGCCGACCCGATGGCCAGCTTGATCTCCTCGGCCGTGCGCTCGCCGATGGCGACGCCGTGCTCGCGCCGCACGAAGGTCTGGATGGCGGCGTCGATGTCGAAGCCCCCGCAGCGGATGGCCTCGGAGGCCACCACGCCCCCGAGCGAGATCACCGCCGTCTCCGACGTGCCGCCGCCCACGTCCACCACCATGTTGCCGATGGGCTCGTGGATGGACAGCCCGGCCCCGATGGCCGCGGCCATGGGCTGCTCGATGAGATAGGCGGCGGAGGCCCCTGCCCGGCGCGTGGCCTCCTTCACGGCGCGCCGCTCGACGCTGGTGATGGCCGAGGGGACGCAGATGAGCACACGCGGCCGGTTGAGGCGGGACACGCCGCAGCGGTGCAACAGGAGGCGGATCATGCGCTCGGTGACGTCGAAGTCGGTGATGGCTCCCTGGCGCAGCGGGCGCACGGCCACGATGTAGCCGGGCGTGCGGCCGATCATCTGCCACGCGTCCTGGCCCATGGCCAGCACCTCCTGGGTGCGCGTGTTCAGGGCGATCACCGTCGGCTCGTTCAGCACGATGCCCTTCCCCCGCGTGTAGACGAGGGTGTTGGCCGTGCCGAGGTCGATGGCGAGGTCCCTAGCCACGTCGCCCTGCCCGCACGGGCGCCATCGTACGGTGTGGCTCCCGCGACGTCCCTTCCGAAGGGCCCGCCGGTAACCTCGGGCCGATGGGACTCGGTGACTCGTTCACCGGCGGGGAGCTCCCCGGGGAGCCTGAGGGCCACCGCGAGGGCGACGAGGCCGGAGCCCCTCAGCGTGGCTGGCTGGCACCCGAGGACCGGCTGTGGCGCCACCCGTCGGAGGTGGGTCGGCGGCGGATGCCGCCCACCCTCCCGCCGCTGTTCGACTCGCGTCACGAGCGACGCCAGCGCCGCCGCGCCCGGCGGGCCTCGCTGGCGGCCGGCGTGATGGGGGCGGCCGCGCTGGCCACGCTGGCCGCCGTCGTGCTCAGCGCGTTCGACTCCGAGTCGACGTCCACCACCGCCGGCGGGGGCGCCACCCGCACGCCGCGGGCCGCGGCCACCACGGTCATGACCACGGGGGTGTCGACGGTCATCGGGTCCGACCTCATGCAGGTCGTCGACTCGGTGCGGCCCTCACTGGTGGGCCTCGAGCCCACCGGCTCGCAGAAGCCGGCGCGCATGACCGGCGTGGTGCTCCCCGGCGGTGCCCTCGTGGTGACCGCCGCGGCCGCCATCGCCGGACGGTCGCAACTCGACGTGGTCACCGCCGACGGCAAGCGTCGCCGTGGCACCGTGGTGGGATCGGACGCGCACGCCGGCGTGGCCGTCATCGCCACCGCCGGCGGGCTCTCCCCCGCCACGTTCGCCGACGAGACCGTCCAACCCGACGACCTCGTCGTGGCGGCCTGTCTGTGCACCGGCACGGCCACCAGCCCCTCCCCCGAGACGCCCGCCGCGGCCGCGGTGGGCATGGTGCGCCAGGTGGGCACGGGCGTGTCGCTCGACGGGGGCCCGCCGCTCGTGAACGCCATCGAGGCCGAGACGCCGCTGGGCCCCATGTCGTGGGGCGGCGTGCTTCTCGACGGCCGGGGCCGGGTCATCGGCATCCTCGACGGGCGCACCAGCGCGGGGAGCGACACCCTCGGGATCTTCGTCCCCTCCCCGCTGGCCGAGGGGGTCGCCATGGAGCTGGCCACGACCCACCGCGTCGAGCACGGGTGGCTGGGCGTGGTCTGCACCGACGGCGACGCCACGGGGGCGACCATCGCCAGCATCCTGCCGGGGAGCCCGGCCGTGGGCGCGGGGATCGTGCCCGGCGACGTGGTGGTGGCCGTGGGGGCCCACCAGGTGACGTCGGTGGCCGACCTCCAGGAACGGCTCTACACCGTGGCCCCGGGCTCCGCCGTGCAGCTCGTGGTGGAGCACGGGTCCACGAGCACGGTCATGACGGTCAAGCTGGCCGCCACCCCCGACCCCTGACGCCTCGCCCGACGGGGGCGCCCGGGCCGGGAGGCGGCGGCACCCGCCTACGATCGAAGAGGTGGCGTTCCCCGGCCCCGACGCGGGCGGCGACTTCCTCGGCCAGATGATGGGCGACCTGCTCAAGCTCATGGGCGGCGCCACGGCGGGCGGCGCCCGCGTGGACCTGGCCCGCATGCTGGCCCAGGGCGTGGCGAGCGGCGGCGTGCCCGAGGCCAACGTGGACCCGGCCGAGCGCATCCGCGTGGAGGAGCTGGCGCGCGTGGCCGAGCTCCACGTGGACGAGCTCACCGCCGAGGCGCTCTCGGCGCGCGGCGTGCCCCGCCAGGTGACGGTGACGACGCCGGGCGCCTGGGCGTGGCAGACCGTCGACGACTGGGGCTTCCTCCTCGATGCCATGTCGGCCTCGGGCGGGACGGGGCCCGAGCCCGCCCCCGCGCCGGACACGCCGCCCGAGCCGGGGCTGGGCCTCGCCGAGCTGGGCGACGAGGCGGGCGCCGGCGGCGCCGGCGGGGACGTGCTGGCCAGCTGGCTGGCCACCATGGGGCCCGTCATGGCCGCCATGCAGCTCGGCTCGGCGGTGGGGCACCTGGCGCGCGTGGCCCTGGGCGCCTACGAGCTGCCCGTCCCCCGGTCGCGCACCGAGCTCGTCATGGTGCCGGCCAACGCCCGGCGCTTCGCCGAGGACTGGAGCCTCGACGTCGACCAGGTGCGCCTGTGGGTGTGCCTGCGCGAGGTCAGCACCCACGCCGTGCTGTCCCGGCCGCCCGTGGCCGCCCGCCTGCGCGAGCTGCTCACGGGGGTGGTGCAGGGGACCGCCGAGGACGCCGCCGGGCTGGTGGAGCGCTTCCGGGGCATGGACCTGAGCGCACCCGACGCCCTGGCCAGCCTGCTCGGCGACCCCGGCGCGCTGGCCGTGGAGCCCTCGCCGCAGCGCCGGCGGGTCGCCGACGAGCTCGCCGCGCTGTGCGCCGCCGTCCTGGGCTACGTCGAGCACGTGGTGGACCTGGCCGCCGGCCGGCTCCTCGGGGGGCGGGGCGCCATCGCCGAGGCGTGGCGGCGTCGCCAGGTCGACCGGGGCAGTGCCGAGCGCTCCGCCGAGCTGCTCCTGGGCGTCGACCTGGGGCCGGCGCTGGTCGACCGGGGCGCGGCGTTCGTGACGGGGGTCCACGAGCGGGCCGGCGACGAGGGCCTGGTCCGGCTGTGGTCGGGGGCCGCCATGCTGCCCACCCCGGCCGAGGTGGACGCCCCGGGGCTGTGGCTGGAGCGCACCGACCTCACCCGCCGGGCCCCGGGGGAGGCCGAGGGCGGCTGAGCACGTCCCCGCCGGCCGCCCTCAGGTGGCGGCGGTCTCCTCCTCGGGGATCCCGAGGTCCCAGTCGAGCTCGAGCAGCTCCCGCTCGGCGTCGCGCACCACCCGCTCCCGGTTTCGCCGGAACTGGGGGTCGTGCGGCGGCAGCAGCGTGAGCCGGGCCAGCGTGCGGTCGCGGAAGGGGTCGATCACCGAGGCGTCGCCGTAGGTGGACTGCACCTCCCAGTGCGGGGCCACCGGGCCCAGGTACACGACGCGCACGTGCCCCCGGGGCGGCTGGGGCTCCTCGGTTTCCTCGAATTCGTCGACCACGACGCACACACTAACGACCGGGACGAGGGGCGCCGTGACGGATCCGGCCCGCCGCGCCGTATCCCCTGCCGAGCGCCGCCGCCGGCGCGTCCCCGGGCCGCCCCACAGGTCACCGGCCGTGCCGTCCCCACGGTCCGGTGACCGGGCCCGGGGCCTCCGCCCGGCGCGCAAGCTGTGAGTTTGCCGTGAGTCTCGCCGAATTTCGAAGGCCCACTGGTAGAGTGACGCTGGCATCGGAGGGCACGATGGACACGGAGTGGATGGATCGGGGGCGGTGCAGGGAGATGGACCCTGCGGCGTTCTTCCCCAGCGACGGCATCGGGGTGCAGGTCGCCCAGCGCATCTGCGTGGACTGCCCGGTGAAGGGGCCCTGCCTGGAGTACGCCCTCGCCAACCACGTCGACCACGGGGTGTGGGGCGGGACCTCCGAGCGCGAACGCCGCCGCATCCTGCGCCGGCGCCGCGTCGCCAGCCTGCAGGCCAGCCACAGCTGACCGCGGCGGGGCGCACGGGCGGGGGGCGCCTCGTGCTCGAGTGCGTCGTCAACGTGAGCGAGGGGCGCGACGGCGCCGTCATCTCCTCCATCGCGCAGGCCGGCGGTGCGTGCGTGCTCGACGTCCACTCCGACCCCGACCACCACCGGACGGTGCTCACCATGGCGGGCGCCGGCCTCGAGGAGGCGGTGCGCGCCGTGGCCACGCGCACCGTGGCCCGCGTGGACCTGGGCGCCCACGCCGGCGTGCACCCCCGGATGGGCGCGCTCGACGTCGTGCCCTTCGTGGTGCTGCCCCCCGGGGGGGACGCGCCGGGCGCTCCTCCGCTCGACCTGGCCGAGGCCGTGGCCGCCCGCGGGCGCTTCGCGGCGTGGGCGGCCGAGGCGCTCGGGCTGCCGTGCTTCTTGTACGGGCCCGAGCGCACCCTGCCCGAGGTCCGGCGGCGCGCCTTTGTGTCGCTGGCGCCCGACACCGGACCTCCCCGGCCCCATCCGCGCGCCGGGGCGTGCGCCGTGGGGGCGCGCGGCGTGCTCGTGGCCTACAACCTGTGGCTGGCCGGCACCGACGTGGCGGGCGCCCGGGCCATCGCCGGGGCCCTGCGGGGCCCGGCCGTCCGGGCCCTGGGGCTGGCCGTGGCGGGCGGGGCCCAGGTGTCGTGCAACCTCGTCGACCCCCTGGCGTTCGGCCCCGCCGAGGCCTTCGACGCCGTGGCCGCCCTGGCCCGGCGGGCGGGGGCGTCCGTGGCCCGCGCCGAGCTGGTGGGGCTGGTGCCCGCGGCCGTGCTCAGCGCGGTCCCGGCCGGGAGGCACGGGCAGCTGGACCTGGGCCCCGATCGCACGATCGAGGCCCGCCTGGCGGCGGCGGCCCCTGAGGGGACCGCCCCGGCGGTGCCCTAGGAGGCCGAGACGGCGGTGGCCGCGGCCCGGCGGCTCATGGCCCGGGCCCGGCGCAGGCGCCGGCGCTCGCGCTCGGAGAGCCCTCCCCAGATGCCGAACTTCTCCCCGTTCGACAGCGCGTACTCGAGGCAGTCCTCGCGCACCACGCAGCCCCGGCAGACCTCTTTGGCCTCGCGCGTGGACGCACCACGCTCCGGGAAGAACAGGTCGGGGTCGACCCCCATGCAGTTGGCCCTCGACTGCCAGTCGCGGTCCTGGCGGCCGTACAGCAGTGAAACGATGTCCACCGGTACGCCTCCCCTCACCATTGCGTGCCCACGTGTAGTCCACACGTGTAGTTACAGCACTGTGAATTACAGATGTGTCATCATGGTCGAAGACCCCGGGGGGCGCAAGAGGGAATTTCGCGCCTCCCCGGCGCGCCCAGCGGGGCGTGCTCCGCACGTGCGCACACAGCGTGAGGGGCTCGCGCCCACCCCACGGGGTATCGGCACGGATCGTGAGATCGCCGACGCTCCGCGGGAACAGGCCCGCGGAAGGACGTCAGGCGCCCCGGCGGGAGGCGCTGTGGACCGTGCGCCGGTGCTCGAGGAAGTCGACGAGCACGTAGTCGCCCAGGGTCTCGGGCGTGGTGAAGAAGGCCCGGCCGTGGTTGAGCTTGGTCATCTGCTCCACGAACCCCTGCAGCGAGCGGTTGGCGTCGAGCATGAAGGTGTTGATGGTGATGCCGGCGCGCGTGCACCGCACGACCTCGGCCAGTGTGACGCGCACCGTCTCGGCCGTGGGCGGGTAGTTGAACGACACCCCGTAGCCGCCGGCGCCGTCGGGCACGAGGTGGGCGGTGGGCTCGCCGTCGGTGATCATGATGATCTGCTTGGTCCCGCTGCGGTGCGCCAGCATCTTGCGGGCCAGCATGAGCCCGTGCTGCATGTTGGTGCCGTACACGAAGTCCCACGACACCTCGGGCAGGTCCTGGGCCTTGATCTCGCGCGCCACCTCGGAGAACCCCACCAGGCCGAGGAAGTCGCGGGGGAAGCGTGACGAGATGAGGGTGTGCAGGGCGATGGCGACCTTCTTGGCGGCGAGGAAGTTGTCGCGCATGGGCATCGACAGCGACAGGTCCACCATGAGCACCGTCGACGCCCGCGTCATGTGCTCGGTGCGGGTGATCTCGAAGTCCTCGGGCTGGAGGCGCACCGGCGTGCCGATGCCCGTCCGGCTCACGGCGTTGTGCACCGTCCTCTTGATGTCCAAGGTGAAGGGGTCGCCGAACTCGTAGGGCTTGGTCTGGCCCTCGGGCTCGTGCCCGGTGCCCATCACCGTGTTGGTGTGGCCGCCGATGCGGTCCTTGGCCAGGCGGGCGAAGAGGTCCGACAGCGCCCGCTGCCCGATGCGTCTGATGCCCAGGGCGGTGAGCTCGTAGCGGCCCTCGCGCTGCTCGATGAGGCCGGCCTCCTCGAGCTCGCGGGCCAGGCGGGCGAGCGCCTCCATCGACCGGGCGCCGTCGTCGCCCAGGTACTTGGCCACCTGGTCGAGGTCGACCTCGGCCAGGGCGCCGGGGGAGGTGGCCGAGCGCAGGAACTGCTCGAGCTGGTCCATCTCCCCGAGCCGGCGCGCCGAGGCCGCCGCGTCGGCCAGGCCCATGGGGTCGGTGCCGCTGAAGCGGTAGCGGCGCCCCCAACCCGCCCCGGGGACGGCCTGGCGCAGGTTCTCGGCCAGGCGGTCGACCTGCCAGCGCAGGTCGAGGTCCTCGAACAGGGCGTCGGCCAGCGCCTGGAGCTGGGCCCGCTGCTCGGGCGACATCGAGTCGAGCACGGCCTGGACGGCCGCCATCTGGGCGGCGAACTGCTCCAGGAGCTCGTCCAGGGTCTGGGGGTTCCCGGGGAAGAAGTCGCCGAACTGCTCCATGAACGACTCGAAGCCGGGGTCGAGCTCCTCGCCCGCGGCGCGCTGCTCGATCATGCGGTTGAGGGCGTCGAGCATCTGCCGGGCCCGCTCCAGCGCGGCGGGGTCGGGGTTGCGCATGGCCTCGGACATCTGGTCGAACCAGCTCTTGGTGATCTCCTCCCGGAGCCGCTCCATGAGCGCCTCGAAGTGCTCGCGGGCCTCGGAGGACACGAAGTCGTAGTGCTGGAGCCCCCGGACCTTGCCCGCCAGGTCGTTGGGGAGGAGGTCGAGCTGCACCCCCCGCTCGGCCACGACCTCCTCGGTGACCTGCCGGCGGCGCTCGTCCCCCGAGGAGCGGGCCTCCTGGGCCAGGGCCTCCAGCCCGGCGCGCTCCTCGGCCACCACGTCGTCGAGCTCCTGGGCGATCTCGTGGAAGGCGCCCCCCAGGTCGCCGCGCTCCAACTCCTCCTGGCGCCGGTTGCGCAGGCGCTCCATGAGCTCGCGCAGGCCCTGGACCTGCTCGCCGTCGGGGCGGCGGAAGCCGGAGGTGAGCAGCCGGCGCAGGGCGGCGTCGGGGTCCCCGTGGTAGAGCAGGTCGTCGGCCAGCTCGGAGAACAGCGAGTCGACGTCGTCCTCGAAGCCCCGCTGGGTACCGTCCCAGCGCCGGTAGTCCCAGCGGCGCGTCATCCGCGGCCCCGGTAGGTGGCCCTGGGGCCCGACGCCTCCTTGTTGAGGCGCTTGGTGAGGTGCAGCCCCTCCAGGATGAGCTCGGCGGCGGCGGCCACCGCCCCGGGGGTCTCGCCGCCCGCCAGGGCGAGCACGGGCCCCTCCAGGGCGGGGACCTGGGCCAGCATCTCGCCGTAGGCGGCGGCCGGCAGGTCGTCGCCGGCGTGCACGACCTCGCGCTCGTCGAAGGCCGCCACCACCGCCCCGAGCTGCTCGGTGGGGCAGCGTCGGCGGAACACCGCCAGCACGGCCGCCGACAGCAGCCCCTGGAGGATGCGCTCCTCGCGCCCCTCCTCGAGCGCCTCGATCTCGATCTTGCCCTGGGTGGAGGAGACCAGGGCGCTGAGGTCGCTGATGCGGGGCACGGCGTCGGCCTCCCCCAGGCGCAGGGACCGGCGCACGGCGTTGGCGGCCAGGGTCTCGTAGTTGGAGATGCTGAGGCGCACCGACACGCCCGAGCGCTGGTTGACGTGCGGGCTCTGGCGGGCGAGCTGCGACATCTCGGCCACCACCTCGGCCATGAAGTCGGGGACCTCCACCCGGGGGCCGTCGCCCGGCGCCGAGGGCCGGGCCTCCTGGTGCATGATGGCCAGCTCGGTCTCGGTGTCCATGGGGTAGTGGGTGCGGATCTGGGCGCCGAAGCGGTCCTTGAGGGGGGTGATGATGCGCCCCCGGTTGGTGTAGTCCTCGGGGTTGGCCGTGGCCACCAGCACGATGTCGAGGGGGAGGCGCACGGTGAAGCCCCGCACCTGCACGTCGCGCTCCTCGAGCACGTTGAGCAGGCCCACCTGGATGCGCTCGGCCAGGTCGGGCAGCTCGTTGACGGCGAAGATGCCCCGGTTCGAGCGCGGCACCAGGCCGAAGTGCAGCGTCATCTCGTCCGACAGGTAGCGCCCCTCGGCCACCTTGATGGGGTCGACCTCGCCGATGAGGTCGGCGATGGAGGTGTCCGGCGTGGCCAGCTTCTCCGAGAAGCGCACGTCGCGGTGCACCCAGGCGATGGGGGCGTCGTCGCCCGCCTCGGCCACGAGCTCCCGGGCCGGGCGCGACACCGGCTGGTAGGGGTCGTCGCGGATCTCGGAGCCCGCCACCACGGGGATCCACTCGTCGAGGAGGTCGGTGAGCGAGCGCACGATGCGGGTCTTGGCCTGGCCCCGCTCCCCCAGGAGGATGATGTCGTGCCCGGCCAGGAGGGCGTTCTCCAGCTGGGGCAGCACGGTGTCGTCGAAGCCGATGACCCCCTCCACCAGAGGCTCCCCGGCGGCGATGCGGCGGGCCGCGTTGCGGCGGATCTCCTCGTGGACGGGCAGGGACCGCCACCCCGAGGACCGCAGGGCGCCGAGCGTGGCGGGGAGGTCCGCGGGGGGGTCGGGCGGGATGATGGCGCGCATGGCGGCGAGCCTACGCCCGCCCGACAGCGCGTCGAGCCGCGTGGGGGCGGCCCGCGGGCCCCGGATCTGGTGCGCAGGTGTTCCCAGGTGGAAGGATGATGGACCGTCGGAGCCCGGGCGACGTCGCCCGCCCCCTCGAGGCGACGGGCCGGGCCGGTGCGAGTGGGAGGGTGGCCGCCGCGCGCCGAGGGACCCGAGGGAGGACGACGAGGGCGTGAGTACCACACTCGAGGACCAGAAGCCTGTCCCGGTCGAACTGGGCGGGGTGCGGGGTGGCCCCGACGTCCGCACGCTGCGCCGGGACCGGTGGTGGCGCAACCCCACGGCCACGGTGGTGTTCCTGACCGTGGTCGTCGTCTACCTGACCTGGGCGACCTTCCAGAACGCCAACTACTACGTGGGCCAGGGCATGCACCGGGACCTCATCTCCCCCCTCTACTCCCCGTGCGTGGTGGGCAGCTGCGTGAGCGGGGCCCGCAGCCTCTTCGACCTGGGCTGGTGGCAGATCACCCCGGCGCTCATCGCCCTGGCCATACCGGGGGGGTTCCGCCTCACCTGCTACTACTACCGCAAGGCCTACTACCGGGGCTTCTGGCAGTCGCCGCCGGCGTGCGGCGTGTCCGACGGCCACACCCGCTACACGGGCGAGACCCGCTTCCCCCTGGTCCTGCAGAACCTGCACCGCTACTTCTTCGTGCTCGCCCTCATCCAGAACGTCATCCTCACCATCGACGCCGTGGTGGCCTTCCGCCTGCCGGGCGGGGGCGGCTACGGGTTGACGATCGGCACCCTCGTGCTCGTGGTCAACGCCGTGTTCCTGTGGCTGTACTCCCTGTCCTGCCACGCCTGCCGGCACCTGAGCGGAGGGCACGTGAACCGCTTCTCCAAGCACCCCGTGCGCTACCGGCTGTGGAAGTTCGTCACGCCCCTCAACGCCCGCCACATGCAGATCGCCTGGGCCAGCCTGGCCGTGGTGGCCCTGGCCGACCTGTACGTGCGCCTGGTGGCCAGCGGCGCCTTCCACGACCCCAAGATCTTCTGAGCACGGGCGCCCGCACCATGGCCGACCACGAGACCCACGACTACGACGTCGTCGTCATCGGCGCCGGCGGGGCGGGCCTGCGGGCCGCCATCGAGGCGTGCGAGATGGGCCAGCGCACCGCCCTGGTGTGCAAGTCGCTGCTGGGCAAGGCGCACACCGTCATGGCCGAGGGGGGCGCGGCGGCGGCCATGGGCAACGTGTGGCCGGAGGACAACTGGCAGGTCCACTTCCGCGACACCATGCGGGGCGGGAAGATGCTCAACAACTGGCGCATGGCCCAGCTGCACGCCCAGGAGGCCCCCGACCGCATCTACGAGCTGGAGCGCTGGGGGGCGCTGTTCGACCGCACCACCGACGGCCGCATCCTCCAGCGCGACTTCGGCGGCCACCGCTACGCCCGCCTGGCGCACGTGGGCGACCGCACGGGCCTGGAGCTCATCCGCACCCTCCAGCAGCGCGCCGTGGCCCTGGACATCGACGTGTTCATGGAGTGCAAGGTCCTGCGGCTGGTGAAGGACGCCGAGGGGACGGTGTCCGCCGCGGTGGGCTACCGGCGCCCCACCGGCGACGCCGTGGTCTTCAAGGCCAAGGCCTTCGTGCTCGCCACGGGGAGCATCGGCAAGTCGTGGCTGTACACGTCCAACTCCTGGGAGTCCACCGGCGACGGGCACGCCATGGCGGCGTGGGCCGGGGCGGACCTCATCGACATGGAGTTCGTGCAGTTCCACCCCACGGGCATGGTGTGGCCCCTGTCGGTGCGGGGGATCCTCGTCACCGAGGGGGTGCGGGGGGACGGCGGCGTCCTGCGCAACACCGACGGGCGCCGCTTCATGTTCGACTACATCCCCAAGATGTTCGCGGCGGAGACGGCCGACACCGAGGAGGAGGCCGACCGCTGGTACGACGACCACATCAACAACCGCCGGCCCCCCGAGCTCCTGCCGCGCGACGAGGTCGCCCGCTCGATCAACTCCGAGGTCAAGGCGGGCCGGGGCGGGCCGCACGGCGGCGTGTTCCTCGACATCGCCACCCGGCGCAGCCCCGAGTACATCCGGCGCCGCCTGCCGTCGATGTACCACCAGTTCATGGAGCTGGCCGGGGTGGACATCACCGCCTCCCCCATGGAGGTCGGACCCACGTGCCACTACATGATGGGCGGGGTGCGGGTCGACGCCGACACCGAGCGCTCCACGGTGTCGGGCCTCTACGCCGCCGGCGAGGTGGCGGGGGGCATGCACGGCGCCAACCGCCTGGGCGGCAACTCGCTGTCGGACCTCCTCGTCTTCGGCCGGCGCGCCGGCAAGGCGGCGGCGGAGTTCGCCCAGGGCCGGACGGGCGCCCCCGCCGCCGACGCGGGCGAGGTGGCCGCGGTCGTGGCCGACGCCGAGGCCCCCCTGGCACGCGCCGGGGGCGAGAGCCCCTACGAGGTGCACCACGACCTGCAGCGCACCATGCAGGACCTGGTGGGCATCATCCGCACCGACGCCGAGCTGCGCCAGGCCCTCGAGGAGCTCGACGTGCTGGACGAGCGGGCCGCCCGCGTGTCGGTGCCGGGGGGCCGCGCCTACAACCCGGGCTGGAACCTCGCCACCGACCTTCCCGCCATGCTGACGGTGTCGCGCATGGTCGCCTCGGGCGCCCTGGAGCGCCGCGAGAGCAGGGGCGGGCACACCCGCGAGGACTATCCCGCCGCCGACATCGAGTTCGGGGGGGTCAACCTCGTGCAGCGCATCGACGCCGAGGGGTCTTACACCCTCGAGCGCGAGGACCTTCCCGTGATGCCGCCCGAGCTGCGGGCGCTGTTCGAGGAGGACGTCCACTGATGGCCGACACCACGACGGGCCGGGAGACGCCCGCCGCCGGGCCCTCGACGGGGCCTGCGCACGTCACCATGCAGGTGTGGCGCGGGGACCACGACGGGGGGAGCTTCACCGAGTACGTCATGCCCGCCGTGGAGGGCGAGGTGGTCCTGGACGTCGTCCACCGCATCCAGGCCGGGCCCGCCCCCGACCTGGCGTGCCGGTGGAACTGCAAGGCGGGCAAATGCGGCTCGTGCTCGGCCGAGATCAACGGCCTGCCCCGCCTCATGTGCATGACCCGCATGGACCAGCTCCCCCCCGACGAGCCCGTGACCGTGGCCCCCATGCGCACGTTCCCCATCATCCGCGACCTGGTCACCGACGTGTCGTTCAACTACGAGATGGCCCGGCAGCTGCCACCGTTCAGCCCCGGCCCCCCCGAGCCCGACGGCACCTACCGCATGATGCAGGTCGACATCGAGCGCGGCCAGGAATTCCGCAAGTGCATCGAGTGCTTCATGTGCCAGGACGTCTGCCACGTGATCCGGGACCACGAGGAGAACAAGCCGCACTACGCGGGCCCCCGCCTCTTCATCCGGGCCATGGAGCTCGAGTCGCACCCCCTCGACACCGACGACCGCCGCGAGCTGGTCCGCCGCCACCTGGGCGTCGGCTACTGCAACATCACCAAGTGCTGCACCGAGGTGTGCCCCGAGCACATCAAGATCACCGACAACGGCATCATCCCGCTCAAGGAGCGTGTGGTGGACGCCTCCTACGACCCCGTGGCCTGGCTGGGGCGCCGCATCCTGCGCCGCACCAAGTCGAGCGCCGCGGAGTCGGGGCGCCGGGCCCCCGCCCAACGCGCCGCGGCCCCCGGCGCGCCCTCCGACGGCGCCGGCTGACCCGCCCCGCTCCGTGGCGCGCTTTCTGAGCGGCGCGTGGATCGACGCCTTCAACAGCGCCGTGGCGGGCGTGGAGCTGGCAGCTCCGGGGCCCGCCGCCGGGCTCGCCACCCACGACGGGTCCTTCTCGGTCTGCCAGGTGGTGACGGGCGGGCCCGGCGGCGAGGTGCGCGCCACCCTGTCGGTGCGCGACGGCCGGGCGCGCATGGCCCCCGGTGACGCCCCGGCCGACGTCACCATCCGCTTGAGCTGGGACGACGCCGTGGCCATGGCGAGCGGGACGCTGTCCCCGGGCGACGCCATCGCCGCGGGACGGGTGCGGGTGCGCGGCGACCTGTCGGTCCTGGCCGAGTCCCAGGCGGTGCTGGGGGCCCTGGCACCGCACCTCGAGCCCCTGGCCGCCGAGACCGACTACGGGGGCCCGCCCCGGGTAGAGACAGACGCCCAGGACTAATCTCGGCCTTGAGGGAGACGGCCCCGCATGGGCGCCGACCGAAGGGAGGGTTCATGACCGTGCCCGGTGTGCTGGACGACCAGGCCCTTCGTCGTTACCGCGAGCTCCTCGACGCCGAGGACGCCGCCTTCGACGAGCTGGAGCATGCCTACGAGGAGGGCGACCGGGCCCACTTCGAGGCCGATCTCTCAGCCTGGCGCCAGTGCCTGGCGCGCAAGGTCGCCTTCCTGGAGCGCATGGGGATCGAGATCCCCCAGACGGCGCTCACGCAGCCGGCCACGCTCTGACACGGCGCTGACGGCGGCCGCCCGGGCCGCCGTGGCGTCAGCCCAGCAGGGCGCGCACCGCGGTGCGCTCCGACTCGAGCTCCTCGGTCGTGGCGGCCACGCGCTCCCGGGCGAAGGCGCTGTGCCCGAGGCCCTCGACCACCCGCCAGGTCGCGCCGTCGGAGCGCACGGGGAAGCCGAACACGAGCCCCTCGGGGGCGCCGTACTCGCCGTGGGACACCACCGCCAGCGAGACGCAGTCGTCGGCGGGGGTGGGGCGCACGATGCTGCGCACCGAGTCGACCACGGCGTTGGCGGCCGACGCCGCCGAGGACGCCCCCCGGGCCTCGATGATCCGGGCGCCGCGCTGCTGGACGCTCGTGATGAACTCGCCCCGGAGCCACCCGGTGTCGCCCACGGCCTCCGCCGCGGGACGGCCGTCGACCCGGGCGTTCTCGAAGTCGGGGAACTGGGTCGAGGAGTGGTTGCCCCAGATCGCCATGTTGGTGACGGCCGCCACGGGGACGCCCGCCTTGTGGGCGAGCAGGCTCTGCGCCCGGTTCTGGTCGAGGCGGGTCATGGCGAACCACCGGTCGTCGGGCACCTCGGGGGCGTGCGCCCGGGCGATCAGGCAGTTGGTGTTGCAGGGGTTGCCCACCACCAGCACCCGCACGTCGGCCGCGGCGTGGGCGGCGATGGCCTCGCCCTGCGGGCCGAAGATCCCCCCGTTGACGGTGAGCAGGTCGTTGCGCTCCATGCCCGCCTTGCGGGGGACCGACCCCACGAGCAGCGCCCACGACGTGCCGTCGAAGGCCGTCTTGGCCTCGGCGGTGGCCTCGATGCCGGCCAGGAGCGGGAAGGCGCAGTCGTCGAGCTCCATCACGACGCCTTCCAGCGCGCCCAGGGCGGGCTCGATCTCGAGGAGGCGCAGCACCACGGGCTGGTCCTCCCCCAGCATCTGGCCCGAGGCGATGCGGAACAGCAGCGAGTAGCCGATCTGGCCGGCGGCGCCGGTGACGGTGACGTGGACGGGGGGCTTGGTCGGGGCCATGGGACTCTCCTCGTGGGATGCGGGGGCCTCTTCGGGATGCGAGGGCCTCGTCGGGTTGCGAGGCCTCAGGGGTGCGCCGCCCGCCGCGGCGGCGGGGGCGGGGGCGTCACAGCCGGTCGACGATGGCGGCGGCGAACTCCGAGCACTTCACCTCGGTGGCGCCCTCCATCAGGCGGGCGAAGTCGTAGGTGACGATCTTCTCGGCGATGGTGGCCTCCATGGCGGCCACGATGTCCGCGGCGGCGTCGGCCCACCCCAGGTGCTCGAACATGAGCACGCCCGACAGGATGACCGACCCGGGGTTCACCTTGTCGAGCCCGGCGTACTTGGGGGCCGTGCCGTGCGTGGCCTCGAACACGCCGTGGCCGGTCACGTAGTTGATGTTCCCGCCGGGGGCGATGCCGATGCCCCCCACCTGGGCCGCCAGGGCGTCGGAGAGGTAGTCGCCGTTGAGGTTGGTGGTGGCGATGACGTCGAACTCGTCGGGACGGGTGAGCACCTGCTGGAGGGTGATGTCGGCGATGGCGTCCTTCACGAGCAGGCGGTCGCCGGGGTCGCCGCCGCAGTCGTCCCAGCCCACGGCCACGTCGGCGAACTCGTCGCGCACGACCTCGTAGCCCCAGGTGCGGAAGGCCCCCTCGGTGAACTTCTGGATGTTGCCCTTGTGCACCAGGGTGACGCTGCGCCGGTGGTGTCGCACGGCGTACTCGAGGGCGGCCCGCACCAGCCGCTTGGAGCCCGACTCCGAGATGGGCTTGAGCCCCAGGCCCGACTGGGGGCGGATCTCCCAGCCCAGTTCGTCGCGCACGAAGTCCGCCAGGCGGTCGGCCTCGGGGCTGCCCGCCTGGACCTCGAGGCCGGCGTAGACGTCCTCGGTGTTCTCCCGGAAGATGACCATGTCGACCTTCTCGGGGTGGCGGACGGGGGAGGGCACGCCCGTGAACCAGCGCACCGGGCGCAGGCACACGTAGAGGTCCAGGATCTGGCGCAGCGCCACGTTGAGGGAGCGGATCCCGCCCCCCACCGGGGTGGTGAGCGGCCCCTTGATGCCGATGAGGTGCTCGTGGAAGGCCTGCACGGTCTCCTCGGGCAGCCAGTCGCCGGTCTCCTTGAAGGCCTTCTCCCCCGCCAGGACCTCCCTCCAGGCGACGGCCCTGCCGTGCTTGGCGGCGGCGGCGTCGAAGACCAGGCGGGCCGCGGGCCAGATGTCCACCCCGGTGCCGTCCCCCTCGATGAAGGGGACGATGGGCTCGTCGGGGACCTGCAGGGCGCCGTCGGGGCCCATGGTGATGCGCTGTGCCATGCCGGACGAGCCTAAGCGGTCGGCGCGAGCCCCAGTGCGGCGTAGATCTCCCGGGTCGCGCTCGACCGGTTGAGCGTGTAGAAGTGCAGCCCCGGAGCACCCACGTCGAGCAGTTGCCGGCACAGCTCCGTCGCCAGCCCCACGCCCGTCCGGCGCACCTCCTCGTCGCCGCCCCGGGCGGCCGCCTCCTCCAGGCGGGCCACGGCCCAGCCGGGGACGGCCGCCCCCATGGTGGCCATGCGGGGCACCGAGCTCAGCGACGTCACCGGCATGATGCCGGGGAGCACGGGCTTGTCCACCCCCCGGGCGGCCAGGTCGTCCATGAGGCGCACGTACTCGTCGACCTCGAAGAAGAACTGCGTCACGCCGAAGTCGGCCAGGCGCAGCTTCGCGGCCAGGTAGTCGCGGTCGCCGGCCATGGTGGGCGAGTCGGGGTGGCCGGCGGGCTGGGCGGCCACGCCGATGGAGAAGCCGCCCACGGCCCGGGCCAGCTCGACGAGCTCGACGGCGTGGCGCAGCTCCCCCACCCCGGCGCCGGGGTCGGTGGGCGGGTCGCCGCCCAGGGCCATGAGGTTCTCCACCCCGGCCCGGCGGAACGACACCAGGATCTCGGCCAGCTCGAGCCGGGTGTGGGCCACGCAGATCAGGTGGGCCATGGGGTTGAGCGACGTCGTGCGCAGCATGCCGGCGACCAGGTCGTGCGTGCGCTGGCGCGACTCGCGCCCGCCCCGGTAGGTGACCGACACGAACGACGGCGCCAGCGGCTCGAGCTCGCGCAGCGTCCGGACCAACAGGGCCTGCTCCTTGTCGTTCTTGGGCGGGAAGAACTCGAAGGAGTAGGTGCGGCCGTTGGCCAGGAGCTTGGAGATGAGCGCCATGACCACCAAATGCTACCGCCGCCCCGTTTCCTGGACCCCGGCCCGACCGG
>DATJBC010000178.1:0-2188 GCA_035515515.1 Acidimicrobiales bacterium
CGGCGACGCCACGAGCCTGGCCCACGGTTGGGCCAGCGGCGCCACCGCCGACCTCTCCTCCTACGTGCTCGGGGTGCTCCCGGCGACGCCCGGGTTCCGGACGTGGTCCGTGCGACCCCACCCGGCATCGCTGGGCTGGGCCGAGGGCCAGGTCCCCACGCCCCACGGTGCGATCGGCGTGCGCTGGGCGCAGGACCGCCCGGCGGGCCGCTTCTCGCTGCAGGTGGTCACGCCGGCGGGGACGAGGGGCGTCGTCTCGGTTCCCGTGATCCGGCCCGGCTCGGTGCTGACCGTGCGGAGCTCGGGGGGCGCTCGGAGCGGCTCGGTGCGCAAGACCATCGCGGCTCCCCGGGGCGCCACCGACGTGGCCGTGTCGGTCGTCGGCGGCCCCACCTACGACTTCTCGGTGGCCCCCGGGTAGGGCCGCCACCGCTCCGCCGCGGCCCAGATCCTTGCCCCCGCAACGATACCGGGGATGGTCCACAGAGCGCCGAAGGGGCGGCCGGCTGTAGATTCGGTCAGACCGGGGGTTGGGGGGACCGATGGGGCGTGGCCGGCCAGTGGACAGTGCCGTGGTGACCGGGTCCCGTGGCGCCGTCGGGTGCGTGGGCCCCGGGCCGGGCCGTGCCGGGCAGCGCCGGGGCCGATGAAGGTCCGGGGCCTCGTCCGGCGCTACCTGCCCCTGGCGGTCCTCATCGGGGCGCAGGTCGTCATCATCGGGCTCTTCCCCTCGACGGCCCCAGGGCAGGGGTCCTCGTCGGCGGCCGGATCGCCAGGAGCCGGGGCGGCGGCGGGCTTCTCCGGGGCCTCGGGCGGGTCGGGGAGCCGGGCACACTGCGCCGGCGGCCGGGAGTTCTCCACCAAGATCGACTACTACGCGCCCCCCTGCACGCCCGGCACCATCGGCGGGAGCTACGACAACGGCGGGAACACCTCCCAGGGGGTCAGCGCCAAGACCATCACCGTCGTCGACTACTACGCCGACGCCGGGGCCATCGTCGACACCATCCTCCGGGGCGAGGGCCTCTACGTGGACTACTCGCAGGAGAAGGAGGTGAACGAGGCCTTCCAGAACTTCGTCAACGCCCACTACGTGCTGTGGGGACGCAAGCTCAAGATCGTCACCTACAACAGCACGTGCCAGACGGTCCCGCCCGACACCAGCTGCCTGCTCGCCGAGATGGACTCGATCGTCCAGACCTTCCAGCCCTACGCGGTGGCCTGGGGCACCACCCTGTGCTCGGTGTGCTTCGCCCGGCTGGCCCAGGACCACACCATCGCCCTCGGCGGCGTGGGCTTCAGCAGCGCCTTCGCCAAGGCGAACGCCCCCTACTTCTGGTCACCGAGCGAGAGCTCGACCAGCATCGAGCAGGGGTTCGCCAAGTTCTGGTGCAGTCAGCTCAGCAGCAAGAACAGCAACCGCGTGGTCAGCTTCGCCCAGGACAAGAACTCCGCACAGGACTTCAACGGCAAGAAACGGGTCCTGGGGGTGATCTCGACCAACGACCCCGACAACGAGGACACCGTCACCAACGTCCTGGTGCCCGCGCTCAACCGCGACTGCGGCGACGGGGGGAGCGTCGCGCAGCACCACTACTTCTATTCGCAGGACATCAGCACCGCGGCCCAGCAGATCAACGCCGGGGTCTCCGCCATGGACAGCCCCTCCGACCCTGCGACCGACGTGGTGTGCCTGTGCGACCCCGTCGCCCCCGAGCTTCTCTACTCCGGGGAGCAGAGCCACAACTACTACCCGGAGAACATACTCGCGGACGTGCAGGGCATGGGCGTCGACGCCGTGGCGCAGAATTTCGAGGCCACACCGACCCAGCAGTCCCTCGCCTGCCCGCAGTGGCAGGCGGGCTGTGAGTTCGACGACGCCTTCGGCATCACGTCGTTCGCGTCGCTTCCACCGGCGTCCCAGGAGGCGGGCCCGATCACCTACAAGCTCGGAGGGGGGACGAACCTCCCGATGAAACCGTATGTGGCGACCGGCGCCTGGGAGCTGTGGAACATGCTGGCCAGCCTCATCGAGAACACCGGACCCGATCTCACCCCGGCCCGAATGGCGGCGGCCGCCCCGTCCATGGGGACGAGGGGGGGAGGCGCCACCGGCCATGCCGAGTTCGGGTTCACCAAGGGCAGCTACGACTGGACGATCGATTCCGCCGTCGTCTACTGGTCCAAG
>DATJBC010000179.1:0-17442 GCA_035515515.1 Acidimicrobiales bacterium
CTTCATCGGCTCGTAGTAGCCGGTGCCCCAGAATTCCACGTAGTCGTCGATGGGGGCGTGCGGCCACCCCGTGTCCTCCATGTACAGCGTGGGCTCGTGCGTGGTGCCGTCGGCGGGGACCGACGCCAGGTCGAGCTCGGCCATCGGTGACCAGTGCACGGGGAAGAGCAGCTTGCCCCGCGCACCGTGGCGGAGCTCGTCGACCTTGCGGGCCCATTCCTTGAGGTCGCCGCGCTGGACGCGACGGGCGAGCGACTCCCAGGCCGCGCCGTCGCGCAGCGCGGTGATCGTCACGACGTTGTACGCGACCCCGCTGCCGTGGGCGTGGTTCGTGTACCACAGGAGCCGGGCCTCGTCGGTCTTGGCGAGCGCGGGCATCCACTCGTCGCGGTAGGCCGCCTCGAACTCGACCTAGGCCTTCCCCCTCACCTCGTGGACCTCGTGCAAGAAGAGCATGGCCGGCACTGTAGGACCTGGCGCGGGACCCAGCTATGGCGAGCCGGGGGGCGCGCCGTCGTGGCGCAGGCACCGCCGACACGTGACGCGCGCAGCTGTGGCGTCGCCCGACCCGGTCCGTTCGCGGCGCGGCGCGCCCGGCGTGCGCTGGCGAGGGGACGGACCCCGCTCCACCCCCCGGGCGCCTGCCGGCGGGCCCGCACGGTGCTGCGCGGACCCGTCCCGTGTCCTTTGGTAGCGTCTGGCCATGGCTATGGCCGGCATGACACACCACTAGGTACGCGGCCCCCCTCATTCGGCGAGCGGGCCGCGGCCCCCTGACGGGACGCGCCGCTCTCTCTGCGCGTCGTTCGCAGTGTTTTCGTTCGAATGAGGAGATGGGCAATGAGCTTGGCCGACGCACGGCTGGAGCCGCTTGTCGACACCGACAGGCCGCTCGACGTGCGATCCGTGACGAAGAGGTTCCGCCGGCGTCCGGCGCGCGCCGGAGGGCGGGCGAGGCGGGGCCTGCGGACCCGCAGGACGGTGCACACCGCCGTCGACGACGTGTCGTTCCGCATCGCCCCCGGCGAGATCTTCGGCGTCCTGGGCGCCAACGGCTCGGGGAAGTCGACCCTCATCCGGGTGCTGTCCACCTTGCTCGTCCCCGACGCCGGGGAGGTGCGGGTGTTCGGCCGCGACGCCCTGCGCGACCCGTTGTCGGTGCGTCCCCTGCTCAACAGGGTGTCGGCCGACCCGTCGTTCTTCCGCGCCATGTCGCCGCTCGAGAACCTCCTGTTCTACGGGCGCGCCTACGGCTTGGCGGGCCCGACGGTGCGGCGCCGCAGCCGCGAGATCCTCGAGCGGCTCGGACTCGAGCCGGCCAAGGCCCGCGAGCCCATGCTGCACATGTCGAGAGGCCAGCAGCAGAAGGTGGCGGTGGCCCGCGCCTTTCTCACCCGTCCCCGGCTCATGCTGCTCGACGAGCCCACGACCGGCCTCGACCCCCGCAGCAAGCGGGACGTGCAGCGCTTCATCGCCGAGGTCCGGCGCGAGGAGGGCGTGTCCATCCTGCTCACCACCCACGACATGGAGGAAGCCGACCAGCTCTGCGGTCGCGTGGCCTTCCTGGCCGGGGGGCGCATCGTCGCCGAGGGGACGCCCGACGAGCTGAAGCGGTCCGTGGCCGGCACGCACCCGGCGCACGGGGACGGGACGGTCGACATGGAGGCGGTCTTCATGGCGCTGACCGGCCGGAACATCGAGGACGACGAGGAACAAGACGATGACCGACACAGCGACGACTGAGCGGGCCCGGCTCCGGGGCGCGCCCACGCGGGTGGCGCTCGGATGGGCCTTCTTCGAGCGGCAGACCAACCTCTGGAAGCGCTACTGGGCGTGGGAGGTGGTGTGGCTCGTCTACGGCGTGGTCAACACCCTGGCCATCACCTTCATCGCCAAGGAGGCAGCCAAGACCGGGCTGGCGGACGCGGCCGCCGTGCCCAGGCTGGTGCTGTTCCTCCTCATCGGCACGCTGACGTGGGCGTATCTGTCCGCGGTCCTCGACGACATGAGCCTGGTGATCATGTGGGAGCGCTGGGAGGGCACCATCGAGCACACCTTCATGACGCCGGTGTCGCGGGTGGTCCACCTCATCGGGATGTCGGTGTTCGGGGTCGTCCACGCCACCCTGCGCACGGCGCTGATCCTGGCCTGCGCGCTGCCCTTCTTCGACGTCAGCTTCGCCCACGCCTCGTGGCCCGCGGCGCTGTCCGTGATCGCCGTCGGGAGCCTGAGCCTGGTGGGCCTGGGCATCCTCACGGGGATCCTGCCCATGCTCTACCCCGAGCGCGGCGAGCAGATGTCGTTCATGGTGCAGGCCCTCATCCTCCTCGTCTCCGGCGTCTACTACGGCACCGACGTGCTCCCGGGATGGCTCCAGGCCTGCTCGCGCCTGGCCCCCACCACCTACATGCTGCGCGGCATCCGCGCCGCGCTGATCGACGGCGCCGGGCTCGGGGGGCAGGGCGCCACGCTGGCCGTCCTGGGGGCCTTCGGCGTGGTCATGATCCCGGGCGCCCTGGCGGCGTTCTCGGCCGCCGAGCGGTGGGCCAAGAAGACCGGGCGCCTCAAGCGCCAGGGCTGAGGGGCCCGCGGGCCGCTCAACGCGCCGCGGGTCGCTCCAGGGCGTAGACCATCGTGATCTGGTCCGACACCTGCTGGGTGCCGGGCTCGAGCGGCACCGCCGCCGCCGAGGAGGCCGCGGCGCGCTCGGCGAAGTCCTCGTTGAAGCCGGGACCCGGCGACGTGGCGTCGTCGGTGAGCGAGCACACCGGGCCCAGGCGCTCGCCGGCGGCGGCGGCCATCGACCGGGCGTGGCTGACGGCCTGGCCGACGGCGTCGGACCGGGCCCGGTCCTCGGTGCCCCGGGGATCCTCGATCGAGAACGTCATGGAGTCGATCCGGGTGGCGTTGCCCGCCGCCCCCGTCAGCGCGTCGACGATCGCCCCCGCCTTGGAGAAGTCGCGCAGCTTGGCGGTGACGGTGTTGGTCATCTGGTAGCCGGTGATGTTCCCCGCCAGGTTGTAGTTCGGCTGGATCGACACGTTCGAGGTCTGGACGTCCCTGGACAACACGCCCCCCGTCTGGAACGCGGCTGTCACCGCCGACGCCTTGGCGTTGTCGGCGGCCAACGACGCCTGCGCGCTGGGCGCGCTGACGGTGATGTCGACCGCCACCGTGAGCAGGTCGGGCGTCGCCGTCGCCTGGCCCGTCCCCTGCACGGTCAGCCGGGGCGACGTGCTCGAGCATCCGGGCGCCGGCGCCCGGGGCGCGCCGGTCCCTGTGGTGGCGGCCAGGCCCACGGCGGAGCCCCCCAGGGCGATGGCCGCCACCACCCCCGCCGCCACGCCCACCCGGACCGTTCGCTCGTGCACCGTGCCCACCTCCGTCCTCCCCACCGTCCGGCGCGGCGCGCGCCGGAACTGCAGGTTCAGACGGCCCGGGAGGCCGGACGGTTCCCGCCGTGCGTCGGCCGGTGCGCCCGGCGGCGGGCGTCAGCGCGACAGCAACGGGGCCACCTGCTCGCCGAAGGCGGCCATCTGGTCGCACAGCTCCTCGGGCGACCGGTGGGGGAAGCGCATCTGCAGGTGGGACGCGCCCATGGCGACGAGCTCGGCCAGGTCCTCGGCGATGCGCTCGGGGCTTCCCGCCACCACGCCCCGGGGGAGCTCGCGCCGGGGCTCGCCCACGTGGAACACCCCGGCCAGCGCGCCGATCTCGATGGGGGCGCCGCCGCGCAGCTCCTGGCGCAGCTCGAGCAGACGGGCGACCTGGTCGCGCATGTCGCTGCGCCGCACCGTCTGCGGCAGCCACCCGTCGCCGCGCCCCGCCGCCCGGCGCAGGGCGGCCGGCGACGAGCCGCCCACCCAGATGGGCGGACGGGGCCGCTGGAGGGGCCGCGGGGTGGCGCCCATCCCCTGCGCCGGCCAGCGCGGCCCGGGCAGGGTGGGGAACTCCTCGCGCAGGGCGGCCGCCAGGGCGTCGATGGCCTCGTCGAGCGCCTTCCCCCGCTCCTCGAAGGGGGGCCCGAAGAGGTCGAACTCCTCGTTGACGTGGCCGGCCCCCACCCCGATGACCACGCGCCCGCCCGACAGCACGTCCAGGGTGGCGAACTCCTTGGCGGAGCGCAGCGGATGGCGCTGGGCGGCGACGTAGACGTGCGACATGAGCCGCACCCGGCTGGTGATCCCCGCCAGCCAGCCCAGCGTGGCGATGGTGTCGTACCAGGTGGTGCTCATGGCCGGCGCCAGGCGGCGCGGGATGGCGGTGTGGTCGCACACCGCCACGTAGAAGAACCCGCTGTCCTCGGCCTGGCGCGCCACCCGGGCCAGCTCGGCCGCCCCGGCCGTGGTCTCCCACTCCTCCACGTAGATCGTCGACTGCGACTGCACGGGGAGCTGGATCCCGTAGGCCACGGTCCCCGGAGGGATGACCTGCACCGGCTCGCTTGTGCTCACGACGGGGACCCCCTCACGTCCGAGCGCGCGGGTGCGCTCTGCACGGCTTGGTGCACGCCGGCGCGCTCAATACCGCTCGGCCACGGTCTCGGCCAGCGCCCCGGTGCCGTCCATGGCCGCCGCCAGCATGCGGGCGCGCATGAGGTACAGGTGCGCCGGCACCTCCCAGGTGAACCCCATGCCCCCGTGCACCTGGATGCAGGTCTTGCCGTTGGACAGGGCGGCCTCGGCGGCCAGCAGCCCGGCGCCGGCGGCGGCACGCACGGGGTCGCCGACGTCGGGTTGGTCGACGGTCACCGCCGCGGCGTGCACGGCCGCCCGGGCCACCTCGGCGCGCACCAGCATGTCGGCGCACAGGTGCTTGACGGCCTGGAACGAGCCGATGGGCTTGCCGAACTGCTCGCGGGTCTTGGCGTAGCCCACCGCCAGGTCCACGGTGGCCGCCGCCAGGCCCACGAGGAGCGCCCCCCCGAGCACCTGGGCGTCGCGCCGCCAGAGGGCGGCGGCATCGGGGCCGGCCACCCGCTCGCCGGCGGGGAGCCGCGCCACGCGCCACAGCGGCGTCAGGGGGTCGAGGGCGCGCGCCACGGCCTCGGCCTCGAGGCTCGAGGGGTCGATCACCGACAGGCCGTCGTCGTCCACCACCACCAGCGAGTGCAGCGCGCCCAGGTGCTCCACCACCACCGCCCGTCCCGCACCGGTCGCACCGGGCCGGTGGAGGGCGCCCACCACCGCCTTGCCCTCGGCGGCGCCGTCGACGACGCCCGCCGCCAGGTGCGAGGCCAACAGCGGCCCGGGGACGAGCGCCCGCCCGAGCTCCTCGAACACCACCGCGGCGGCGGCCATGGGGAGCCCCGACCCGCCTTCGGACTCGGGCCGGCGCAGCCCGAAGACCCCGGCGTCGGCCAGCTCCGCCCACCCGGCACCGTCCACGACCACCGGCGCGCCCTCGGCGCGCCGCACGCGCTCGAGCGGGAAGCGCCCCTCGCACAGCCGGCGCATCCCCTCGGCCAGCGCCGCCTCGTCGTCGGAGAGCTCGAAGTCCACGGGGCCCTCAGCCCTTGGGCAGGCCGAGGATGCGCTCGGCGATGATGTTGCGCTGGATCTGCGAGGTCCCGGCCGCGATGGTGCGCGAGAAGCTGTGCACCCAGGTGCTCACGATCTCGGCGTTGCCCACCGGGGCGCCGTCGCCTCCGGGAGCGGCGCCCGCGAAGTCGGGCAGGGGGTCCCACACCAAGGCCGCCGGCCCCGCCAGCTCCATGCCCAGCTCGGCGATGCGCTGGCGGATCTCCGACAGCGCCAGCTTGTACACGCTGCCCCCGATCCCGGGCACGCCCGTGCGGGCCGCCTGCGACACGTTGCGGCGGGCCAGGGCCCACAGCGCGTCGAGCTCGGCCCCCAGGCGGCCCGTGTCGCGGCGCACCGAGGCCTCGTCCCACCTGCCGGTGGCCCGGGCCAGCTGGCGCAGGGCCCGCAGGAGCTCCATGGACTGGAGCACCTCGCCCACGAAGGCCGTCCCCCGCTCGAAGCTCAGGGTCGTCATCGTCACGCGCCAGCCGTCGTTCTCCTCGCCGACGCGGTTGGCCACGGGCACCCGCACCCCGTCCAGGAAGAGCTCGCCGAACTCCGTGGACCCGGCGATGGTGCGCAGCGGTCGGAAGTCGATGCCGGGACGGTCCATGGGAAGGATCAGCCACGTGATGCCGCGGTGGCGGCTGTCCTCGGGCCCGGTGCGCACCAGCAACTCGCAGAAGTCGGCCACCTCGGCGTGCGAGGTCCAGATCTTCTGGCCCGTCACCACGTACTCGTCGCCGTCGCGCACCGCCTTTGTGCGCAGCGACGCCAGGTCGCTCCCCGCACCCGGCTCGGAGAACCCCTGGCACCACACCTCGTCGCCGCGCAGGATGGGGGGCAGGAACCGCGCCCGCTGCTCGGGCGTGCCCTCGACGATGACCGTGGGGCCGGCGTGCAGCAGCCCCACGAAGTTCACCCCCACGTAGGGCGCGTGGGCGCGCTCGAGCTCCTCCAGGTAGATGAGCTGCTCGACGGGGCTCGCACCCCGCCCGCCCCCCTCTTCGGGCCAGTCGATCCCGGCGTACCCGGCGTCGAAGAGCATCCGCTGCCAGGTGGTGTCGTAGACGCGCCGCCCCGGCCAGTCGAGCTGCGACGGCTTGGCGGGCAGGGTGGGCAGGGCCCCGGCCAGCCACGACCGGAGCTCGGCGCGGAACGCCTCCTCGCTCTCGGAGTACCGCAGGTCCACGGCGCCCCCTGCTGGCCCTGGCTACGCCGACCCGACGCGCCCTAGGGCGCCAGGTCGAGGCCGAAGAGGCGGATGGCGTTGCCCCGCAGGATCTTGCGGCGGACCTCGTCGTCGAGGTGCGCCATCTGGCGCTCGGCGATCTCCCTGGTGTGCGGCCACGTCGAGTCCGAGTGCGGATAGTCCGACTCGTAGGTGATGTTGTCGACGCCGATCTCGTCCACGGACCGCAGCCCGTGGGCGTCGTCGAAGAAGCAGCCGTAGATCTGGCGCCGGAAGTACGTGGAGGGGGGCTCGGGGACCTTGTCGGCCACGCCGCCCCAGCCGCGGTTCTCCTCCCACACCTTGTCGGCGCGCTCCAGGATGTAGGGGATCCAGCCGATCTGCCCCTCGGAGTAGGCCAGCGTGAGGGCGGGGAAGCGCACCAGCACCCCCGAGAACAAGAAGTCCACCACCGAGAACGTGGCGTTGGTGTGGGTGAGCGTCGACCCCACCGCCGGCGGGGCGTCGGGGGAGGTGGACGGCATCTTCGACGACGAGCCGATGTGCATGTTGACCACGGTGCCGGTCTCGGCGCACGCCGCGAAGAACGGGTCCCAGTAGTTGTCGGGGTCGTGCACCGACGGCAGGCCCAGGAAGGGCGGGATCTCGCTGAAGCACACGGCCCGCACCCCGCGTGCCGCGTTGCGGCGCACCTCGAGGGCGGCCAGGTCCGCGTCCCACAGGGGGATGAGGCACAGCGGGACGAGCCGGCCCCCCGACTCCCGGCACCACTCCTCGACCATCCAGTCGTTGTAGGCCCGCACGCACAGCAAAGCGAGCTCCTTGTCCTGGGCCTCGGTGAAGGTCTGGCCGCAGAACCGGGGGAAGGTCGGGAAGCACAGCGACGCCTCGATGTGGTTGAGGTCCATGTCCTCGAGGCGGGGCTTGACCTGGTAGGCGCCGGGGCGCATGTCCTCGTAGGTGACCCCCGAGATGGTGACGTCCTCGCGGGGCACGCCCACGGCGGCGTCCAGCCTGAGCAGGGGCCGGCGCAGGTCCTCGTAGTACCACCAGTCGGTGGGGGCGCCCTCCTCGCCGGGCTGCACCGTGAGCTTGCCCCCGATGAAGGTGATCTCCCCCATGGGGGCCCGCACGATGCGGGGGCCCACCTCGCGGTACTTCTCGGGAAGGCGGTCCTGCCACACCATGGCCGGCTCGACCACGTGGTCGTCGACGGAGACGATCAACGGCAGCTCGGCCACGCGGCGAGCATAGCCACGTATCTGACGGCGTGTCAGGTGCGGCGGCCGCCGGGAGGCGCGCCGATACCCTGAGCGCGATGTGCCTGCTCATCGCGGTCTCGCGCCTCGACCCCGACACGCCGCTCGTGATCGGGGCCAATCGGGACGAGCGCCTCGACCGTCCCGCCACCGCCGTCACCGTGCTCCAGGACGCCGCCCCGCGCATCGTGGGCGGCCGCGACGAGGAAGCCGGCGGGACGTGGCTGGCCGTCAACGAGCACGGCGTGGTGGCCGGGCTCACCAACCGCCCGTCGCGCGACGGCCGGGACCCCACCAAGCGCACGCGCGGCGAGCTCCCGCTGGCCCTGGCCCAGCACCGCGACGCCCGGTCGGCGGCGGCCGACCTGGCGGCGCGCGTGCGGCCCGAGGACTACAACCCCGCGTGGCTGCTCGTCGGGGACCGCACGTCGCTGTTCGGGATCGACATGACGGCGGGGACCTCCCCCGCGGTCACGGCGCTCGGCCCCGGGGTCCACGTGCTGGAGAACAACCCGCTGGGTGCGCCGTCGGCCAAGGTCGACCACGTCCGGGCGCTGCTCGGGGACGTCTCCCGTCGGCGCGGCGACGAGCTCCTCGGCTTGGTGCGGCGGGTCCTCGCCGACCACAGCGTCCCGGTGGGATACGAGGACGGCGAGGTCATGGCGCTGGAGGCCGTGGCCGACCCCGACGAGGGGTTCCGGCGGCCGGCGGTCACCCTCGCCGCCTGCGTGCACACCGAGACCTACGGCACCCGGTCGGGCTCGGTGGCGGCCGTCCCCGCCGGTGCGAGGGCACCCCGGGTGTGGGTGGCCGACGGGGCACCGTGCACCGCGCCCTTCGAGGACGCCGCCGACCTGTGGCGCGCCCCGCACACCTGACCGGCGCGCCGCGCCCCCGCGGGCGCCGGCTCGTGCGCCCGGCTAGGCGGCGCCCGCCACCGGGCGGGCTACTTGGCGTCCCAGGACTTGCGAGCCTGCTTCTGGGCCTCCTGCTTCTGGTGCTTGGCGGCCCGCTTCTCCTTGAGGCTCCGACCCGGCTTCTTCGACTCCCCGGTCGGCCGTGACTTTTCTCCCATGCCCCTGAGCCTACGGCGTCGGGCCCGGTGCCGGGCGCCATCGCCGGCCCGGCGGCCCGGCGCCGGGCGCCCGCGGGCCGCTACCGTCGGCGCCGTGGCGCCCACCTCGTCCCAGCGTCGCGAGTCGGTGGTCCGCGAACACATGGCCTCGGAGAACGAGCACCGCTTCGACGACACCCTGGCCACCTTCGCCCATCCCCGCTACGAGCTCGTCGGCACCGGCCAGGTCTACGACGGCGCGGACGAGGTCAGGCAGTACTACGCCCGGTCGCGGGCGGTGGTCCCCGACCAGCGCAACGCGAGCCGCGCCCTCTTCAGCGGGCCCGACACGGTGGTGGTGGAGTTCGACCTGCTGGGGACGCACACCGGGTCCCTGGCCGGCGAGGAGCCGTCGGGACGCGCCTTTCGGTGCCCGATGGTGGCGCTGTTCGAGTTCGAGGGTGACCGCATCGTGTGCGAGCGCGTCTACTTCGACTCCGAGACGATCTACCGCCAGCTACGCGGCGAGGGGCAGCCGCCGGGCGACGGCTGAGGCGGGGCTGGCCGGCGCCCAGCGTCGCGGTCAGCCCCGGGCCGCCAGGGCGTCGAGCACCCGGGCCCGGTGGTCGGCGGCATCACCCCACGCCGCGGCGAGCGCCCACGCCCGCTTCATCCACAGCTGGAGGTCGTGCTCCCACGTGTAGCCGACGGCCCCGTGCACCTGGAGGGCGGTGCGGGCCGCCCCCGACGCGGCCTCCGAGGCGAGGGCCTTGGCCATCGAGGCGTGCAGCGGCGCGTCGGGGTCGCCGGCGTCGAGTGACCACGCCGCGCGGTACACGGCGGGGCGGGCGAACTCCACCGCCACCAGCGCGTCGGCCAGCATGTGCTTGACCGCCTGGAACGACCCGATGGGCTTGCCGAATTGCACCCGTTCGGCCGCATAGCGGGCCCCGGTGGAGACCAGGCGCGCCGCGATGCCCACCAGTTCGGCCGCGCACGCCATGGCGGCGCGCGCCTCGAGCGCGCCGAGGGCGGCCGCCGCGGCCTCGCCCGACAGCGCCCGCGTGCCGGCCGACGGCTCCCACGCCACCTCGGCCAGGCGGCGGGCCCCGTCCAGCGCGGGACGCGGCGTGAGCGTGGCCCGGCCCGCCGGCACGGCGTGCAGCTCGCCGTCGTGCTCGAGCAGGAGCAGGTCCGCGCCGAGCGCCGCAGGCACGGCCGCCATGGAGGACAGCCCCACCCCCACCACGGCGTCGCCGGCGGCCAGGGGGCCGAGCCAGTGCGGGGCCAGGGCGGGAAGCGAGGCCAGGGCGGGCGCGGCCAGGGCGGTGGTCTCGAGAAGGGGCTCGGGCAGCCCGGCGCGCCCCGCCTCCTCGAGCAACAGCACGAGGTCGACGAGCCCCAGGCCCAGCCCGCCGTGCTCGGCGGGCACCGTGAGGCCCACCACCCCCATGTCGGCCAGCGCCTTCCAGCGCGGGCGCGACCACCCCAGGTCCGACGCCCACGCCTCGCGCAGCTGGGCGGGGGTGCACTCGTTGTCGGTGAAGGCGCGCAGCTGGTCCCGGAACTCGAGCTGCTGGTCGTCGAAGGCGAAGTGCACGCTCAGCTCCGGGGCAGGCCGAGGACGCGTTCGGCCACCACGTTGCGCTGGATCTCGTTGGTGCCGGCGTAGATGGGGCCGGCCAGGGCGAAGAGGAACCCGTCGAGCCAGGGAGGCGGACGGTGCTCGTCGTCGAGGAGCTCCGCCTCCTCGCCCAGGAGGTCCAACGCGCACCGGTGGATGCCGAGGTCGGTCTCGGACCACCACAGCTTGTTCATCGACGACTCGGGGCCGATCTCCTCGCCGGCCAGGGCCCGGGTGGCGGTCCAGTAGGTGTGCAGCCGATAGGCCTCGGCGTCGATGACGGCCCGGGCCACGGCGTCCCGGTGCCGGGCGGCGCGCGCCGCGCCGGCGGGGCCCGACGCGGCCCGGCGGCGGTAGAGGTCGACGAGGCGGGCGGCGGCCTCGGTGTAGCGGGCCGGGCTGCGCAGCGACAGGCCCCGCTCGGACCCCGTCGTGGCCATGGCCACGCGCCACCCCTCGCCCACCCCCCCGAGCACCTGGCCGTCGGGCACCTCGACGTCCTCGAAGAACACCTCGGCGAAGCCCGTCTCGCCGTCGAGCTGGGCGATGGGCCGCACCGTCACCCCGGGGGCGTCCATGGGCACGAGGAAGTAGGTCAGGCCGCGGTGGCGCTCGGCGTCGGGGTCGGAGCGGAAGAGGCCGAAGATCCAGTCGGCGAAGGCCCCGCGCGAGCACCACGTCTTCTGGCCGTGCAGCACCCACACGTCGCCCCGGCGCGTCGCCCGGCTGCGCAACGAGGCGAGGTCGCTCCCCGAGTCGGGCTCCGACCACCCCTGGCACCACACCTCCTCGCCCGATGCCATGGGGGGCAGGTAGCGCGCCTTCTGCTCGGGCGTCCCGAAGGCGAAGAGCGTGGGCGCCAGGAGGAAGATGCCGTTCTGCCCCACCCGCGTGGGGGCCGCGGCGCGGTAGTACTCCTCCTCGAAGACGAGCCACTCCATGAGCCCGGCGTCCCGGCCGCCGTACTCCTCGGGCCACGACACCACCGACCAGCGGGCGTCGTACATCGTCTTCTCCCACACCCTGTGGGCCGCGAAGCCCTCGGCGGTGTCGAGCGACGGCAGGGGCCCCGTGCCGTTGCGCGCCGAGGGCACGTGCGCCTCGAGCCAGGCGCGGGCCTCGGCCCGGAACGCCTCCTCCTCGGGGCTGAACCTGAGATCCATGGCGGCCATCGCACCGCGAATCTGACACAGCGTCCGATGCGCCCCCAACTCGGCGCGGGGGCCTCGCCGGCCCGGTGGAGCGCTCAGGCGCGGGCGCGCCCGGGCCGCGGCGGACGACGCCGTCGGAGGCGGCGGCCGAGGGCACGGGCCACGGCGCGTGGCGAGAGCCGGGCCCGCCACACCGTGCGGGCCGACGCGTAGCCCTCGGCCACGAGCAGGCTCCCCGCCCGGCGGTAGACGCCGGCCAGCGCGCGCGGTGCGAGCGCCTCCCAGCTGCCCGGGCCCACCGTGGAGGACGTGCCCGCGTGGGTGCTCACGCGTCGGGCGCTGCGGGCCAGCACCGCGGCGCCCACGGCGCCGGCGTGATCGAGGGGGCCGGCCTCGTCGTCCCCCAGGCCGACCCAGGCGAACAGGTCGCGCATGTGACCCACGGGGTCGGCGTACAGGCTCTCGTAGCGGACCTCCCGGTAGCGCGTGGCCGACGGGGCGCCCCGGCGCGCGGCGCGCACGAAGTCCTGCCACATGCCGGCGGCGGCCACCGGGTCGGCCAGGTCGAAGAAGGGGACCTGGGCCGCCGAGCGGGCCACGTCGCGGCCGTCGCGCACGATGTGCACGAACCAGGCGTCGGGGTAGGAGGCGGCGATCTGGGGGATGCGCCGGGAGTGCACCGGGCTCTTCTCCACGAAGAAGTCGGCCCCGGGTGCGTGCCGGCGGAGCGCCGCCCCGAAGACGGCGTCGCCGTAGCGCCGGCAGGCGGCCGCCACGTCGTGGCGGCTCACGCAGGCGCCCAGGCGCGCGTTGTCCCACAGGTCCGAGAGCTGCTCGAAGAGCCAGGTCTCGGTGGCGGCGATCCCCCCCACGCGCGGGTGCGCCATGAAGAGCTCCTCGAGCCAGGTGGTGCCGCTGCGGGGGGCGCCCACGACCACAATCAGCCGGTCCCGCAGGGGGCTGCGCGCCACCACGGCCTCCACCGGATCGCGGGCGGTGCCGGCGGGCTCGCCCTGCGCGCTGTGGGGCGCCGCGCCGGGCGGGCGCGTCTGCCCGCCGGGGTCCCCGCCGCGCACGAAGGCGGCGTCGGGATAGAGGCTGGCCAGGCAGGCGGCGGGGATGGCCCCGTCGTGGCCCGGCGTCCACTCGACGATGCGCGGCGCGCCGTGGGCGCCCGACCGGCGGGCCGCCGCCGCCAGGAGGTCGTCGGCCAGCCCCCGCAGGGCCCGCAGCATCTCGCCCGCCCCGGCCATGACGGCCGGGCCCATGTGGTCCACCCAGAAGAAGTCGCTCCACGGTCGCTCGAGGCCTCCGGCGCACAGGCCGGTGGGCGCGCGCAGCACGGCCGTACCGGGCGCGGCGCGCAGGGTGTCGAGCCGGTGCCCGAGGGCGGCGCCCTCGGCGCCGAGGACGAACACCATCCGGCCGTGCAGCGGGCTGCGGCGGGCGTCGTCGGCCCCCAGGACGAAGGGGTCGGGCAGCGCCTCGACCCGGCCCGGGGTGCCCCGCGCCGGCGCGGCGGTGGCGTGGGTCACCGGCTCGGGCCGATCGGCGGCACCAGCGGCCGTGCCTCGGGCCGCGGGGTGTCCCGTGCGGCCGTCTGCGGTGCGGGCCCGCCCGCGCCGGCGGCGGCCTCGGCGTGCAGCACCGCCAGGCGGCGGGCGCACTCGTCCATGGTCATGTGCCCCGCGGTGTCGGTCCCCCCCAGGACGACACGTCGGCGCAGCGCAGGGTCGTCGGCGATGCGGTGGAGGGCGGCGGCCAGCGTCCCGGGGTCGCCGGGCCGGAACAGGACGCAGTTGACGCCGTCGGCCAGGAACTCCCCCGAGCCCCCGGTGCCGCTGGCCACCAACGGGACGCCGCACGCCATGGCCTCGAGGGGCACGATACCGAAGGGCTCCTCCCATTCACTCGGGAAGACCACGACGTCCGCCGACCGGTAGCGGTCGCGCAGCTCGCCACGCCTCGACCGGGTGATGCGGAGGCGCGCCCCCACCCCGACCTCCTCGGCCAGCGCCCGCAGCGCCTGCACCTCGTGGTCGGGGCCGTGGCCGTCGATCTCGAGGCGGGCCTCGGGCGGGAGGAGCGCCAGGGCGCGCACCAGGGTGTGCACCCCCTTGATGGGGAGGATGCGGCCGACGTAGAGGAGCCGCCACGACCAGGGGCGGTCGGCGGGCACGGTGACCGGGAAGTCCCAGGTCTCGACGCCCAGGGGGACGAGGGCCCGGCGCCCGAAGCGCCACGGGCACCGGGCGTCCACCCGGTCGGCGATCAAGGCGCTCGCCATGGTGACGGTGGCCGTGTCGAAGCGCGGCAGTCGGGTGCGCAGCCCCAGGGCCGCGCCCGCAGGCCGTGCCCAGGGCCGGCGCTCGAACATCGTCGTCCATGCGTCGAACTCGTGGGCGTAGCAGATCCAGTCGTCCCCGAGATTCACGACGATGGGAACACCCAGCTCCTCGAGACGGGTGGCGATGGCGTACGACACGTAGCCGAGGTTCCAGATCGACGCCACGTCGGGCCGGAAGTCGCGCACGGCGTCGAGCACGGCGCGCTGGTTCGTCCGCTCGACCGCCACCCGCCGGAGCAGCCCGGGGCGGGCCGGCGCGAAGCGCTCCCAGTCCCACCAGCCGTCCAGGCGACGGCGCACGGTGACCGTCTCGGGCCGGGCGTCGTCGGCCACGCCGGGGACGCGCGTGCCCGCCGTCAGCACCATGACCTCGTGCCCGGCCCGGTGGAACCGCTCCATCACCCCACGGCAGGCGATCTCGTACCCCCCCACGTGGTGCGGCGGATAGAGGTTGGTGACGGCGAGTACCCGCATGTGGAACGACGCCCTCTCCGTGCTCGGCGGCGCCCGGTGCCACGACTCGAGGTCAACGGGGCCGGGCCACCCGCTCGGGGCCGCCACCGTTGGAACGGGCCCGTGCCGGCATTCTTTCGACGCGCACGGCGCCCTGGGCCACAATTGGCCCCACGGGCGCGGGCTCCGGGGTCGCCCCGGGGCAGGAGGGATGCCATGCCGGACGCAGTCATCGTCGACGCCGTGCGGACCCCGGTGGGTCGCCGCAACGGCAAGCTGTCGGGCTGGCACGCCGTGGACCTGGCCGCCGCCCCCCTCAAGGCCCTCGTCGAGCGCAACGACCTCGACCCCGCGCTCATCGAGGACGTGGTCATGGGCTGCACCATGACGGTGGGCGAGCAGGCCATGAACATCGGTCGCAACGCCGTGCTGGCGGCGGGCTTCCCCGACAGCGTCCCGGGGACGACCGTCGACCGCCAGTGCGGGTCCGCCCAGCAGGCCATCCACTTCGCCGCCCAGGCGGTCATGTCCGGGGCCATGGACGTCGTGGTGGCGGCGGGGGTGGAGTCCATGAGCCGGGTCCCCATCGGGTCCACCACGGACCCCGGGCCGGGCGAGGCCTACGGCCCGACCGTCCACGCCCGCTACGACTTCATCCACCAGGGCCTGTCGGCCGAGGAGATCGCCGCGCGCTGGGGGATCGGCCGCCACGACATGGACGCCTTCGCCCTGGAGTCGCACCGGCGGGCGGCCGCCGCCCACGACGCCGGCCACTTCGCCAACGAGCTGGTGGTCCTGCGCTCCCCCGCCCCGGACGGGGACGCCACCATCGAGGCCGACGAGGGGGTCCGCCGGGACACCACCCTGGACAAGCTCGGCGCCCTCGCCCCCGCCTTCGCCGAGGACGGGCTGGTCACCGCGGGGACCTCGTCGCAGATCTCCGACGGGGCGGCCGCCGTGCTCGTGGTGAGCGAGGAGCGGGCGGAGGCCCTGGGGCTGCGGCCCCGGGCCCGGTTCCACACCTTCGCGGTGGCGGCCAACGACCCGGTGATCATGCTCACGGCGCCCATCCCGGCCACGCAGCTGGTCCTGGAGAAGGCGAAGCTGCGCCTCGAGGACATGGACGTCGTGGAGATCAACGAGGCGTTCGCCTCGGTCGTGCTCGCCTGGGAGCGCGAGCTGCACCCCGACATGGCCAGGGTGAACCCCAACGGCGGCGCCATCGCCATCGGCCATCCCACGGGGTGCTCCGGGGCGCGCCTCATGGCCACCCTCCTGAACGAGCTCGAGCGCACCGGCGGCCGCTACGGGCTGCAGACGATGTGCGAGGGCGGCGGGCAGGCCAACGCCACGATCATCGAGCGCCTGGGCTCGTAGCGCCCGGGGCGGGCCGGGCCTCAGGCGGTCCCGGGGCCGCCCGCGGGAGCAGCCAGGCGGGCCAGCGTGGCGTTGGCCTCGGTGACGATCCTAAAGATGAGCTCGGCCACCGTGGGCAGCTCCTCGATCACGCCCACCACCTGGCCGGTGGGCAGCACGCCCACGTCGGTGCGGCCGTCCACGAGGGCCGCCTTGGTCATCATGGGGGCGTTGGCCGCCATGACGACCTGGGGCCACGTCAGGTCGTTGCCCCGCTTCATGGCGCGGCCCTCGGACCACAGCGCCCGCATCGAGGTCCCGGTCTGGCGCCGGAAGGCGAGGGCGTTGCGCAGCGCCCGCGGCAGCGCCCCCACGCGGCCCGCCCCCTCGAGGTGGTCGACCACCTCCGTGCGCACCACGCGCTGGGGCGCCCCGTCGACGCGCGTGGTCACCACGGTGCCCGTCACGGGCGTCCCCAGATAGAGCTTCTTCACGTCGTCGGGGACCGTGCTCTCCCGGGTGAGGAGGAAGCGCGTGCCCATGGCGATGCCCGCCGCGCCGTAGCTGAGGGCGGCCACCAACCCCCGCCCGCTCGAGAAGCCACCGGCGCCGATCACCGCCACGGTGTCCCCCACCGCCTCCACGACCTGGGGCAGCAGGAGCGAGGTGGGCACCGCGCCGGTGTGCCCCCCGCCCTCGGCCCCCTGGGCGATGACGCCGTGCACGCCCCATTCGGCCACCTTCTCGGCGTGGCGGCGGGCCCCGACGGTGGGGATCACCACGACACCGGCGTCACGGAGCCGGGCGACCATGTCGGGCCGGGGCGCCTGGGCGAAGCTCGCCACGCGCACGGCGTTCTCCACCAGGATGGCGATGCGCTCGCCGACATCGGCGGAGTCGGTGCGCAGGTTGACGCCGAAGGGGGCGTCGGTGCGCGACCGGACCTCGGCCACCGCGGCCCGCAGCTCGTCCACGGTCATGGTGGCCGACGCCAGGATGCCCAGCCCGCCGGCGTTGGCCGTGGCGGCGACCAGCCGGGGCCCGGCCACCCAGCCCATCCCCGTCTGCACGACGGGGTAGCGGACCCCGGCCAGGGCGCACAGCCGGGTGCGCAGCGCCGGATGGGGCTCGGGCATCCCGCCCGCGTCCGACGGGGCGGCGCCGCTCAGGAGGCCACTTCCCGGTCGCGCAGGGCCTCGGGGTCGAGGACCTCCCTGATCAGCTCGAGCTCCTCGGCCGAGGGCACGCGGGTGCGGGGGACGGGGTCGGGCACCACGAGCTCGAAGGCGGTGGCGGCCACGACCTCGTCGACCTCCACCCCGGGGTGCACGGAGCGCAGCCGCATGGCGTGGTCGGCGGTGTCGAAGTCGAACACGGCCAGGTTCGACACCACCACGCGCACGTCGTGAAAGCGCGTGGCGGCGGCTCCGGCTGCCTCGGCCCGGTCGTAGCCGACCCCGCACACCACGTCCACGCGCTCGACG
>DATJBC010000180.1:0-17875 GCA_035515515.1 Acidimicrobiales bacterium
GTTAACCGTGACGTCAAAGGTCGAACCGAACGTGGTTCTTCCCGTTGCATTTGGGTTTGCCGGTGCAGCAACAGTCAATGACGTCCCAGTCGAATTCACCGTGACGCCTGCTGGACCAACCGAACTCATGCCGAAGTCGACAATCGTGGTCCCCGTCGACCCAAGGTTCGTTCCCGTGACCGTCACGGTGTTGGTCCCTCCTTGGGCACCGGATACCGGACTCACTGCTGTCACGGTCGCCACCGCGCCAGCGGCCGAAGCTGGCGAGCTCGTCACCAAGAGGGTCGCCACCGGGGCCGCCACGAGTCCCACACTGAGCGCGAAGGCGGCCACTGACGCGCCCCCGCGTCTCGGCCGGCGACGGAACGGGTACCAGGCAGCAGGCGCGGGAAACGATGTCACGGGTCTCCTGGTGGTGGGGAGGACGCACGGGACACCGTGCGTCGGCACTCGAGCGGTTCAGACTGTTGCGGTGACCCTAACATTCCCCCTGGGGGCCTTTTCAACCCACTCGCCGCACACGCGGGCCCACGAGGGAACGGGCGACCGGCGCCCCCGGGCGCCCACCTCAAGACGAACCCAATAGTCCACCTCACAACTAACTCGTGATGCACAAGCGATGCACAAGTAGCAACTGATGCACAAAGAAGAGTTGACGCCCGGCACGTGCAAAGATCGTTCGGTGGGCACGCCGGAAACTCCGGACACGGAGGTCGAGTGGCAGCTCGACGCGCTCGATCTTCGGCCGGTCGAGCGCTGGCTGGCGGCGCTGCCGGAGTCCGCCTTCCCCGCCGGCGACCCCGCCGGGCAGAGTCCGGAACTGCGTCAGGCCCCACTGACGGCGACCCCGCGCCACGCCGAGCGTCTGATGGACTCCTATCTCGACACGGCCGATTGGCGCATCGCCCGGTCGGGCTACGTGTTGCGCGTCCGCCACCGCGGCAGCCGGGCCGAGGCCACCATCAAGGACACCGCCGGCAGCGACGACGGCCTGCGCCGGCGCCTCGAGGTGACCGAGCCCCTCACCGACGAGGGCATCGAGGCTCTCGACGGGCACGGGCCCGTGGGCTGGCGCCTGCGGGCCCTGGTGGGCCGGCGCCCCCTCGAGACCGTCGTGGAGGTACGGACACGCCGTCGGCCCTACGACCTGCGGGTCGGCGAGGACCGCGTCGGCGAGCTGGCCCTCGACGAGACCATGATCGTGGTCGAGGACGACCACCAGCCCGTTCGGCTCCAGCGGGTGGAGATCGAAGTCGACCCGGCGTGGGTGGCGCCGCTCATGCCCGTGGTAGACGCCCTGCGTCGCCAGTGCGGGCTGCGACCCGCCACCATGACCAAGTTCGAGGCGGGCCTGCTGGCGTCGGGCCAACGGATCCCGACGGCTCCCGAGCTCGGGCCGACCGCCGTCGACCGCCACGCCACGGTGGGCGACGTCGCCTTTGCCGTGCTGCGTCGCCACTTTTCGTCGATGCTCGCCCACGAAGCGGGCACACGGCTCGGCGAGGACGCCGAGGAGCTCCACGACATGCGGGTGGCCACCCGCCGGATGCGTGCCGCGCTCTCGCTGTTCTCCGACGCCCTCCCCGCCCGGGCCCGCCACGTCCGGGCGGAGCTGGGCTGGCTGGCCGAGGCGCTCGGAGCGGTCCGCGACCTCGACGTGCAGCTCGAGCAGCTCCACCACTGGCGCGACACCGTGGCGGCCGACGACCAGGGCGCCCTCGACGAGTTGGCCAGGGTCCTGGTCATGGAGCGTGCCGACGCCCGCCGCCGCCTCCTGGTGTGCCTGGACTCGGTCCGCTACGAGCGCCTGGTGGGAGGACTCACCACCATGCTCCGTCAGGGGCCCTCGAGGCGGTCGGTGGCGGCCCGCACCCCCGCCGCCGGCGCCGTGCCGGACCTCGTGCTCGAGCTGCATCGCAAGGCGGTCAAGGCGGCCCGCCGGGCACGGCGCAGCGGCGACCCCTCCGACTACCACCGCACCCGGATCCGGGGGAAGCGGCTGCGCTACGCGCTGGAGTTCGTGTCCGACGTCTACGACGGGCAGCCCGCCAAGTACGTGCGCCGGGTGGTGAAGCTCCAGGACGTCCTGGGCGCCATGCAAGACGCCCGGGTCGCCGAGGGCCGGCTCCACGACCTGGCCCGGGAGGGGCCCAGGCTGGCCCCCGCCACCGTGTTCGTGATGGGGGGGATGGCCGAGCGCTACCGCCACCAGTCCGAGCGCATGGCCCGCAAGGTGCCCCGACTGCTGCACAACCTCCAGGGGTCGGAGTGGAAGCGCCTGACGGCCGTCATGGACCGCCGCCGCCTGGAGCTGGGCGCCCTCTACCGCTGGCCGGCCCCGGGCGGGCCGCTGCCGGGGCTGCGGACGGCCCCGAGCCTCGCCACGGCGCCGGGGTCGTCGTCGGTGGGCACGGTCCTGGGCGGGGCCACGGTGTCATCGGGGCTGGGCCCCGCCGACGAGCGCTCGGCCACCACCCGGACCGGGGCGGGCGCCCCCGGCTACGCCGACCCGCCGGTGTTCGAGCCGCTCGCCGAGGACGCCCCCCTCGACGAGCAGGCCAGGCCGCCGGTGTGGACGGCGGGACATGCCCCCGAGGAGGAGGCGCCGGCCTCCCGGCGCTACGGGTCCCTGCCGGTGTCCCGCAACGGCGAGACGCCCGGCGGCGACGGCAGCTGAGGCCGGCGCCGCCGCGGCGGCCGGTGCGGCTCGCTGGTCCGGAGACGGTCGGCGGCGACCGGGCACCAGGCAGGTCGCACCCCCGCCCTGAGGGGGGGAGGGGGGCGAGGGTGCTCCGCGCGTGCCCTTCCCGGCCGCCGCCGACCGTCCACGCTGGCGACGGCTCTCCGGTGACCGTACGCGGGCGCGGTGAACGGGGTGCGACGAAAGCGAGAGCGGGGGGAGAAATCCCGATGAACTTCGCTCTCAGCTGGTGCAGGTCCAGGTGATCGAGCCCGAGATCCCCCCGTGCCATCCCTTGTACGGGGTGTCGTCGTCACCGGGCACGTGGGTGAAGGTCACGCTGCCCGACCCGTCGGCGTGGACCGTCAAGGTGGCCGTGGCCGCCGGGCTCACGAGGGCGTAGGCCTCGGTGCCGATGCCCATGACCCCGCCCCCTTTGGCCAGCACGGCCTGGCCGTAGGACCCGGGGCCGCGGTAGTCGCCCTTGGCCGTGCCGATCTCGACGATGACGTCGTTGCTCTGCGGCGGCGTGGGCACCAGCCAGGTGTGGGCCCCGACGTGGGGCTGGTCACCGATCGTGCCGGCCTGGGCGCACGACCTGACCCCCTTGGCCGTCGTCTTGTCGGTGAAGGGGTCGGTGAGGCGGACCCGCCCGGTCACCTGGACCGACGCGTGGAACACCACCGGGCCGACGGCGGCGGGCGAGGGGCCGCCGCCCCCGACCACGAGGTCCAGCACCACCCCCAGGGCCACGAGCACCGACCCGGTGCCGACCAGGATGCGACCCCGTCGACGGGATCTCGCCCGGGCCGCCCGGTGCCCGCCTCCCGCCCGGGGCGTCGCGGGACCCTCCTCGTCGCCGGGCAGCGCCTCGTCGCCGGGCAGCGGGTCGGCGCCGTCGAGCGCCCAGGCCCGCGCCGGCCCCCGCACCTCCACCCACACGCGCTGGCCCCGCGTCACGGGCAGGTCGCCGGGGACACGCGCCACGAGCTCCTGACGCTGGGGCCGCTCCACCACCACGTCCACCACGGCGTCGTGCCCGTGGAACTGGGCGTCGACCACGGTGGCGGCCACCGCCCCGGGGGCGGGCTCGAGCCGCAGCAGGAGCTGCTCGGGCCGCAAGAGCAGGCGGGCCGGGCCCTCGAGCCCGGCGCGGCCGTCGACGTCGAGCGCCACGGTGCCCAGCACGCACCGGGCCACGGCGCCGCGCGCCTCGCCGAGCAGGACGTTGGCCTCCCCCACCGACGTCGCCGCCGCCAGGTCGGGCGGCGCCCCGTACAGCGCCCGGGGGCGGGCGCACGCCACCACGTGCCCGTCCCGCAGCACGGCCACCTCGTCGGCGAGGGCCAGGGCCTCGTCCTGGTCGTGGGTGACGATGACGGTGGTGGCCCCGGCCTCGGCCAGGACGCGGGCCACGTCCCGTCGCAGCCCGGCCCGCAACGACGCGTCCAGCGAGCTGAAGGGCTCGTCGAGCAGAACCACGCCGGGCCGGACGGCGAGGGCCCGGGCCAGCGCCACCCGCTGCTGCTGGCCCCCCGACAGCTGGTGCGGGTAGCGGCGCTCGAGTCCCTCCAGGCCCACCAGCTCGATGAGCTGGCGCGTGTCGGCGCGCTCGTCGCGGGGCACGCCGAAGGCGACGTTGCCCATGACCGTGAGATGGGGGAACAGCGCACCGTCCTGGGGGACGTATCCCACCCCCCGGTGCTGGGGGCGGACCGAGCGTGTCCCGTCGTCGACGACCCGGCCCCCGATGCGCACCACGCCCGCGTCGACGTGCTCGAAGCCGGCGAGCAGCCTGAGCAAGGTGGTCTTGCCGCTGCCCGACGCCCCCAGGATGGCGGTGATCGAGCCGTCGGCCACCGTCAGGTCGAGGCCGTGGAGCACCGGGGTGGCGCCGTACCCCTTGGCCACGCCCCGCAGCTCGATGGTGCTCATGCGGTCCCCGCCGGCCGGGCGTAGCGCTCGCGGTCGAACCACAGCCCCAGCAGGGCGCCGGGCACCATGGCCAGGCCGATGATGACCAGCGCGTAGGGCGCCGCCGCGCCGTAGGCCACCTCGCTCTGGTACGCCCAGAACTGCGTGGCCAGGGTCTGGACCCCGATGGGGACCAGCACCAAGGTGGCGGTCAGCTCGGTCACCGCCGTGAGGAATACCAGACAGAACCCGGCCAGGAGCCCCGGCACGATCAAGGGCACCGTGACCCGCACGAACACCCACAGCGGGCGCCGGCCCAGGGACTGGCCCACGTCGGTGAGGCGGGCCGGCGCCTGGGACACCGAGGTCTTCACGCACACCAGGGCGAGCGGGAAGTGCAGCACGGCGTAGGCCGCGATGAGCAGGATGCTCGTCTGGTAGAGGGCGTAGACGAAGCGCGTGGCGAAGAACACGAAGCTGAGCGCCACCACCACGCCGGGCATGGCCTGGGTGACATAGGTGCTGCGCTCGAGGACGGTGCGGGGGCCGCTCGAGCGCCGGGCGCTCATGAACGCCACCGGCAGGGCGAGGACCACGGCCACGACCGCCCCCCAGGCGCTGTAGGCCACCGTGGCCCAGGTGGCCGAGGCCAGGGTGGCGGCGGCGGGCAGGGTGGTGTGCTGGCTCCGGGCCATCCAGTAGGCCAGGGTGCTGATGGGCACCCCCACCCCCAGCGCGACGAGGGCGACGAGGGCGCCCACCACACCCGGCGAGGCCCGCCGCGGCGTCGCCCCGGCGCCCGGGCGCCGAGGGGCGTGGGTGGCCACCACCGGCCGGCGGGGCACGATCCCGTCCACGGCCAGGGCCAGAAGGCCCAGGCACACCAGCGGGACCGACAGGGCGCCGGCGGCCTGGGCGTTGAACTGGAACTGGGTGAAGATCTCGGTGGTGAAGGTCTGGTAGCGCAGGACCTCGAACACGCCGTACTCCGAGATCACCGTCAGGACCACGAGCACGCACCCGCCCAGCACCGCCGTGCGGATGAGGGGGAGCGTCACCCGGAAGAAGGTGCGGAGCTCGCTCAGGCCCAGGCTGAGCGAGGCGTCCTCCATGGCCCGGTCGGTGCGCCGCAGGGCGGCCGCCACCGGCAGGTAGACGAGAGGGTAGGTCCCGAGCGTCATGACCACGGTGGCCCCCAGGAGGGGGTTGACGGTGGGGACGATCGAGTGCCAGGCCCAGCCCACGACGAAGTCGGGAAGGGCGACGGGCAGGACCAGGAGCACCGTCCACAGCCGCCGCCCGGGCAGCCGCATGCGCTCGGTGCACCAGGCCGTGGCCACGCCGATGGTGCCGGCCAGCACCACCACCAGCGCCGCCAGGGCGACGGTGTGCTCCAAGAGCGACAGCGAGCGCTGCCGGAACAGCACGCTGCTCACCTCGCTCCACCCCGCGTCCCGGGCGTCGACCACCAGGAGCCCGAGCGGCAGGAGCAACGCCATGGCGATGAGGACGCTCAGCGCCACGGTGGCGCGACCGCGCCAGAACCGACCGGTCGACCGTCCCGGGAGCGCCCCGGGCGCGGCGTCGGTCGTGGTCGGTGCGATCAGGCGAGACCCGCTTGGATCAGCAGCTGGTGGGCCTCGAGGCCGGCGCCCAGCTGTGCCGGCGTGAAGGGCACGGGCTGGAGCTGGTCGAGCGGCGTGAGCGCGGCGTTGGCGGCCACCCCGGGGTGCAGCGGGTACTCGAAGCTGTCGCTGTGGGCGAGCACGCTCTGCCCGGCCGCGCTCGTGAGGAAGGCCAGGAACCGCTGCGCGGCGGCCTGGTGCTTGGTCGCCTTGACGATGGCGGCACCCGAGACGTCCTCCACGTAGCCCGGGTCACGGGGCGCGAAGTAGGCCACCTTGGCGTGGACCGAGCCCGCCCCCACCTCGGCCTGGAGCCGGTAGAAGTAGTAGCTGTTGATCAGGGCCATGTCGGTGACGCCCTTGCTGACGTCGCTCGTCAGCGTCTCGTTGTCGGGGATGTTGTCGTTGGAGCCGGCGTTGGTGCGCAGCCCCTTCAACCACGCCAGCGCGGCGGCCGTGCCTTTCTGGCGCGCCACGGAGTCGATGATCGGCCAGAAGTCGGTCTCCGAGGGGGCGAGCTCGATCTTCCCCTTCCAGCGCGGGTCGGCGAGGTCCAGCACCGACGTGGGCACCTCCGAGGGGCTCACGTCGTCGGTGTTGTACACCAGGGCGCTCACCCGGGCGGACACGCCCACCCACTTGCCGTTGGTGGCGCTGTCCACGACGGGCACGTTGGCGAGCGTCGAGGAGTCGACCGCGGCCAGCAGGCCCTTGTCGTCGAGCTGCTGGAGCCAGTTGGAGTTCTCGGTGTAGACGACGTCGGCCGTCGACCGGCTGCCCTCGGCCTCGATCTGGGCGGTGATGTCGTCCTCGTCGTCGTTCTTCACGCGCACCGTGATCCCGGTCTTCTTCGTGAAGGCGGCCACGATGGCGCTCGTCGTCTGCTCGTGCTGGGCGTTGTAGAGGACGAGGGTGTTCGACGACGACGACACCGGGCCCGTCCCGTTGACGCAGGAGGTCGCGGCGAGGGCGCACAGGGCCAGGGCAAGGACCACGACGGCCACGCCGTGCTCTCGCCGGCGGCGGGCGGTGGGGGGTCTCAACGTCGTCCTCCTTCTCCCGTGTCGGCTCCCGGCGCGGGGCCGGTGCGCCGAGGTGCCAGGCGCCCGCAGAGTTTAGGGTAGCCTTACCTAAGCATCAACTGGCGGGCTGACCAGGGAGGGAGCGGCGGGGGCGGGGCCCCCCGGTAGCATGCGAGGCGTGGCGAGCGGCTACCACCCCCCGGTCGAGGAGTACCTGGAGACCATCCAGTCCCTCACCGAGGAGGGCACGCCGGTCATCCAGGCCCGCATCGCCGAGCGCATCGGCCGCTCGGCCCCCTCGGTGTCCGAGATGCTCGACCGGCTGGCCGCCGACGGCTACATCGAGCGCGCCGGGCGCACCATCAACCTCACCGACCAGGGCCGGTCCCTGGCCGACAGCGTGATCCGCAAGCACCGGCTGGCCGAGCGCCTCCTGGTCGACGTGATCGGCCTGCCCTGGCACAAGGCCCATCTGGAGGCGGGGCGCTGGGAGCACGTCATCTCCGACGAGGTCGAGGCCCGGTTGGTGGATCTCCTCGGCAATCCCCGCACCTGCCCGCACGGCAACCCCATCCCCGGGGCGGCGCCCCCCGACGCCGAGGCCGGCCACCAGCTCAGCCTGGCCGAGGTGGAGCCGGGGAGCACGGTGCGCCTGGAGCGGATCACCGAGGAGGTCGAGCTCGACATGGCCTCGCTCGAGTACCTCGACGAGCACGGGCTCATCCCGGGACGCTCCGCCCGGGTCCGTGACCGGGCGTCGGACGGGACGGTCACCCTCGAGGTGGAGGGCGAGCCCGTCGAGATGGCCGCCGCCATCAGCCACCAGGTGTTCGTCGCCACCGTCTGAGCCCCCCCGGCGCGCCGAGCCCGGCGAGGGCCGCGCCCGCCGCCCGAGCCGGGCCCGACGTGGCATGGCGCCGGGCACAGCCGGACCTCAGCCCGCCGGCACCATCTCCGTCGCCTCGTAGGAGCGCAGCCGCTCGAACAGCGCCCGCAGCTCGACGCGCCGGGCCGGGTCGTTGGCCAGGTTGGTCAGCTCGAGCGGGTCGGCGTCGTGGTCGTACCACTCGTGGTCCTGGTCGTCGAAGGCGCAGTCGACGTCGAAGAGCTTGCGCCCCGGGTCCTTGCCCCACAGCCCGGTGGACGGCTTGCCCCCGCCCACGCCGTAGTAGCGGGCGTACTTGGTCCGCCCGTCGAAGAACCCCCGCAGGGCGTAGCGCACCTGGTTGAGGTGCTGGGTCTGCGCCGAGTCCTGGGCGAACAGCACGTGGTCGCGCACCGAGGCGGCCGGGTCCGCCAGGACCGGGGAGAGATCGAGGCCGGCGAGCCCCGCCGAGGCCGCCGCTCCCGGGCCGACCCCGGCCAGGGCGCAGATGGTGGCGGCCAGGTCGACGTGGGTGGCCAGCGCCGGCGTCGCCGTGGCCGGGCGGGTCACGCCGGGCACCCGTACGTACAGGGGGACGCGCATGATCTCGTCGTAGACGAACGGTCCCTTGGACCGCAGCCCGTGCGACCCGCACATGTCACCGTGGTCGGAGGTGAAGATCACCGCGGTGTCGTCCCAGGCGCCGCTGTCCTCGAGGGCGCCCAGCACGGTGCCCAGGCTCTCGTCGGCCAGGCGCTGGAGCTCGGCGTAGTAGTCGAGGTGGCGGAGCCAGGCGCGCGTGTCGGCCGGGTCGATGTAGCCCCACAGGCCGTGCTGCTGGTCCCAGCGCCACTGGCGGTGGGCTTCGGGCTTGGTGTGCAGGTCGTCGTCGAAGTTGGCCGGAAGGGTCTCGAAGACCTCGGGGTAGGCACGGTCGTAGACGGGGAGGGGGTCGTCGTCCTTCCAGGCCGCCGCCTCGAGCACCCGGCGCACCGAGGCCACCTCGGCGGGGTGCCCCGACGCGTAGCCGGGCTGGTCGATGGGGAACCACATGACGTCGTGAGGGTTGACGAGGGCCACGGTCAAGAACCACGGCGACGCCGCGGGCGACGAGGGGGCCGCGTTGGCCTTGAGCCAGTGGGCGGCGTTGGAGGCGATGATCGGGTCGAAGTGGACGCCGGTGCCCGCCCACCCCATGAAGTGCCTGTCGTTGCCGTCCCAGTCGGCGAACCCATAGGCCTCCATGTCGGGATGGGCCTCCTGCGACAGGTGCCACTTCCCGATGTAGGACGTGCGGTAGCCGACCCCCCGCAACAGCGAGCCCAGGGTGGGCGTGGCCGGGTCCAGCGGGACGTGCTCGGGCATGATCACGTTGTCGATCACCCCGTGGCCGGGGAGGTACCGGCCCGTGAAGAGGCTCGCCCGGCTGGGCGAGCACGGCGAGGAATGGGTGAAGTACCGGGTGAACTCGAGCCCCTCGGCGATGAGCCGCTCCCGCCACGGGAGCCGGACCGAGTCGGGCAGCCAGCTGCGCTGACGCTCCTGGTCCGAGACGACCAGCAGGATGTTGGGGCGCCCGGCGCGGGGCCCGTCGGTCTGCGTCCTGGCCACGGGTGCACCTTACGCTGGGGCGCGGCGGCGGGAGCCGGCGGAGGGGTGAGGAGGACGGCGTGGGCGCTCACGGTCACCGGGACCCCCGGGCCCACGCCGACCACGGGTCGACCGTCCACGGGCGCAGCGACCACGCGCCGGGCGACGAGGCCCACGCCGACGAGGCCCACGCGGAGGGGAGCCACACCCACGCCCACGGCGGCGCCGGCGCCTCCCCGTGGTGGCGGGCGCTCGGCTCGGTGGTGCTCCCCCACCACCACGGCGCGCACGGCTCGGACCGGGCGCTCGAGTCCACCGCGGCGGGCATGCGCGCCGTGGGGATCTCGCTCGCCGGGCTGGGCGTGACAGCGGCCGTGCAGCTGGCGGTGGCGCTGGTGAGCCACTCCAGCGCCCTGTTGGCCGACACCATCCACAACTTCGCCGACGCCCTCACGGCGGTGCCCCTGGCGATCGCCTTCCGCCTGGGGCGGCGCCCGGCCACCCGGCGCTACACCTTCGGCTTCGGCCGGGCCGAGGACGTGGCCGGCCTGGTGATCCTGGGGGTCATCGCGGCGTCGACCGTCCTCGCCGCGCTGACGTCGGTCGACCACCTCGTCCATCCCCGCGGCATTCGGGGGCCGGGCTGGGTCATCGCCGCGGGGGCCGTCGGCGTGGTGGGCAACGAGCTCGTGGCGTCCTACCGGATACGCGTGGGGCGGCGGATCGGGTCGGACGCCCTCGTGGCCGACGGCCTGCACGCCCGCTCCGACGGGCTCACCTCGCTGGCGGTGGTCGTGGGCGCCGTCTTCGTCGTGGGCGGCGTGCACGCCGCCGACCCCGTGGCCGGGATCGCCATCAGCGCCGCCAACGTCGTGGTGCTCATGGGCGCGGTGCGGACCATCTACCGCCGGCTCATGGACAGCGTCGACCCGGCCCTGGTCGACCAGGTGGAGGCGGTGGTGCGCGCCGTGCCCGGCGTCGACGGCCTCGACGCCGTGCGCGTCCGGTGGGTCGGACACGAGCTGTGGGCCGAGATCGAGGTGGTGTCGGACCCCGCGCTCAGCCTCGTGGCGTCGCACGCCATCGCCGCCGAGGCGCATCACCGGCTGCTCCACGAGGTGCCGCGCCTGGCGGAGGCCGTCATCCACACCAGTCCCGGGGGCGACGACGCGTCGCGCTACCACGCCGTGCTGTCCCATCACTTCCGATCGGCCGATGGCTACACTCCGGCACCTGTGAGCACCCAGGGAGCGACGACACCCGCCGACGCGGTCACCGTCAGCGAGGTGACCGTCGCCGACGACGAGGTGGTCGACGCCCTGCGGGGCCTCGTGCCGGAGCTGTCCAGCTCCGCCCCCCCGCTCTCCCGGGCCGACGTCGAGCGGATCGTGGACTCGCCCGCCACCGTCCTGCTCGTCGCCCGCGACCACGGGGGCACCGTGGTGGGGTCGCTCACGCTGGTCGTCTTCCACGCCCCCACGGGCCCGCGCGCCTGGATCGAGGACGTGGTGGTGGCGCCCCGGGCCCGCGGGGCGGGAGCCGGCGCGGCCCTCGTCACCCACGCCCTCCAGCGCGCCCAGGACGCCGGGGCGCGCACCGTCGACCTGACCTCTCGGCCGTCGAGGGAGGCGGCCAACCGGCTCTATGTCCGGCTGGGGTTCGAACGCCGCCAGACCAACGTGTACCGCAGGACCCTGGAGTAGGTCCGGCGGCGAGCGGCCCGGGCGCAGCGCGCAGAGGGGGAACGGCGACATGAGGACCGGCAACATGTACGGGCCCGACGCCACCTTCGCGGGCGTCCCCCCGGCGACCCTCGGGGAACCGGCGACCTACGGCCACAGCGCGGCCGTGATCATCGGCGCGCCCTTCGACGGCGGGACCTCGCACCGGCCCGGCTGCCGCTTCGGCCCCCAGGCCATCCGCTTCACCGACTACCTCCCCCACGACGGCCGTCGCCCCCACCTGGCGCTGGGCGTCGACCCCCTCGCCGAGCTGGCCGTGGTGGACGTGGGCGACGTCGAGATGCTGCCCGGGGAGATCGAGCCCGCCCTGGGCCGGCTCGAGCAGGCGGTGGAGGAGATCGCCCGCTCGGGCGCCGTCCCGGTGGTGCTCGGGGGGGACCACACCGTGGCGCTCCCCGACGTGACGGGGGTCGCCCGCCACGTGGGGTGGGGCCGGGTGTCGGTGGTGCACTTCGACGCCCACGCCGACACCGCCGACACCCAGTTCGGCTCCCTCTACGGCCACGGCACGCCCATGCGCCGGCTCATCGAGTCCGGCGCGGTGCGCGGGGACCGCTTCGTGCAGATCGGCCTGCGCGGCTACTGGCCCGACCCCGACACCCTGGCGTGGATGGCGGAGCGGTCCATGCGCAGCTACGAGATGACCGAGGTGGTGGCGCGCGGCCTCGACGTGTGCCTCAGCGAGGCCTTCGCCCTCGCCACCGACGACTGCGACGCCGTGTTCCTGTCGGTGGACATCGACGTGGTCGACCCCGGAGCAGCCCCCGGGACCGGCACCCCCGAGCCGGGCGGGCTGTCCTCGCGCCAACTGCTCGACGCCGTGCGCCGCGCCGCCCAGGAGCTGCCCGTGGCCGGCCTGGACGTGGTGGAGGTGTCGCCCCCCTACGACCACGCCGAGGTGACCGCCTATCTCGCCAACCGGGTCGTGCTCGAGGCGCTGGCCGGCATGGCCTGGCGCCGCCAGGAAGCCGCGCGCCGCGCCCGCCCCGTTCCCGCCGACCCCCTGCTCGAGCGCCGTCGCTGAGCGTCAGGCCATGGTGGCGATGATCTCGCCGATCATCTCCAGCGTGGTCCCCGGGTGCAGGAACGCCAGGCGGGCGACGGGTGTGCCCTCCCAGGAGCTGGGGGTGACGAAGCCCACCTGGGAGGCGAGCAGCCGCTCCGACCAGCGCCGGTAGTCCTCCGCCTCCCAGCCCACCCGTCGGAACAGGACGATCGACAGCTCGGGCTCCCGGGCGAGCTCGAGATAGGGGGTGGCGTCGATGAGCGCGGCGCTGCGCCAGGCGGTGTCGAGGACGGTCTCGACGGCCTGGCGGTAGGCGGCCGCCCCGTAGACCGCCAGCGAGAACCACAGCGGCAGCCCCCGCGCCCGGCGGGTGAGGTGCACGGCGTAGTCGCTGGGGTTCCACACCGGGTTGTCGGGGTCGTGGATGACGTCTAAGTACGACGCCTCCTGGGCGTGCACGCGCCGGGCCCGCTCGGGCTGTCGGTACAGGAGGGCCGCGCAGTCGAAGGGGGCGTACAGCCACTTGTGGGGGTCGATCACCACCGAGTCGGCGCGCTCGATGCCGGCGAAGCGCCCCCGCACCACCGGGGCGAACAGCCCCGCGCCGCCGTAGGCGGCGTCCACGTGGAACCACAGCGAGCGCCGGGCGGCCACCTCGGCGATGCCGGCTAGGTCGTCGATGATCCCGGCGTTGGTGGTGCCCGCCGTGGCCACCACCCCCACCACCGAGCCGTCGGGCGCCGCCGCCAGGGCGCCCTCCAGGGCGGCGCCGGTGAGACGGTGGTCGACGGCGGGGACGAGCAGAGGATCCACCCCGAGGATGCGCAGGGCGCTCGTCACCGAGGCGTGCGCCTCCTCGCTCACCGCCATGCACGGGCGCCCGGGCCGCCCCCCCGCAGCGGCGCGCCCCTCGGCGTGGGCGGCGCGCGCCACCACCAGGGCGGAGAGGTTGGCGATCGAGCCCCCCGACACGAAGCAGCCCCCCGTCCCGGGCGGGAGCCCGGCCAGGCCGGCCAGGAACCCCAGCGCCTGGTTCTCCGCGGCGATGGCCCCCGCCGCCTCCAGCCACGACGTCCCCTGGAGGGAGGAGCACGACACGATCATGTCGAACAGCAGCGCCGCCTTGGTGGGGGCGGCGGGGATGAACGAGAGGAAGCGCGGGCTGTCACAGGAGATCACCGCCGTCGCCAGGTGCTCGGAGAACAGCGCCAGGACCTCGGCGGGATCGTGGCCCTCCTCCCCCAACAGGCCGTCGAGCACCTCGAACGACGGGTGCGACCCGCCGAAGTCGAGGGGGACGGGGTCGAGCGCCAGGCGCTCCCGGCAGTAGGCGAAGACCACGTCCGCCAGCCGCTCGTCGTACACGAACATGGGGTTGTCCATGGCACCTCCCGCGACAGGATTCCACCTCGCCGGGCACGGCCCGGGCGCGACGTGGCAGCGTGGGCCGGTGGACCTGCCCGTCATGCCGCCCGTGTCCCCCATGCTGGCCAAGCTGGCCCGGGACCTGCCCGAGGGCGAGGGCCTGCTCTACGAGCCCAAGTGGGACGGCTTCCGCTGCGTCGCCTTCCGGGACGGGGACGAGGTGGAGCTCGGCAGCCGCAACGAGCGCCCCCTCACCAGGTACTTCCCCGAGCTCATCGGGCCCATCCGGCGGGACTTCCCGCCCCGCGCCGTGGTGGACGGCGAGATCGTGATCGCCGGGCCCGACGGCCTCGACTTCGACGCCCTCCTGCAACGCATCCACCCCGCCGCCTCACGGGTGGCGCTGTTGGCGCAGCAGACCCCGGCGTCGTTCGTGGCCTTCGACCTCCTGGCCCTCGACGCCCGCGACCTGCGGCCCGAGCCCTTCTCGGCCCGGCGGGCGCTCTTGTGCGAGGCGCTGGCGGGCTGCAGGCCGCCGGTGCATCTCACGCCGGCCACCGACGACCCGGCCGTGGCCGCCGACTGGTTCCGCCGCTTCGAGGGCGCCGGCCTCGACGGCGTGGTGGCCAAACCGGCCGAGCGCCCCTACCGCGAGGGTGAGCGCACGATGATCAAGGTCAAGCACGAGCGCACCGCCGACTGCGTGGTGGCCGGGTTCCGCTGGCACAAGTCCGGGCCGGTGGTCGGGTCGCTGTTGCTCGGCCTCTACGACGGCGGCGGGGTGCTGCACCACGTGGGGGTGACGGCATCGTTCACCGCGGCGCGCCGGCGCGAGCTGGTCGAGGAGATCGCCCCCTACCGGATGGCCGGCGTCGAGGGCCACCCGTGGGCGGCGTGGACCCAGGTGGCCGAGGACGAGCACGGCGGGCGACGACCGGGCATGCCGTCGCGGTGGAACGCCACCAAGGACCTGCGCTGGGAGCCGCTCGAGCCGCTGCTCGTGTGCGAGGTGGCCTACGACCACCTCCAGGGCGACCGCTTCCGTCACGCCACCACCTTCCGCCGCTGGAGGACCGACCGCGCCCCGTCCTCGTGCACCTACGAGCAGCTCGAGGTGGTCGTGGCCGAGGAGCTCGCCCGCGTGTTCGGCGCCTGACGCCGGCCGGCGGGGCCGCTCAGCCGTGGCGGTGCCGGCTCCGGCTGGGGGCGGCGCGGTGCGGCTCGGCGGGGCCCTTGGGGAAGTGCGGCGGCCACGGGGCGTCGCCCAGGCCGTCGCGCTCGTCCCGGTACGACAGCTCCAGCAACGCGCTCAGGTCGGAGTGGACCTCGGCGATGGCGGCCGCGGGGTCGCCCCGGCGGGCGAAGCGTCCGGGCACCGTGGCGATGGTGAGCTCGGCGGGCTCGGCGTCGGGCACCTCGTCCCACTCGAGGGGGCACGACACCCGGCCCTCGGGATTGGCCCGCACCGAGTAGGCGGAGGCCACCGTGCGGTCCCGGGCGTTCTGGTTGTAGTCGACGAACACGCGCTCGCCGCGCTGCTCCTTCCACCACGCCGAGGTCGCCGTGTCGGGAAGGCGGCGCCCGAGCTCGCGCGCCAGCGCCAGCGCCGCCCGGCGGACCTCGGTGAAGCTCCAGCGCGGCTCGATGGGCACGTTGACGTGGATCCCCCGCGAGCCCGAGGTCTTGGGGAACCCCACCAGGCCGTGCTCGTCGAGCACGGCGCGCGCCTCCAGCGCCACGCGCCGCACCGCCTCGAAGGGCACGCCGGGCTGCGGATCGAGGTCGACGCGCAGCTCGTCGGGATGGTCGACGTCCCCGCGTCGCACGGGCCAGGGGTTGAGGTCGAGGCAGCCCAGGTTCACGGCGTAGAGGATGTGGGCCACGTCGACGGGGCACAGCTCATCGGCGTGACGGCCGCTCGGGAAGGTGACGGTGACGGTCTCGATCCACGACGGGCGCGACGGGGGGACGCGCTTCTGGTAGAAGAAGTCCCCCTCGGCGCCGTCGGGGTAGCGCTTGAGCACGGTGGGCCGCTCGAAGACGCCCCGCAGCGCGCCGGGGCCCACCGCGTAGTAGTAGCGGACGAGATCGAGCTTGGTCTCGCCCCGCGTCGAGAAGAACACCTTGTCGGGGTTGGAGATCTTCAGGGTGTGCCCGTCGACCTCGATGGCCACGGCGGGTGTGCCGCTCGGCATGTGCCGATGCTTCCACGTCGGTAGCCTCGCCGTTGTGGATCCCGCCGAGGCGCTGCGCCGGATCGCCTATCTCCTCGAGGCCACGCGGGCTGAGTCCTACAAGGTCAGGGCGTTCCGCCGCGCGGCGGCCACCGTCGACGAGATGGATCCCGACGTCCTCGCCCGGCGGGCGGCGTCCAAGCGGCTCACCGACCTGCCCGGCGTGGGCGACACCACCGCCCGGGTGATCGCCGAGGCCGTGGCGGGCGGGACGCCCTCGTACCTGGAGCACCTCGAGGCCGAGTACGCACCGGCGATGTCGCCCGCCGCGGCCGCACTGCGCGCGCGCTTGCGGGGTGACTGCCACAGCCACTCCGACTGGTCCGACGGCGGAAGCCCCATCGCCGAGATGGCCGACGCCGCCGCCGCGCTCGGGCACGACTACCTGGCGCTCACCGACCACAGCCCGCGCCTGACCGTCGCCCACGGACTGGACCCCGAGCGCCTCGTGCGGCAGCTCGAGGTGGTGGAGGCCGTCAACGAGGCGATGGCGCCCTTCCGCATCCTCACCGGGATCGAGGTCGACATCCTCGAGGACGGCGGCCTCGACCAGGACCCCGCCCTGCTGGCCCGCCTCGACGTGGTCGTCGCCAGCGTGCATTCCAAGCTCAAGATGGACCCGCCCGAGATGACCCGGCGCATGGTGCGGGCCATCGAGAGCCCGCACACCGACATCCTGGGGCACTGCACGGGGCGCATCCTCGTGGGCCGGGGGCGCCCGCCGTCGCGCTTCGACCCCGGCCCCGTGTTCGAGGCCTGCGCCCGGACGGGCACCGCGCTCGAGATCAACTCGCGTCCCGAGCGCCTCGACCCCCCCGACGAGCTGTTGGCGGCGGCGCTCGATGCGGGCTGCCTGGTGTCCATCGACACCGACGCCCACGCGCCCGGCCAGCTGGAATGGCTGGCCAACGGTTGCGAGAAGGCGGCCGCCGCGGGTCTCGACCCGGCCCGCATCGTCAACAGCTGGGACCGCGAGCAGTTGCTGGCGTGGACGGCGGAGCACGACGAGACGGCGCCGTGAGCGACGCCGGCCGCGCCGGGTCCGGGCCGGGCACCCCCGTGGCGCTGGGCGACGGGCGCACGGTCGAGGTCCTCACAGCCGGCCCCGGCGACGGCCTGGCCGTGGTCTTCCACCACGGCACCCCCTTCGCGGCCGTCCCCTACGAGCCCAGCGCCGCGCCGGCGCGGGCGCGGGGGTGCGCCTGGTGAGCTGGTCGCGCCCGGGCTACGCGGGGTCCCCCCCGCTGCCGGGACGACGCGTGGCCCACGCCGCCGCGGACACGGCGGCCGTCCTCGACGCCCCGGGGCACGACCGCTTCGTCACCATCGGGTGGTCGGGCGGCGGGCCCCACGCGCCGCTGGCTGGCGGCGCACACCCCGGGTGCCCTCCCCCGTCTCCTCGACGACGAGGGGCACATCTCCCTGGCCGTCCACGCCACGGCCGCATCCTCGACGACCTGCTGGCCCGGGCGGACGCCACCACCCGCTGAGCGCCGGCGCTCCGAGGCCCGTCAGGCGGGGGGCGACCGCCGCACGACCACGGTGGAGCGCTCGGGGTGGTCGGGGTCGAGGTGGACCTCGGGCGTGTCGCCCCGGGGCGGGTCCCCGCCGCAGTCGACCACGATGGCGGCCTCCTCGACGCGGCCGTAGATGAGGTCGCGCAGCCCGAGCATGGCCACGCCCAGCATGCTGGCGGGACGGCGCGCCCCGGACCGCAGGCGCGGGGCGCCGGCCTCGTCTTCCTCGGCGTCGGTGGCCTCGAGCCAGGCAATCCATTGCTCGTCGGTCCAGGCCTCGGCGTCGGCGGGAGGCTCTCCGAGGGGCGCTCGACC
>DATJBC010000181.1:0-5947 GCA_035515515.1 Acidimicrobiales bacterium
CCTGAGCGCGACAGCCACCTGGCCCGGGTGCTGGTGGCGGTGCGAGAGCGGCTGGCGGCGTCGGGCGTGAAGGCCGAGGTGACGGGACGGCCCAAGCACCTGTGGAGCATCTACGAAAAGATGGTCATCCGGGGCAAGGAGTTCGCCGAGATCCACGATCTCATCGGCATCCGGGTCATCGTCGAGTCCGAGAAGGACTGCTGGGCGGCGCTGGGCTCCATCCACGCCATCTGGAGCCCGGTGCAGGGGCGCTTCAAGGACTACATCAACAGCCCGAAGTTCAACCTCTACCAGTCGCTGCACACCACCGTGGTGGGGCCCGAGGGCAAGCCCATCGAGGTGCAGATCCGCACGCACGAGATGCACCGGCGGGCCGAGTACGGCATCGCCGCGCATTGGGGCTACAAGGAGCAGGCCAAGGACGGCGCGGCGGCCACCACGGCGGAGATGGCGTGGCTCCAGCGCATCGTCGACTGGCAGCAGGAGACCATCGACCCCCTCGAGTTCCTCGAGACGCTCAAGCTCGACCTCGAGCAGGACGAGGTGTACGTATTCACCCCCAAGGGCAAGGTGATCGCCCTTGCCGCGGGGTCGACGCCCATCGACTTCGCCTACTCCATCCACACCGAGGTGGGGCACCGCTGCATCGGGGCCAAGGTGAACGGCCGGCTCGTGCCCCTGGACACGCCCCTGCAGTCGGCCGACACGGTGGAGATCATCACCTCCAAGGTGCCGTCGGCCGGCCCGTCGCGCGACTGGCTGCAGATCGTGGCGTCCCCCCGGGCCCGCAACAAGATCCGCCAGTGGTTCTCCCGGGAGCGCCGCGAGGACGCCATCGAGAACGGCCGCGAGGAACTGGTGAAGGCGCTGCGGCGCGAGGGCCTGCCCGTGCAGAAGCTGGCCGCCTCCAACGCGCTGGAGCGCCTGGCGGCGGCGATGAACTACGTGGACCTCGACTCGCTGCACGCCGCCATCGGCGACGGGCACGTCTCGGCCCGCTCGGTGGCCCAGCGCCTGGCGCGCGAGCTGCGCGGCGGGGGCGAGGAGCAGCTCCCCACCTCGGTCGGCCCGGGCCTGCGCGCCCGGGCGCGCCGTGGCACGCCGGTGGGCGTCTACGTCGAGGGCCTCGACGACGTCATGGTGCGGCTGTCGCGCTGCTGCACGCCCGTGCCGGGCGACCAGATCGTGGGGTTCGTGACCCGGGGCCGGGGGGTGAGCGTGCACCGGGCCGACTGCGCCAACGCCAGCGCGCTGGCCGCCGGCGGCCAGGAGCGCATCATCGAGGTGGAGTGGGACCGGGAGGGCACCACGGTGTTCGTGGCGTCCATCGAGGTGCTCGCCTTCGACCGCTCGCGCCTGCTGGCCGACGTCACCCGGGTGGTCTCCGAGCACCACCTCAACATCGTGTCGTCGTCGTCGCAGACGGCCCCCGACCGGGTGAGCCGCATGAACTTCGACGTGGAGCTGGCCGACCCCGGGCACCTGGAGTCGCTGCTCAGCTCCCTCAAGCACCTCGACGGCGTGTTCGACGCCTTCCGCACCCTTCCCGGCCGGAAGGGCTGAGCCCCCGGTGGGCCGGGAGCAGGCGCCGGTGCGCGCCCCTGCGGGGACCCACGACGTGCTGTGGCCCGAGTCGTGGCGCTGGGAGCGGCTGGTGGCCGAGTTCGCCCGCCGCTGCGCCCTGGGGGGGTTCGGGCTCGTGCTCAATCCCATGTTCGAGGACGCCGCGCTGTTCCGCCGGGGCATCGGGGGCGAGAGCGACGTGGTGCGCAAGGAGATGTACGAGTTCACCGACCGGGGCGGGCGCGACGTGGCGCTGCGCCCCGAGGGCACCGCCTCGGTGGTGCGGGCCTTCGTGCAGCACCACCCGCCGGTGCCCTGGCGGGCGTGGTACGTGACGCCGGCCTTCCGTTACGAGCGCCCCCAGGCGGGCCGCTACAAGCAGCACCACCAGCTGGGGGTGGAGGTGCTCGGCACCGACGACCCCGACGTGGACGTGGAGGTCATCGCCCTGGCCGCCGGCCTCTACCGGTGGCTGGGGCTCGCCCGCGTGGAGCTGTCGGTCAACTCCATGGGGTGCGGCGACTGCCGGCCCGCCTACGTCGAGGCGCTCGTCGCCTACCTCGGGGCGCACCGCGACGAGCTGTGCGACGAGCACCGGGAGCGCTACGCCGTCAACCCGCTGCGGGTGCTGGACTGCAAGCGCCCCCCGTGCCGGGCCGTGGTGGCGGGCGCGCCGCGCATCACCGACTACCTCGACGAGGCCTGCGCCGCCCACCTGGCCCGGGTGCGGGCGGGGCTCGAGGCGCGGGGGGTCGCGCACGTGCTCGACCCCCGCCTGGTGCGGGGGCTCGACTACTACACCCGCACCACCTTCGAGTTCGCGGCGCACGCCCTGCACACGGCCCAGGACGCCGTGGGGGGCGGCGGCCGCTACGACGGCCTGGTGGAGGCGGTGGGCGGCCCTCCCACGCCGGGCATCGGCTTCGGGATCGGCATCGAGCGCCTCCTCCTGGCGTGCGACGCCGAGGGCGTGTTCCCCGCCGCCCCCCCGCCCCCGGCCGCCTTCGTGGTCGACGTCACCGACGGCACCGCCGCCCGCGACCTGTGCGCCGAGCTCCACGACGCCGGGCTGGCGGCCTCCCGCGCCTACGACGGGCGGTCGATGGGGGCCCAGCTCAAGCAGGCCGACCGCTCCGGGGCGCGCTACGCGCTCATCGTGGGGCCCGACGAGCTCGCCCGCCAGGTGGTGACGGCGCGGCCCATGCTGGGGTCGGGGCCCCAGGAGGAGGTGCCGCGCGGCGCGGTGGTGCAATGGTTGCGCGACCGGGAGGGGGAGGCGCCGGGCGCCCTGCCCGCCCCCGGCGCCACCGACGGCGAGGAGGACGGCAGGTGACGACCACGGCGATGCGCACCCACATGTGCGGGGACCTGCGCCTCGACCACGTCGACGCCCGGGTGACGCTGTGCGGGTGGGTGTCGGCCCGCCGTGAGCACGGCGAGCACCTCGCCTTCGTGGACCTCCGTGACCACAGCGGCACCACCCAGTGCGTGGTCGACGGGAGCGTCGACGTGCGCAGCGAGTGGGTGCTGCGGGTGTCGGGCACGGTGCGGCGCCGTCCCGAGGGAAATGCCAACGCCGAGATCGCCACCGGCGAGGTCGAGCTGGCCGACTGCGAGGTCGAGGTCCTCTCGGAGGCCGAGCCGCCGCCGTTCCCCGTGGACGAGCGCACCGGCCCCGACGAGGCGGTGCGCCTGCGCTACCGCTTCGTGGACCTGCGCCGGGCGCGCATGCAGCGCAACATGCGCCTGCGCGGCCGCGTCCTCGGGGCCATGCGGGCGGCCATGGTCCGCCAGGGCTTCTGCGAGGTCGAGACGCCGCTGCTGTGGACGCCCACACCGGAGGGCGCCCGTGAGTTCGCCGTGCCGTCGCGCCTCCACCGGGGCAGCTTCTACGTGCTGCCCCAGAGCCCCCAGATCGCCAAGCAGCTGCTCATGGTGGCCGGCGTCGACCGCTACTTCCAGATCGCCCGGTGCCTGCGCGACGAGGACCTGCGGGCCGACCGCCAATTCGAGTTCACCCAGCTCGACCTGGAGGCGTCGTTCGTGTCCGAGCACGACGTGCAGGCCGTGGTGACCGAGGCCGTGGTGGACGCCACCGAGGCGGCCGTGGGGGAGCGGCCGCGCGCCATCGAGCGCATGACGTGGCACGAGGCCATGGACCGCTTCGGCGTGGACAAGCCCGACGTGCGCTTCGGCCTCGAGCTCGTCGACCTGGGCGCGGTGTTCGCCGGCACCCAGGTGCGGGCCTTCGGCGCCCCGTGCGTGAAGGCCATCCGCCTCGCCGAGGGGTCGTCGGTGGGCCGCAACAAGCTCGACGCCCTGGTGGAGCGGGCCAAGGCGCTCGGCGCCCAGGGCCTGGCGTGGTTCCGGGTCACGGCCAGCGACCCGCCCGAGCTCACCTCCCCCCTCGACAAGGTGCTGTCCGACGCCGAGCGCGCCGGCCTCGTCTCGGCCACCGGGGCCCAGCCCGGGGACCTCGTGCTGGTGGTGGCCGACGAGTGGCGCACGGCCTGCGGGGTGCTGGGCCAGCTGCGCCTCGACCTGGCCCGGCCGCCGGTGGGCGAGGGGGAGCGGCGCTTCCTGTGGGTGACCGAGTTCCCCCTCTTCGAGGGCCTCGACGAGGAGGGCAACCCCCAGGCCGCTCACCATCCCTTCACCATGCCCCACCCCGACGACGTCGGGCTGCTGGCGACCGACCCCCTGCGGGTGCGTTCCCAGGCCTACGACCTCGTCCTCAACGGATGGGAGCTGGGGTCGGGGTCGATCCGGATCCACCGCGAGGACGTCCAGCGCCAGGTGTTCGACGCCCTGGGCATCGCCCCCGAGGAGGCCGAGGCCCGCTTCGGGTTCCTCCTGGGGGCCTTCCGCTACGGTGCGCCGCCCCACGGCGGCTTCGCCGTGGGGGTGGACCGCCTGGTGGCCATCCTCGCCGGGGAGGAGAACCTGCGCGAGGTGATCGCCTTCCCCAAGACCCAGTCGGGGACCGACCCCATGACCGGTGCACCCAAGGCGCTCCCGGCGCGCGCCCTGCGCGAGCTCGGCCTGCGGGGCGCGCCCGCCGGCGACTGACGCCGCCGCCGGGACGAGCCGTGCCCAGCCGCCCGCCGCGCCGGGGACCGGGCGCCCCCGACCTCTTCGCCGAGGCCGCCACCGAGCGCCTGCGGGAGCGGGCGCCGCTGGCCACGCGCCTGCGCCCCCGCACGCTGGACGAGATCGTGGGCCAGCGCCACCTGGTGGCCCCGGGCGCGCCCCTGCGGGCGCTCATCGAGCAGGACCGCCTCACCTCCGCCATCTTGTGGGGCCCGGCGGGCACCGGGAAGACGACGCTCGCCCAGGTGGTGGCGCGCGTCACCGCCAAGGCGTTCGTGCCCCTCTCGGCGGTGAACGCCGGGGTGGCCGACGTGCGCGCCGCCGTGGACGAGGCGCGGCGGCGCCTGGGCGAGCAGGGCCAGGGCACGATCCTCTTCGTCGACGAGGTGCACCGCTTCAACAAGGCGCAGCAGGACGCGCTGCTGCCCTCGGTGGAGGAGGGCCTCGTCGTGCTCATCGGGGCCACGACGGAGAACCCGTTCTTCTCGGTCAACTCGCCCCTGCTCAGCCGGGCCACGCTGTGGCGGCTCGAGCCCCTGGGCGACGAGGACGTCGCCGAGGTGCTCCGGCGGGGGCTCTCGGCCGAGGGGGGCCGGGCCGACGACGAGGCGCTGTCGCTCATGGTGTCGCTGGCCGACGGGGACGCCCGGGCCGCCCTGGGCGTCCTCGAGCTGTCCCTGGCCCTGGCGGGCGACGAGGCCGTCACCACCGACGTGGTGGCCCGGGCCCGGGCCGGGCGGCTCGTGCACCAGGGGGTGGACGCCCACTACGACCAGGTCAGCGCCCTGATCAAGTCCCTGCGGGGCTCGGACCCCGACGCCGCGCTGTACTGGCTGGCCCGCATGCTCGAGGGGGGCGAGGACGCCCGCTTCATCGCCCGGCGCCTCGTCATCCTGGCCAGCGAGGACGTGGGCCTGGCCGACCCGTTGGCCCTGGTGGTGGCGGACGCGGCGGCCCGGGCGGTGGAGTTCGTCGGCCTCCCCGAGGCGCAGCTCAACCTGGCCGAGGCCGTGGTGTACCTGGCGTGCGCCCCCAAGTCGAACGCCGTGACCACCGCGCTCGGCCGGGCCAAGGCCGACGCCCGAGAGGGGCCGCGGGCCGACGTCCCCACCCACCTGCGCGACGCCAGCTACTGGGGGGCCCAGGGCATCGGCCACGGGGAGGGCTACGCCTATCCCCACGACGACCCCCGCGGGTGGGTGGAACAGGAGTACCGTCCTGCGCAGATCGCCGACCACGTCTACTACGAGCCGAGCGACCACGGCGCCGAGCCCGCCCTGGCGGAAGGGCTCCG
>DATJBC010000182.1:0-22727 GCA_035515515.1 Acidimicrobiales bacterium
CGCGCCCCGGCGCGCACGCCGCGGCGCGCCGTGGCGTTCTGCGTCGTCGTCGTCGTGGGCAGCCTGTTGAGCGTGGTGGCGGCCGACGCCTACATGACCCAGGGCCAGATCCGGCTCACCCGCATGCAGCAGCAGCTCAACACCGACCTGGGGCGCCACCATGACCTCGAGCTCGACGTGGCGCGCAGCTCGGATCCCTCCAAGGTCGTGGGCGAGGCGCAGCACAACGGCCTGGTGGCGCCGGACCGCGTCACCGACGTTCCACAGGTGAGCGAGTCGGGCTCCACGGCATCCACCACGGCGCCCGCGGGCGGGACCGCCGGACATCGGTCGACCGGCAGCCAGTGAGCCGTACCTCCGGCACCGGCCGGCCGAGCGCGCCACGCTCGACCGGCGTGCGAGTCGCGCGGCGCGGCGCCCCACGCGGTGCGAGCGGCACACGGGCACCGGCCCGCACCGGCGCGTCGCGCATGGGCGCGTCGCGCAAGGGCGCCGCCCGGCCGGGCGCGCCGCGTGCTTCGGCGCCGCGGCGGGCGCCGACCCCGTCACGGTGGGGACGGACGGCGACGGTGCGCACGCCGGCCGCCCCCCGGCCCCGCCCGCCGCGGCCCGGGGCCGCGCCCGGGGGACGCACCCGGCTCCCCTCCAACCCGGCCCGCCCGCCGCGCTCGGCCCCGCCCCGCCGGGGCCTGCGGCGACTGCTGCGCCGGGGCCGAACGGGCACGCCCGCCGCGGCCGTGCGGGCGGCCCCCCCCGCCACGGTGCGCACGCTGCGCGCCGGGGCCCTGCGCGTCCGGCCGCCGAGGCCGGTGCGGGCCGCCACCCGCCCGCTGGCGCCACCCGCGCCCCCCGGTCGGCGCCGCCGCGGCTTCGAGCGCCGTGCCCGCCCGGCGGGACGCCCGCCGCGCACCAGCCCCGCCATCGGCGGGATACCCGTCCGTCGTGCCGTGGTCATGCGCGTCGTGGTCCTGCTCCTGTTCGCGGCGCTCTCGCTCCGGCTGGTCGGGGTGCAGCTGTTCTCGAGCGGGCGCTACTCCTCCATGGGGGCGGCGGAGTTCGTGTCCACGGTGCACGTCCCCGCCGTGCGGGGCGGTATCTACGACCGCAACGGCAGCGCCCTCGCCGTGTCGGTGCCGCGGTCGACCATCGTCGCCGACCCCTATCTGATCCACCGGCCCGCGGCGGTGGCCACCGTCCTCACCAAGCTGCTGGGCGTGCCGCGCGGCAAGCTCCAGTCGGAGCTGTCACAGGACTCGGGGTTCGTCTACCTGGCCAAGAGGGTCACCACCACGCTCGGGCAGAAGGTGGCCGCCCTCGGCCTGCCGGGCATCAACGTCCTCCCCGACACCCAGCGTGTCGACCCCGACGGCTCGATCGCGGGACCGCTGCTCGGTTCGGTGAGCGCAGCGGGCACCGGGCAGTCCGGGCTCGAGTACAAGTTCAACCCGCTCTTGGCCGGGCAGAGCGGCCAGGCGAGCGAGCAGATCGCCCCCGACGGGGTGCCCCTGCCCGGACGCACCGTCACGCACACCGCCACGGTCCCGGGCACCGGCGTCGAGCTCACCATCGACGAGCCCCTGCAGTACGTCACCGAGCAGTCGCTCGGGACCGAGGTGCTGGCCTCGCACGCCAAGAGCGGCATCGCCATCGTGATGAACACCCACACCGGCGACGTCCTGGCCATGGCCGACCTCGTGGCGAAGACCTACCCCGCCCCCACCCCGCCGCCCGCGCCCACCACGACCACGACGGCGCCCCCGGCGGGCACTCCGACCTCGTCGACCACCACGACGGCGCCCCCGCCCCCCCCGCCGCCGGTCACCAAGGTGGTCGAGGCTCCCCAGAACCTGGCGTTGACGCAGGTCTACGAGCCCGGGTCGGTCTTCAAGCTGGTGACGTTCTCGGCCGCCCTCCAGGACGGGATCATCTCGCCCAGCGAGGTGTTCACCGTCCCCAACGCGCTGAGCATCGACGGCTGGGTGTTCCACGACGCCGAGACCCACCCCACCGAGCGGCTGACGGCCACGCAGATCCTCGCCCAGTCGTCGAACATCGGCACCATCGAGATCGCCCAGCAGCTCGGCGAGGGCCGCCTGGCCGCGCAGATCGGCACGCTCGGCTTCGGGCGCCCCACGGGGCTGGGGTTCCCGGCGGAGTCCGCCGGCCTGGTGAAGAGCAAACCGGCCACGTGGCAGGTGTCGGACATCGGCGCCACCCCGATCGGCCAGGACGACGCCGTCACCGCCCAGCAGGTCCTCGACATGGTCAACACGGTGGCCACCGGCGGGACGTTCGTCCCCCCCCGGCTCGTGCAGGCCACGGTGGCGCCCAACGGGACGGTGACCACGACCCGCGCCCACGCGCCGCACCGCGCCCTGTCGACGACGGTGGCGGCCCAGCTGACGACGATGATGGAGCAGGTGGTCCAGGACGGCACGGCCGTCACCGCCGGCGTGCCGGGCTACACGGTGGCGGGCAAGACGGGAACCGCCCAGATCCCGGACTCCGTGCACGGCGGCTACATCCCCGGCGCGTACATGGCGACCTTCGCGGGGTTCGCACCGGCTGAGCATCCCGAGCTGTCCGCCATCGTCGTGCTGCAGCAGCCGTCCCCCATCTACGGCGGCATCGTGGCAGCCCCCGTGTTCTCCCAGATCATGCGCTATGCCTTGCATCGCTACGGGATCCCGACCTCCCCGGGCGGCGGGACCACGGGTGGCTCGCCCCTGCCCATCCCGTACGCCACGCTGTCGTCCACTCCCACCACCACCAGCCCGCCGTCCACCACGACCACCGCGGCCCCTCCCACCACGGGCCCGTCCACCACGACGACTACGATCGGCGCTTCCGCCGGGAAGCCCACGGAAGGGCCGTGACCGCCCCGGCGGGCCCCCGACTGTGCGCATGGACCGGTTGCTCGAGGAGGTCGAGGTCGTCGAGGTCCGCGGAGACCCAGGCACCACCGAGATCAGCGCCATCGAGTTCGACAGCCGCTGCGTCGGCGCCGGGGCCCTCTTCTGCTGCGTGCGGGGCGAGGTGGGCGACGGGCACGACCACGCCGCGGAGGCGGTGAGCCGCGGGGCGAGCGCCCTCCTCGTGGAGCGACCGCTCGCCTTCGACGTCGCGCAGGTGGTGGTTGCACGCGGCCAGGTACGGCCGGCCATGGCCGCGCTGTCGTGCCGGTTCTTCGACTTTCCGGCGCGGTCGCTGCTCACCGTGGGGGTGACGGGCACCAACGGCAAGACCACCGTCACCCATCTCCTGGCGGCGATCTTCGACGCGCACGGATGGCCCACCACGGTCATCGGCACGCTCGACGGCGCCCGCACGACCCCGGAGGCGCCGCGCCTGCAGGCGCTGCTGGCCGACGCCCGCGACGCCTCGCGGCGCGCGGTGGCCATGGAGGTGTCGTCACACGCCCTGGCCCAGCGACGGGTGGACGGCATCCGCTACGACGCCGCGGTCTTCACGAACCTCTCCCACGACCACCTCGACTACCACGGGTCGATGGAGGCGTACTTCGAGGCGAAGGCGATGCTCTTCACCGCCGAGCGCGCCGCGCGGGGCGTGGTCAACGAGGACGATGCCTGGGGGCGCCGCCTCCTCGCCGCCAGCGACGTGCCCTGTGTGGGGTACTCCCTGCGCGAGGCGGGCGCCGTGCGCGCCAGCGCCACCGGGACCTCGTTCACCTGGCGGGGCCGCACGGTCCGCCTGGCGCTGGCGGGGGCCTTCCACGTCGCCAACGCGCTGGCCGCCGCCGCCACGGCGCTGTCTGTGGGGGTGCCCGAGGACGAGGTGGTCGCCGGCCTCGAGCGCGCCGAGGCGGTCCGGGGGCGCTTCGAGGTGGTGCCCACGGCGGCGCCGTTCACGGTGGTCGTCGACTACGCGCACACGCCCGACGCTCTGGCACTGGCCCTGGACAGCGCCCACCGGGTGGCGGGGACGCACCGGGTGCTGTGCGTCTTCGGGTGCGGCGGCGACCGCGACCGCCACAAGCGGCCCGCCATGGGGGCGGTGGCCGCCGCCGGGGCCGACGTGGCCGTGCTCACCTCGGACAACCCCCGCAGCGAGGACCCCGACGCCATCATCGCCGAGGTGCTGGCCGGGATGGGGGGCTCCTCGGAGCCGATCGTGCGGCGCGACCGCGCCGAGGCCATCGACCTGGCCGTGGGCCTGGCCGCGCCCGGCGACGTGGTCCTGGTGGCCGGCAAGGGGCACGAGACCGAGATCGAGATCGCCGGCGCGCGCCTGGCCTTCGACGACCGCCAGGTGGCCGCGGACGCCGTGCGCCGCCGGCTGTCGGGGCCCGAGGCGGGGGACGGCGCGTGATCAGCCTCATGGCCTCGGGCGGCATCGCCCTGTGGGCGGCGGCGCTGGCCACCCCGTTCCTCATCCGCTGGCTGGGGACGCGGCGCATCGGGCAGCAGATCCGCGAGGACGGCCCGTTCATGCACCTGGCCAAGGCGGGCACGCCCACCATGGGGGGCGTCGCCCTCGTGGTGGCGGGCGTGGTCGGATACCTCCTCTCCCACGCCGGGACGCACGTGGCCTTCAGCCGCGGCGGCATCCTGGTCATGGGCGTCATGGTGTGCGCCGGGGGGATCGGGTTCGTCGACGACTTCATCAAGGTGCGCCACCGGCGCAGCCTGGGCCTGAACAAGCGGGGGAAGTTCGCCGCCCAGGTGGTGGTGGGGGTGGCCTTCGCCCTGTTGGCCGAGCACTGGGCCGGGGCCAACACGCACCTGTCGTTCACGCGCTGGAACACCTTCGGTGTCGACCTGGGCCAGGCGTGGTGGGTGGTGTGGGCCGTGTTCATCCTGGTGGGCACGGCCAACGCCGTGAACCTCACCGACGGGCTCGACGGCCTCGCCTCGGGGTCGGCCACCTTCTGCTTCGCCTGTCTGGCGGTGGTGGGCTACTGGCAGTTCCGCCACCTGTCGCTGTACCACGTGGGGCCCGCCCTCGACCTGGCCCTGTCGTCGGTGGCGCTGGCCGGCGCCTGCCTGGGCTTCCTGTGGTGGAACGCCGCCCCCGCCCGCATCTTCATGGGCGACACGGGGTCGCTCGCCATCGGCTCGGGCCTGGCCGCGCTGTGCCTCCAGATGAACCTCCAGCTGCTGCTGCCCGTCATCGGCGGCCTGTTCGTCATCGAGACGCTGTCGGTGGCGCTCCAGGTGGTGAGCTTCCGGGTCTTCGGCCGCCGCGTGTTCCGCATGGCGCCGCTGCACCACCACTTCGAGCTGCTGGGATGGCCCGAGACGACCGTGATCGTCCGCTTCTGGATCCTGGGCGGGCTGTTCGCCGCCCTGGGCCTCGGCATCTTCTACGCGGACTTCCTGTCGGCCACGGGCCTGCGCTGAGCCGTGGCGGCGGGGCGCGTCCTGGTCTACGGGCTCGGGGTGAGCGGGACGGCCACCGCCGCCCGCCTGCTCGCCGAGGGGGCCGAGGTGGTCGTGGCCGACGACGACGGAGGCGAGCGCACCCGCCGGCGCGCCCGCGAGGTGGGGGTGGCGCTGGTGGCGGCACCGGACGCGGCGGCGCTGGCCGAGCTGGCCCGGGGCGTCGACGAGATCGTCGTGAGCCCGGGCGTGCCCGCCGGGCACCCGGTGTTCTCGCTGGGCGAGGGGGCGGCGCCCGTGGTGGCCGAGGTGGAGCTGGCCTGGCGCCGGGCGCGCTGCCCGATGGTGGCCGTCACGGGGACCAACGGCAAGACCACCGTCACGACCCTCGTGCAGGGGATGCTCGAGGCGTCGGGGGTGGCCGCCGTGGCCGCCGGCAACATCGGCGTCCCCCTCCTGGAGGCCGTGTTCCGCCCCGTGGACGTGGTGGTGGCCGAGGTGTCGTCGTTCCAGCTGGCCCACACGGCGGCCTTCCGGCCGGCGGTGGGCGCCTGGCTGAACTTCTCCGAGGACCATCTCGACTGGCACCCCGACGTCGACGACTACCGACGGGCCAAGGCGCGGCTGTGGGCCAACGCCGGCCCCGGCGACGTGGCGGTGGCCAACGCCGAGGACGCCGTCGTGATGGCCGAGGTGGCCGCGCCGCGCGCCCGCGGCGCCACGGTGGTCACCTTCGGGCTCGGCGACGGCGACTACGCCTGGCGCCACGGCGCGCTGGCGGGCCCGGGGGGCGCCGTGGTGGCCGAGGTGGCCACGGTGCCCCGGCGCATGCCCCACGACCTGGTGGACGCGGCCTGCGCCACGGCCACGGCGCTGGTGGCGGGGGCCACGCCCGAGGGCTGCGCCCGGGCGCTGGCCCGCTTCCGGGGCCTCCCCCATCGCGTCCAGCTGGTGGGGGAGGCTAACGGGGTGCGGTTCTACGACGACTCCAAGGCCACCACCCCCGGGGCGGTGCTGGCCGCGCTGGCGGGGTTCGACCGGGCCGTGCTCATCGCCGGCGGCCGCAACAAGGGCCTCGACCTGTCGGTCCTGGCGGGCGCGGCGGACCGGCTGGGCGCCGTGGTGGCCGTGGGGGAGGCCGCCGACGACGTGGCCGGGGCCTTCGCCGGGACCACCACCGTGCTGCGGGCGTCGAGCATGGCCGACGCCGTGGGACAGGCGGCCGCCGCCGCGGGCCCCGGTGACGCCGTGGTGCTCTCCCCGGGGTGCGCGTCGTTCGACTGGTACGGCTCCTACGCCGAGCGGGGCGACGACTTCGCCCGGTGCGTGGCGCGCCTGGCGGGCTTCGAGGCCGCCGCGCCGATCCCGGCGGGCGGCGACGCCGGGGTGACCGGCACCGCGGGGAGCGGGCCGGCGCGATGAGCCCCGACGCCAACTCGCTGCCCGCGGCGCGCCCCCGCCGCACGGCGGTGTCGGGCCCGGGCCTGCGCCTGGTGGCCGGCACGCCGCGCCGGCGGCGCCTCCTCGACACCGTGCGCCCCCTGCAGATCTCCACCTACGCCGCCGTCGTGGGCGTGGTGGGCACGCTGTGCGCCATCGGCCTCGTGATGGTGCTGTCGGCGTCGGCCTACACGTCGCTGCAGTTCTACGGATCGGTGTGGACGATCTTCGAGCGCCAGGTGCTGTGGATGGCCCTGGGCGCGCTGGCCTTCGGGGTGACCCTGCGCGTCCGCTACGACCGCTGGCGCCGGCTGCGCCTCGTGCTCCCGCTGGTGACGCTCGTGCTGCTCATGGCGGTGCTCGTCCCCGGGGTGGGCGTGGTGGCGGGCGGCTCCAGCCGCTGGATCGGCGTGGGCATGCTGCGGCTCCAGCCCTCGGAGCTCATGAAGCTGGCCCTGGCCGTCTTCGCCGCCGACCTCCTGGCCCGCAGGGCCGACCGCCTCGAGCGCACCGGCGCGGCGGTGGTGCCGCTGCTGGGCCTGCTGACCGTGTCGGGGGTGCTCGTGCTCAAGCAGCCCGACATGGGCACGGCCCTCGTGCTCGCCTTCATCACGTTCGCGCTCCTGTACGCCGGCGGCGTGCCGTTGCGGCCGGTGCTCAAGGCCCTGGCCGGCACGGCGGTGATCGGCCTCGTGGTGGGGCTGGCCGAGCCCTACCGCCGCGCCCGGCTCCTGTCGTTCCTCGACCCCTTCGCCCACGCCAAGGGGTCGGGCTACCAGGTGGTGCAGTCGTTGGTGGGGCTGGGCTCGGGCCACCTCTACGGCCTCGGCCTGGGCGGCGGGCGCGAGAAGTGGGGCCTGCTCCCCAACGCGCACACCGACTTCATCTTCTCGGTGATCGGCGAGGAGGGCGGCCTGGTGGGCACCGTGCTCGTGCTGGCGCTGTTCGGCGCGCTCGCCTGGTACGGGCTGCGCGCCGCCACCAGGGCACCCGACCGCTTCGGGGGGCTGTTGGCCGTGGCCGCCACGTGCTGGATCACCACGCAGGCGGTGATCAACATCGGCGCCGTCATCGGTGTGCTGCCCGTGACGGGCATCCCCCTGCCCTTCATCTCCTTCGGCGGCTCGTCGCTCGTGATCACCCTGGCCGCCGCGGGGATCCTCGCCAACATCGCCGCCCACGAGCGGCCGCCCGCCTCGGCCGCCCCGGGCCGGGCGGCGCCCGCCTCCCAGGCACCCCCGCGCCGCACGCGGTCGTGAGCACCCGGCGCTTCGCGCTGGTGGCGGGAGGCGGGACCGGGGGGCACCTCGTCCCCGCCCTGGCCGTGGCCCGGGCGCTGGCCGCCGCCCGGGGGCCCGGCTCGGTGGAGCTGGTGGGCGCCCGGCGCGGCCTCGACGCCGAGCTGCTGGCGGGCCAGGACGTGCCGGCCACCTTGCTGCCGGGCCGGGGCATCGTGCGGCGCCTCGACCCCCGCTCGACGCTGGCCAACGCCGTGGCCGCCGCCGGACTGGCGAGCGCCCTGGTCCTCTCGCTGGTCCTGGTGGCGCGCCGCCGCCCTGCGGTGGTGGTGGCCATGGGCGGCTTCGCCTGCCTGCCCGTGGCGTGCGCCGCGGCGTGCCTGGGCGTGCCCGTGGTCCTCGTGAACGTGGACGCCGTGCCCGGGGCCGCCAACCGCCTGGTGGGGCGCTTCGCCCGCGCCGCCGCGGTGGCCTTCGAGGGGACCCCGCTGGCCCGGGCGGTGCTGACGGGCGCCCCGGTGTCCGACGCCGTGGTGGCCGCCGCGCACCCCGACCGCGCGGCGCGCGCCGCCGCCAAGGCGGGGCTGGGCCTGCCCGAGGACCGCACGGTGGTGGCGGCGGTGGGCGGGTCCCTGGGGGCCCGGCGCATCAACGAGGCCGTGCTCGAGCTGGCACGGCGGTGGTGCACGCGCGCCGACACCGCGCTCTACCACGTGGTGGGCCGGCGCGACGCGCCGTGGACGGCCCCGGCCGCGGCCGCGCTGGGAGACGGCGCGCTGTGCTACGTGCAGGTGCCCTACGAGACCAGGATGGGGCTCTTCTACCAGGCGGCCGACGTCGTGGTGTCGAGGGCGGGCGCCAACACCGTGGCCGAGCTGGCCGTGGTGGGGGTGCCCGCCGTGCTGGTGCCGCTGCCGGGCGCCCCCGGCGACCACCAGCGCGCCAACGCGGCGGTCCTCGAGCGCGCCGGAGCGGCCGTGACGGTGCCCGACGCCCAGTGCGACGGGGCCCGCCTGGCCGGCGAGCTCGACGCCCTCACCGCCGACGGCGAGCGCCTGGAGGCCATGCGGGCCGCGGCGCGGGCCCTGGGCCGGCCCGACGCCCTGCACGCCGTGGTCGAGCTGGCCCTGGCCCACGCCCGGGGGGGGCGTCGCCACGGGGGGGCCGCCCGTGGCGGCTGAGCGCAGCTCCGTCCTCGACCCGGCCACCCCCCGGCGCGTGCACGTGGTGGGGGCGGGCGGCGCCGGCATGAGCGCCATCGCCTCGGTGCTGGCGGCCATGGGCCACGCCGTCACCGGGAGCGACCTCAAGAGCTCGCCCGTGCTCGAGCGCCTCGAGGCCGGCGGCGTGCGCGTGAGCGTGGGCCACGACGCCGCCCACGTCGCCGACGCCGAGATCCTGGCGGTGTCGACCGCCGTGCCCGCCACCAACCCCGAGGTGGCCGAGGGCCGGCGCCGGGGGCTCGTGGTCCTGAGCCGCGCCGAGGCCCTGGCCCAGATCGCCCGCAGCCGCCGCTGCGTGGCGGTGTCGGGCACCCACGGCAAGACCACGACGACGTCGATGCTGGGCCTCATCCTCATCGAGGCCGGGATGCGCCCGAGCTTCCTCATCGGCGGGGAGGTCAACGAGATCGGGACCAACGCGCTGTGGGACGGCGGCCCCTGGCTCGTGCTCGAGGCCGACGAGAGCGACGGCACCTTCCTCGAGCTGTCACCGGAGATCGCCGTGGTGACCAACGTGGAGCCCGACCACCTCGACCACTACGGGACCTTCGAGGGACTGGTGGGCGCCTTCGACCGCTTCGTGGGCTCGGCCACGGGCGGGGCCGTGGTGGGGTCGGACGACCCCGTGGCCGCCCGCCTGGGGCGCCACCACGGGGCCACCCTGGTGGGGGAGGCGGCGGACGCCACCTACCGCATCGTGCAGCTCGAGCTGGGGCGCGACGGGGGGGTGGCGTTCACGCTGCGCCACGCCGAGGGGGAGGTCGGGCGCGTGGCGCTGCCGGTCACCGGGGCCCACATCGCCCGGAACGCGGCGGTGGCGGTGGTGACGGCCATGACCGTGGGGGCGCCCTTCGGCGCCGCGGCCCGGGCCCTGGCCCGCTTCGCCGGGGTGGCCCGGCGCTTCGAGTCGCGCGGCGAGGCCGCCGGGGTGCGCTTCGTCGACGACTACGCCCATCTCCCCAGCGAGGTGGCCGCCGTGATCGCCGCGGCCCGTGCCATGGACCTCGAGCGCCTCGTGGTGGTGTTCCAGCCGCACCGCTACAGCCGGATCGCCGCGCTGGGCGAGGAGTTCGCCGACGCCTTCGTGGGCGCCGACGTGGTGGTGATCACCGACATCTTCCCGGCCGGCGAGGCGCCGCGCCCCGGCGTCACCGGGCGCGTGGTGGCCGACGCCGTGCGCCGCGCCCATCCGGAGCTCGACGTCACCTACGTGGCGGGGCGCGCCGAGCTGCGCGCCCACGTGGCGGCCCTCCTGCGCGCCGGCGACCTGTGCCTGACCCTGGGCGCGGGCGACCTGACCACCCTGCCCGACGAGCTGCAGGGGGTGGTGGCGTGAGCGGGCCCCGTCCCGAGACGCTGTCGTCGGCGCGCTCGATCTTCGACGTGGTGCACGAGGCGCTGGTGGCCGCCCTCGGGCCCCGGGCCGCCACGCTCGAGCGCGACGCCCCCCTCGGGGCGCGCACCACCTATCGCGTGGGGGGCCGCGGCGCGCTGGCGGTGGAGGTCGACGACGAGGACGACCTGGCCGCCGTGCACCGCGCCTGGGACGGCGTGGGCCGGCCCGTCCCCGTGCTGGTGGTGGGGGAGGGGTCCAACATGCTCGTGGCCGACGCGGGCTTCCCCGGCCTCGTGGTGCGCCTCGGGCCGGGGCTCGGGTTCGTCGAGGTGGGGCCGCGGGGCGTGCGGGCCGGCGGCGGGGCCAAGCTCCCCGTGGTGGCGCGCCGCAGCGCGGCGGCCGGGCTGCGCGGGCTGGAGTGGGCCGTGGGGGTGCCGGGATCGGTGGGCGGCGCGCTGCGCATGAACGCCGGCGGGCACGGGTCGGACGTGGCGGCCGTGCTCGACCGGTGCCGGGTCTTCGACCTGCGCACGGGGCGGGGCGACGAGCGCGCCGCGCCGGCCCTGGCACTGGGCTACCGCCGCTCGGGCCTGGCGCCCGAGGAGGTGGTGGTGTGGGCCGCCTTCGCCCTCACCCCCGGGGACCGGGCCGAGGCCGAGCGCGCCGTGGCCGAGGTCGTGCGGTGGCGCCGGGCGCACCAGCCGGGGGGGTCCAACGCCGGCTCGGTGTTCACCAACCCCGACGGGGACGCCGCGGGCCGGCTGGTGGAGGCCGCCGGCCTGAAGGGGTTCCGCCTGGGCACCGCCCGGGTCTCGCCCAAGCACGCCAACTTCATCCAGGCCGACGAGGACGGTTCCGCCGACGACGTGCGCGCCCTCATCGAGCACGTGCGGGCGGTGGTGGCCGAGCGCACCGGGGTGTCGCTGGTCCCCGAGGTGCGCCTGGTGGGCTTCGGGGCCGCGCCCCCGCCGGCCGGGGTCCCGCCGACGGGCGCGGCCCTCCCCCCCGGCGACGAACCCTCAACGTCAACCTCTACTGGAGGTTCACAGTCGGCGGACGTCGGCCCCCCGGCCGCGGGGGCCGGCGGCGACGGGGCCGGGGCGGCGGCTCCCCCGGCCGCCGGGGGCGCCGAGGCGCCCACGGCCGGCGCGCCCCCAGAGCCGGCCGTGCACCCCCGGCTGTGGCAGCGCCGGGTGGCGGTGCTGCGGGACCAGGGCCGGCGCCGGCTGCGCTGGGTGGTGGCGGGCGTGGTGGTGCTGGGGGCGCTCCTCAGCGCGCTCCTCACCCTGCACACCCCGCTGCTGGCCGTGCGCCACGCCACCGTGGAGGGCGCCGCCCACAGCGGCACCCCCGCGGTGCTGCGCGCCGCGGGGCTCACGAGCGACCCGCCGCTCATCGACGTGGACCCCCGCGCCACGGCGGCCAAGGTGGAGCGGCTGCCCTGGGTGGACAGGGCCGTCGTCGTGCGCCACTGGCCCGACGGCGTGACCATCCGGGTCACCGAGCGCGTCCCGGTGGGCGCCTTCGCCCGCCCCGGCGGCGCCGTGGCCGTGGTCGACGACACCGGACGCGTGCTCGCCTGGGAGCCGGGGCCCGCCGCCGGGCCCGCGCTGGCGGGGCCGGAGCCGCCCGGCGCGCCGGGCTCGGTGGTGGCGCCCGCCGACCGGCCCGCGGTGACGGTGGCGAGCGAGCTCCCCGCACCCCTGGCGGCCCGGGTCGGCGCGGTGACGGTGAACGCCGCCGGCGCGGTGACGCTGAGCCTGGGGGGCGGTGTGCGGGGCGTGTTGGGCGACACCGCGTCGCTGCACCAGAAGCTGCTGTCGCTCGCCAGCGTGCTGGCCGCCACGCGCGTGCGGGGCCCGGCCGTGATCGACGTGTCGGTGCCCGACCAGCCCACGGTGGGCCCGCCCGGGCCCGCGTAGGGCGGCGCGACGCCCCTGACCAGGAGTTGGACACCGGGAGTGGCGGGCGTCGTTCTTGACCCGGTTCCGGGGCCGGCCCTATCGTGAGGAAACCTCGGCAGGCCCCGTACGCAGACCAATAACGCTGTGGTCGAGGTTGAGGTCACGGGCCCTGTGCCGGAACAAGGTGACGACCACAGGGAGGGGCTCCACGGGAAGGCCCGAGGTTCGGGTCGTGGCGAGGAGGGTCGATGACCGGTCCAGGGCAGAGCTACTTCGCTGTCATCAAGGTCGTGGGCGTGGGCGGCGGCGGAGTGAACGCCGTGAACCGCATGATCGAAGCCGGCCTGAAGGGCGTCGAGTTCATCGCCATGAACACCGACTCGCAGGCGTTGCTCATGAGCGACGCCGACCTCAAGCTCGACATCGGTCGCCAGCTCACCCGCGGTCTGGGCGCGGGCAGCGACCCCGAGATCGGGCGTCAGGCCGCCGACGAGCACCGGGGCGAGATCGAAGAGGCCCTCAAGGGCGCCGACATGGTGTTCATCACCGCCGGCAAGGGCGGGGGCACGGGCACCGGCGCCGCCCCGGTGGTGGCCGAGATCGCCCGCTCCCTCGGCACCCTCACCATCGGCGTGGTGACGCGCCCGTTCTCCTTCGAGGGGCGCCGCCGCTCGGTGCAGGCCGAGTCGGGCATCCAGAACCTGAAGGACAAGGTGGACGCCATCATCATCATCCCCAACGACCGCCTGCTCACGGTGTCCACCGAGAAGACGTCGATGATGAGCGCCTTCAAGATGGCGGACGAGGTCCTGCTCCAGGGCGTGCAGGGCATCACCGACCTCATCACGGTCCCGGGCCAGATCAACACCGACTTCGCCGATGTCCGCATGGTGCTGTCGGGCGCGGGCACCGCCATCATGGGCATCGGGCACGCCTCGGGGGACGGACGGGCCGTCAACGCGGCGCGCGCGGCGATCACGAGCCCGCTCCTGGAGGCGTCGATCGAGGGCGCCCGGGGGATCCTCGTCAACATCGCCGGTGGCCCCGACCTCGGCCTGTTCGAGGTGAACGAGGCCATGGAGATCATCCACGGCAGCGCCCATCCCGACGCCAACATCATCTTCGGCAACGTCATCGACGAGTCCATGACCGACGAGGTGCGCGTGACGGTCATCGCGGCCGGGTTCGAGCGCTGGGAGGAGGGCGGCCGCTACGGCGACGCCGGCACGGGCGACCAGCGGAGCCAGGTGCTCGGGTTCGACACCGTGCACGAGGACATCTTCGCCACGCCCGCCGAGGACGACCTCGACCTCGGCGACGACGAGTTCGACGTCCCCTCCTTCCTCCGCTAGCGCCCCCGCGGCGCGGCTGCCGGGCACCCCGGTCGAGCTGTGGTGGACGGGCCGCGCCCACGGCGACCAGCGCGCCCTTCCCCTCGGCCCCGCCCCCGCGCCGCTCCCCCCGGGCCTCACCGTGCGCCGGCCCCGTCAGGTCCACGGCGCCGACGTGGCCGTGGTGGGCGCCCCCGCCCCGCCCGGGGCCCGCCCCTTCGGGGACGCCGGGGCGGCGCCCGAGGCCGACGCCGTGGTGGCCCCGGTGCCGGGGTTCGCCCTGGCCGTGCTCGTCGCCGACTGCGCCCCCGTGGGGCTGGGCTCGCCCGAGGGGGTCTACGCCGCCGTGCACGTGGGCTGGCGGGGGCTCGCCGCCGGGGTCCTGGGGCGCGCCCTGGCGGTGATGGGGGCCCTGGGCGCCTCGACGGTGCAGGCCGGGGTGGGGCCCTGCATCGGCCCGTGCTGCTACGAGTTCGGCCCGGCCGGCCTCGACGACCTGCGCCAGGCGGTGCCCGGCGCCGTGGGGGCGAGGACCCGGGACGGCCGCCCGGCCCTGGACCTGCGCGCCGGCGTGCGGGCCCAGCTCGCCGCGGGGGGCGCGGCCCTGGCCCTCGAGGCCCCCGAGTGCACCGTGTGCGCCCCGGGCTCCTTCTCGCACCGGGGCCGGCGCGACGAGGGCCGCCAGGCGCTGTTCGTCTGGCGGCGCGCCTGAGGCGCGCCATGGCCGGCCCGCGCCCGCTGCTGCCCGCCCCGGCCCCGGAGGTGGTGGCGGCGCGCCTCGAGGCGCTGCGGGTGCGCATCGCCGACGCGGGGCGCGACCCGTCGGCGGTGCGCATCGTGGCGGTGACGAAGGGGTTCGACGTGGGCGCGGTGCGCGCCGCGCGCGCCGCGGGCATCGACGACATCGGCGAGAACTACGCGCCCGAGCTGCTGGCCAAGGCCGAGGCGCTCCTCGCCGCCGAGCCTGCTGGCGGGGCGGGCGCCCGCCCGGGCGCCGGGGTGCGCTGGCACTACATCGGTGCCGTGCAACGCCGTCGCGTGCCCGCGCTGGCGCCGGTGGTGTCGTGGTGGGAGACGGTGTGCCGCGTGGAGGAGGGACGCGCCATCGCGGCCCGCGCGTCGGGGGCCGTGGTGTTGGTCGAGGTGGACACCACCGACATCGCCGGCCGCAACGGCGTGGCGCCCGCGGCGGTGCCCGGCCTCGTGCGTGCGCTGCGCGAGGACGGGCTGGAGGTCCGCGGCCTCATGACCGTGGCGCCGCCCGGCGGGGGCGCGCGTGCACGCGCCGCGTTCCGCACCACGGCGCGCCTCGCCGCCGAGCTCGGCCTGGCCGAGCTGTCCATGGGGATGACCGACGACCTCGAGCCGGCGCTGGCGGAGGGGAGCACGATGGTGCGCGTGGGGCGCGCGTTGTTCGGGGAGCGCCCGCCCGCGACGGGCTGACCGAGGGCCCGAGGAGGGCGCCGCGCCCATCCCCCTGTGCCTGGGTGGAGGCACTACGCTGTCGAGAGGAGGCTGGTGATGGCGTCTGGATTCTTCAAGCGGGCCATGGTGTATTTGGGCCTCGTCGACGACGAGTACGACGACTTCGACGAGTACGAGCCGCGGGCGGCGGTGGGGCAGCGACTGGGCCAGCGCGTGTCGACCGTCGGCGACGAAGACGAGGAGCCCTCCTCCGCCGTGGCCACCAGCACCATCCGGCCCCTGCCGCGCGACGACATGCCGTCGGTCACGCCCACGGTCACGGCGCGCAGCGTGGTGCGTCCCGTGGTGGCGGAGCCCGGCGCGCGCGTGCACGTCGTCGCGCCCATGCAGTTCGGCGACGCCCGTCAGATCGCCGACCGCCTCATGGCCAACCAGCCGGTGATCGTCAACCTGCAGGTCGCCGACCGCGAGCTCATGCGGCGCATGATCGACTTCTGCAGCGGCGTGGCCTACGCGCTGAGCGGCAAGATGGAGCGCGTCGCCGACAAGGTGTTCTTGGTGACGCCCTCCAACGTGAAGGTGTCGGCGGAGGAGCGCCAGCGCCTCCAGGAGAACGGCCTCCTGCGGCCTTGAGCGCCGCGCCCTGTCGTTGACGCCCGCCCCGTAGTCTCTGCGCCGTGGTCCGCATCATCGTCATCGTCCTCGAGGTGTACCTGTGGGGCGTGCTGTTCCCCCGCGCCCTGCTCAGCTGGTTCCCGGTGTCACCGGGTTCGCCCATCGCGCGGATCAACACCGTCCTCTACCGGCTGAGCGAGCCGGTGCTGGGCCCCGTGCGGCGCATGCTCCCCCCCGTGCGGGCCGGCAACATGGGGATCGACCTGTCGTTCCTCGTCGTGTTCTTCGGGATCCAGATCCTCGTGATCGTCTTCGCCCGGGCGGCCTGATCCCGGGGCGACCCGGGTCCCCCGGGGCGTCCGCCGCTCGGCGGCGCCAGGCGTGGGCCGCTGGTGCTCTGCGCACCCGCACGGACGCGCTCTTCCCGCACCCAGCGCCCGCTGGCTAGGATCGCGCGCATGGACAGTGGAAAATCGAGCGGTCAGACATCGAGCCTGGACAGCCTGCGCACCGTCGAATTCCGCCAGACGCTCCGCGGCTATCACATCGACGACGTAGACGAGTACCTCGAGCGGGTGGCGGTCGACGCCGAGGCCCTCCAGGAGCAGTTGCGCCAGGCGGGTGAGCGCCTCAAGCAGGCGGCCGAGCGCATCGCGCAGCTCGAGGGCATGCTCCAGGAGGCCCAGCAGCAGCAGCCGGCGGCCGCCTCCGGGTCGGGCGTCTCCGACGACACCCTCCAGCGCACCTTGCTCCTGGCCCAGAAGTTCGTGGACCAGACCCAGGCCGAGGCCGAGACCCAGGCCCGGGTGCTCGTGGCCGACGCCGAGGACCGGGCCCGCAAGGTGATCGCCGAGGCCGAGGTGCGGGCCAAGTCGGTCACCCAGGACACCGAGCGGCACCTGCGCGAGGAGATCGGCCGCCTGGAGTCGATCCGCACCCAGCTGGCGGGGGACGTGGAGACCATCGCCCGGCACCTCGAGAGCGAGCGCAGCCGCCTGCGCAACGCCCTGGCGGACATGCTGTCGTGGGTCGACGAGCACGTGCAGCCGGCCGCCTCGCTGTTGGCCCAGCGCGCCACGCCGCGCCCGGCGGCCCGCCCCGACGAGGACATCCCCACCGTGGCCGCGCCCGACAGCGCCAAGCCGGCCGAGGCGGGGCCCACGGCGGTGGCCTTCGAGGCCGACGGCCGGGCGGCGGTGCCCGTCCAGGGCAACACCGCCACGGGGGGCAACGCCTCGGCCGTGGACCGCCAGGGCGTCATGCCCGTCGACGAGCCGTCGCGCCCGCAGTCCATCGCCCCGCGCTGAGCGGGCCCCCGGCCGTCAGGCGCGGGGGGAGGGGGCCTTGGCCAGCTCGATCGAGACCTCGTCGGCCACGCTGACGCGCACCTCCGCCGCCAGGGTCTGCTCGGCCACGTAGGCGCGGCGCGCCTCCACGGCGGCCGCCATGGCCGGCGGGGCGGCGATGGCCAGGGCGATCCAGTCCGAGACGTGCAGCCCGGCGTCGCGCCGTGCCTTCTGGACGAGGCGCACGGCGTCGCGGGCCAGCCCCTCGGACTCGAGGGCCTCGTCCACGGCGGTGTCGAGGGTCACCACCCCCTGGTCGCCGGGCAGGGTGCGCCCCTCGGCCTCGTTGCGGGGCCGCAGGACGAGGCGGTACTCGCCCTCCTCGAGCGCCACGCCGCCCGCCTCCACGCCGGCGTCGGTGCGGCGCCACCGGCCCTGGCGCACCGCCGCCGTCACCGCCTGGGTCTGCGCCCCCAGGCGGGGGCCGAGCGCCGCGTGGACCAGGGTGAGGACCTCCTCGGCCTCCTCGCCCACCTGGTCCGACAGCACGACCTCCTTGACGTTCACCTCGTCGGCGATGAGGTCGCGGAAGGGCTCGAGGCGCTCGGGCCGGGCCGTGGCCACCCGCAGCCGCCGCAGCGGCAGGCGCGCCCGGCGCCCGTTGGCCTTGCGCACGGCGTGGGCCGCCGAGCACACGGCGCGCACCAGGTCCATGGCCTCGACCAGCTCCGGGTCGGCGCGCAGGGCGCCCGGCGCGGGCCACGGGGCCAGGTGGACGCTGCGGGCCCCGGTGAGCCCCCGGTAGACGGTCTCGGTCAGAAGCGGCAGCAACGGCGCCGCCACCGTGCACAGCGTCTCGAGCACCGTCGCCAGGGTGTCGTAGGCGTCGGCCTTGTCGGCCTCGACGGCGGGCGACCCGTCGCGCGCCCGCCAGAAGCGGTCGCGGCTGCGGCGGATGTACCAGTTGGTGAGGGCGTCGAGGAAGGCGGTGACCTCGGCGCACGCCCCGTAGAGGTCGTAGCGGTCCATGGTGGCGGTGACCTCGTCCACGAGGGCGGCCGCCTTGGCGATGATGTAGCGGTCCAGCACGCCGGCGGCGTCGGCGCGGAAGCGCCCCCGGATGCCGTCCACGTTGGCGTACAGCGCCAGGAAGTGCCAGGCGTTCCAGATGGGGTTGAGGACCTGGTCCCGGACGTCCCCGATCCCCTTGGCGTGGACGACGAGGTCCTGGCCCCGCAGCACCGGCGACGACACCAGGAACCAGCGCATGGCGTCGGCCCCCCACACGTCGAACACCATGTCGGGCTCGGGGAAGTTCTCCAGCCGCTTCGACATCTTGCGGCCGTCGTCGCCGAGCACGACGCCGTGCACCACGCAGTGGCGGAACGGCGGCCGGTCGAAGAGCGCCACGGCCAGGACGTGCAACGTGTAGAACCAGCCGCGCGTCTGGCTCACGTACTCCACGATGAAGTCGGCGGGGAAGTGGGAGTCGAACCAGTCCCGGCGCTCGAAGGGGTAGTGGACCTGCGCGAAGGGCATCGAGCCGGACTCGAACCAGCAGTCGAGCACGTCGGTCACGCGTCGCATCGACGAGCGCCCCGTGGGGTCGTCGGGGTTGGGGCGCACCAGCTCGTCGATGGCCGGGCGGTGCAGGTCGGTGACCCGCACCCCGAAGTCGGCCTCGAGCTCGTCCAGGCTGCCGTAGACGTCGGTGCGGGGGTAGCGGGGGTCGTCGCTCTTCCACACCGGGATGGGCGACCCCCAGAACCGGTTGCGGCTGATCGACCAGTCGCGTGCCCCCTCGAGCCACTTCCCGAAGGCCCCGTCCCGGATGTGGGCGGGGATCCAGTCGATGGCCTGGTTGTGCTCGAGCATGCGGTCCTTGATGGCCGTCACCTGCACGAACCACGAGCCCACCGCCTTGTAGATGAGCGGCGTGTCGGTGCGCCAGCAGTGCGGGTAGCTGTGGGTGTAGCGCTCGCGCTGGAGCAGCACCCCGGCGGCCTGCAGGTCGTCGGCGATCGCCGCGTTGGCGTCGAACACGAGCTGGCCGGCGTAGGGCCCCACCTCGGCGGTGAAGCGCCCCCGGTCGTCGACGGGGCACACCAGGCCCATGCCGGCCTCCTGGCACAGGGCGAAGTCCTCCTCGCCGAAGCCGGGGGCCAGGTGCACGACGCCGGTGCCCTCGTCGGTGGCCACGAAGTCGCCCGCCAGCACCCGGAAGGCCCCGGGCTCCTCGGCGAAGAAGGGGAACAGGGGCCGGTAGCGGCGCCCCACCAGCGCCGACCCGCGCACCACGGCCAGGGGCGGGGCGTCCCCGAAGAGCTCGGGGTAGGCCCCCACCCGGGCCGTGGCCACCACGGTGGGCGCCCCCAGGAGCTCGTAGACGCCGTACTCCACGTCGGGGCCCACGGCCAGGGCCAGGTTGGAGGGCAGGGTCCAGGGCGTGGTCGTCCACGCCAGCATGCGCAGCGCCCCCGAGAGCACCGGGGGGCCGCCGGCGGCGTCGTCGGGGTCGAGGGTGAACGCCACGGTGACGGCGGGGTCCTCGCGGGGGCGATAGGCGTCGTCCTGGCGCGTCTCGAAGTTCGACAGCGGCGTCTCGCACTCCCAGCAGTAGGGCAGGACGCGCTCGCCCTCGTAGAGCAGGCCCTTGTCGTGGAGCTGCTTGAACGCCCACAGGACGCTCTCCATGTAGGGCAGGTCCATCGTCTTGTAGTCGTTGGCGAAGTCCACCCACCGGGCCTGGCGGGTGACGTAGCGCTCCCAGGCGTCGGTGGTCCGCTGCACCAGCGCCCGGCAGTAGTCGTTGAAGTTGTCGACGCCGTAGTCGGCCACCCCGGCCCGGCCCGACAGCTCGAGCTCCTTCTCGGCCGCCATCTCGGCCGGCAGGCCGTGGCAGTCCCATCCGAAGCGGCGCTCCACCCGCCGCCCGCGCATGGTCTGGTAGCGGGGGACCACGTCCTTCACGAAGCCCGTGAGCAGGTGGCCGTAGTGGGGCAGGCCGTTGGCGAAGGGCGGCCCGTCGTAGAAGACGAACTCGTTGGCCCCTCCCGGGCGCGCCTCGACGGAGGCCTCGAAGGTGTGGTCCTTGGCCCAGGACTCGAGGACCTGCTCCTCCAGGCGGGGGTAGTCGGGGGGCTGGGGGACGTCGGGGTAGGGCGCGCCGGCCGCAGGGGGGTCGGACATGGCCCCAGCGTATTGGACGCGCTCGGCCGCCCCGGGCGACGCGCCGCGCCGGCGCGCCGTCGCGGACGCCGGCGTGCACGGCGCGGGTGTTTGCCGCCCGAACGGGGCGACGCTATGGTCGCCCACCTTCATCGGCCGACCGACCCGGGGAGATGAGCGACATCCCAACCACAGTGCGAGGACGGGGGACGGCCCGCTGATGGCTCCCGCCAGGAAGCCGCCGGCCAAGAAGAAGGCGGCCCCCGCCAGGAAGCCGCCGGCCAAGAAGAAGGCGGCCCCCGCCAAGAAGGCGCCCCCGCCCAAGAAGGCGCCCGCCAAGAAGGCGCCCGCCAAGAAGGCGGCCCCGCCCAAGAAGGCGCCCGCCAAGAAGGCCCCGCCGCCCAAGAAGGCCCCGCCGCCCAAGAAGGCCCCCCCGCCCAAGAAGGCGCCGCCCGCCAAGAGGGCGCCGGCCCCCCCGGCGCGCGCCGCGGGCGGCACCAAGACGGCGCTCCGCCCGGCCCCGGCCAAGGCCCCGCCCAAGCCCGTCAAGCCCACCCGCGGGCCCTACGCCTCGGACGCCAAGTTCCTCGAGGAGCAGCGCGCCCTGCTGCTCGAGGAGCGCACCGTCTACCAGGGCCAGGCCGAGGACCTGCGGGCCGAGGCCGAGTCCCTGGCCCTCGAGCGGGAGCCCGGGGACGTGCAGTTCGACGAGGAGTCCGGGGAGGGCGGCACCGTGGCCGTCGACCGCGAGCGCGACCTCACCCTGTCGGCGCAGGCCATGGCCACGATCGACGAGATCGACGCCGCCTTGGCCGCCATCGAGACCAAGATGTACGGGGCATGCGAGAACTGCGGGCAGCCCATCCCCAAGGCCAGGCTGCGCGCCCTGCCGTACGCGCGCCTGTGCGTGTCGTGCAAGAGCGGGGGCCTGCACCGGCGCTGAGCGGCGGGGAGCGCCCCAGGCGCGCAGCCGGCCGGCGCCTGCTCGTCGCCGGGCTCGTCGCCGCCGGGGTGCTGGCGCTCGACCAGCTGACCAAGACGTGGGCCGTCCACCGGCTGGCCCACGGCCCCATCCACGTCGTGTGGAAGCTCGACCTGGCGCTGACCTACAACTCGGGCAGCGCCTTCAGCCTGGCGCAGGGGTGGGGGCCCGTCCTGGCGGTGGTGGCCCTGATCGTGGTGCTGGTGCTGCTGCGGGTGGTGCCGCGGGCGCCCTCCACGGCGCTCACCGTCGCCTTCGGGCTCGTCATGGGCGGGGCGCTCGGCAACCTGGCCGATCGCGTGGTGCGCTCGGACCACGGGGCCGTCATCGACTTCGTGGCGCTGCACTTCTGGCCGACGTTCAACGTGGCCGACGCCAGCATCGTGGTGGGGGGCATCCTGGCCGCCGTGCTGCTGTGGCGCGGCGACCGGCCGGGGTGAGGGGCCCCGCCCCACCGGCGCCGGCGGGCGAGCCGGCCGAGGACGCGCGGCGGGTGGAGGTCGTGGTGCCCGCGGCCATGGCGGGCCTGCGCGTCGACCGCGCCGTGGCGCTCGTGAGCGGGCTGTCGCGGCGGGTGGTGGCCCATCTCGTCGCCACCGGCGCGGTGCGCCTCGACGGCGCCGTGGTGGGCACCGCCGGCCGTCCCGTGGCCGCCGGCCAGCGACTGGCCTTCGACGTCGTCGCCGCGCCGCGCCCTGCGCCCCGTCCCGACGCCACCGTGCCCTTCAGGGTCGTCCACGCCGACGACGCGCTGGTGGTGGTGGACAAGCCGGCCGGCGTGGTGGTGCACCACGGCGCCGGGCACACGGGCGGCACCCTGGTGGACGGCCTGGCGGCGTCGTTCCCCGACCTGGCGCCGGCCTTCGCCCACGAGGCGGACCCGTGGCGTCCCGGCATCGTGCACCGGCTCGACAAGGACACCTCGGGCTTGCTCGTCGTGGCCCGCACGCCCGACGCCTACCGGGCGCTGGCACGGCAGTTCCGCTCGCACCGGGCCGAGCGCGAGTACCTGGCGCTGGTGGTGGGGGCCGTGGACGCCGACGAGGGCGTCATCGAGGCCCCCATCGGCCGCTCGTCCCGGGACCCCACGCGCATGGCGGTGCGGGCCGGGGGGCGCCACGCCCGCACCCGCTACCGCGTCGTGCGGCGCTTCGGGGGCGACACGCCGTGCACGTTGGTGCGCGTGGCGCTCGACACCGGCCGCACCCACCAGGTGCGGGTGCACCTGGCGGCCATCGGCCACCCCGTGGTGGGCGACGCCCGCTACGGCGCCGCCGCCCGGGCGGCCGGCGCCCGGGCGCCGGCGACGGGGCGGATGTTCCTCCACGCCGCCCGGCTCACCCTCGACCACCCCGCCGGGGGCCGCCGGACGTGGGAGGCGCCGCTGCCCGACGACCTGGTCGCCGTGCTCGACGGGCTGGGGGGCTGAGGGGCCAAGAG
>DATJBC010000183.1:0-2221 GCA_035515515.1 Acidimicrobiales bacterium
TCCAGGAGCTGGGCCCCGGGCAACAGCAGCGGGGCGGCCAGCGCGGCGCCCGCTAGCGCGGCGCCCGCCACGTCGACGAGCGGCCGCGCCACGTCGCGCCCCCGGCGCCCGCCGCCGGGCGCCCACAAGGCCAGGGCCACGACGAACACCACCGCCACCAGCGCCAGCATGACGAGCATGTCGGGCTGCCCCGCGTACACGGCGGCCGCCACCGCCAGGGCGAGCACCACCACGGACCGCCCGCGTCGCCGCCCCCGCACCACGACCACCAGCGCGGCGAACAGCCACCCGGCCCACGCCATGACCCAGGCCACGGGCCAGCCCAGCCAGGCGGCGAAGGGCCCGCCCAGCTCGAAGACGGTCGCCGTCATGGCGCACCCCAGCGCGCCCAGGCCCAGCACGGCGCCGAGCACGTAGGCCCCCGTCCCGGCGAGGGCGAGGACGGTGAGGACCTCGGCGGTGTAGGCCAGGTGGAGCGGCACCATGTAGCCCACCAGGGCGGGGACGCTGAACGACGCCGCCTGCCAGTTGAACGCCAGGGGCATGCCCAGCCCGCTGGAGGGGTTCCACAGCGGCAGGTAGCCGGCGTGCACCTGGGTCCAGCCCACGGTGGTCCAGGGGATCATCTCGGTCACCTGGTCGAGGGTCTGGCGGTTGTGCACGACCCCGCCGGGCCGGCGCCCCAGCCCGTACTGCGACAGCCAGTCGATGGGCCCCAGCGAGGTGCCGTGCGCCAGCGCGGGCGCCACCAGCGCGCCGGCCACGGCCAGGACCCACGCCACCCCCAGCGCGTGCGCCCGCCATGTGACCGGGCGCGCGCCACGACCGGGAGCGCCGCTGTCGGTCATGGGCGGCAACCCTAGAGGCCGCGACCGCGGCGGGGACCGCTGGCGCCGGCCGGTCGCCGGCGTTGCCGTGCGCCCCGGACGACACGCGTCCGGGGCGGCGGGTCAGTCGAGCGGGCCGACGCTCTCCGACGGCGCCGGGGCCGAGCCGTTGGTGACGCTGCTCGCCGCGGGGGCCTCGCGCAACTGCCGGGCGGGTGAGGCCGTCACCAACGTGCTGGACGTCTGGCGCCACTCCACGGTGGGGGCGATGGCCTCGAGGTGCACGCGGTCGCGGTGGCGTTCGGCCACCTGCAGCAGGCCCTGGATGGTGGCCTCGTCCAGCAGGTGCGGCACGAGCCCGAGGTCCAGCAGCTTGGTGTGGGCGGCCCGGTAGTAGTGCTGCTCCTTCTCCACCCGGGGGTCGTCCATGTGCTCGATGCGGACCTTGCCCGGGTAGGCGTCGGCCACCATCTCGGCCATCTGCAGCACGCTGAGGGACTCGGTGAACTGGTTGAAGACCCGGTACTCGCCCTCCTCGGCGGGGTGCATGAGGGCGAGCTCCACGCAGGCCAGGGTGTCTTTGATGTTGAGCATGCCCCTGGTCTGGCCCCCCTCGCCGTAGACGGTGAGGGGGTGCCCCACCACGGCCTGGACGCAGAAGCGGTTGAGCACGGTCCCGAACACCGCGTCGTAGTCGAAGCGGGTGGCCAGGTCGTCGTCCATGGTGGTCTCGTCGGTCTCCTGGCCGTAGACCACGCCCTGGTTGAGGTCGGTCATGCGCAGGCCCCAGATCTTCGCCGCGAAGATCATGTTGTGGGAGTCGTGCACCTTGGAGAGGTGGTAGAAGCTGCCCGGCTGCTTGGGGTAGGGCATGACGTCGGTGCGGCCCTTGTGGGTGATCTCGATGAAGCCCTCTTCGATGTCGATGTTGGGGTAGCCGTACTCCCCCATGGTCCCGAGCTTCACCAGGTGGATGGAGCGGTCCTGGGAGGCGATGGCGTAGAGGAGGTTGAGCGTCCCCACCACGTTGTTCACCTGGGTGTACACCGCGTGGCGGCGGTCGATCATGGAGTAGGGGGCGCTGCGTTGCTCGGCGAAGTGCACGACGGCGTCGGGGCGGAAGCGCTCGAGCATCTCCTCCACGAAGCGGTGGTCGGTGAGGTCCCCCACGAACAGCTCGAGGCCGAGCCCCGAGATCTCCTCCCAGCGCCGGGCCCGCTTCTGGAGCTGGCAGATGGGCACGAGCGAGTCCACGCCCATCTCGTGGTCATAGCCACGCCGGCAGAAGTTGTCGGCCACGCCCACGTCATGGCCCCGGCGTGACAGGTGCAACGCCGTCGGCCACCCCAGGTACCCGTCGCCCCCCAACACGAGGATTCGCATCCTGGCCACCT
>DATJBC010000184.1:0-12502 GCA_035515515.1 Acidimicrobiales bacterium
CCAAGGTGGGCCAGGTGGTGTTCCTGTCGGCCACCCCGGGCGCCTACGAGATCGACGTGTCCAGCCAGGTGGTCGACCAGGTCATCCGGCCCACGGGCCTGGTGGACCCCGAGGTCGTGATCCAGCCCACCACCGGCCAGATCGACGACCTGCTGGAGCGGATCCGCCTAGCCGCCGACGCCGGTGGCCGGGTGCTCGTCACCACCTTGACCAAGAAGATGGCCGAGGACCTGACCGACTACCTCCTCGAGCTCGGAGTTCGGGTCCGGTACCTGCACTCCGACATCGACACCATCACCCGGATCGAGCTCCTGCGCGACCTGCGCCTCGGGGAGTACGACGTGCTGGTGGGCATCAACCTCCTGCGGGAGGGCCTCGACCTTCCCGAGGTGCAGCTGGTGGCCATCCTCGACGCCGACAAGACCGGCTTCCTGCGCTCGGCCTCGTCGCTCATCCAGACCATGGGCCGCGCGGCGCGCAACGTCGACGGCCTGGTGGTGCTGTACGCCGACACCATCACCGACGCCATGCGCGAGGCCATCTCCGAGACCCAGCGCCGCCGGGCCCTGCAGCAGGCCTACAACGCCGAGCACGGCATCGACCCCACCACCATCCGCAAGGCGGTCACCGACATCCTCGAGCGCATCCGGCCCGCCGGGGCCGAGCCCCAGGCCACCCGGGGCGGCCGCGGGGGCCGGGCCCGCCCCGGCACCCCCATGCGGGCCGGGCGCCCCCGGCACGACGGGGTGGGCGGGCGGCGCCCCCTGCCCGGCCGCCGGGCGGGCGCCGCCGGGGGGGTCGACGCCATGGCCGAGCTGGCGGAGCTCCCGGTGGACGAGCTGCAGCGCCTCGTGGTCCGCCTGGAGCAGGAGATGCGCCTGGCGGCGAGCGAGCTGCGCTACGAGGAGGCGGCCCTGCTGCGCGACGACATCGCCGAGCTCCGCCTCGTCCTGGTCGAGTCCGAGGAGGCCCTGGGCGGCCCTCCTGCGGGCGCCGACGCGGCGCGCGTGGCCGCCACCCCCACCGCCTGAGCGGCGGGCGTCCCCTGCCCTCGCCACCGCGGCCCACCGGTATCCTCGCCCCGATGACCGAGCGACTCGTGATCCGCGGTGCCCGGGAGCACAACCTGCGCGACGTGTCGCTGGAGCTACCCCGCGACCGGCTCATCGTGTTCACCGGGCTGTCGGGCTCGGGCAAGTCGTCGCTCGCCTTCGACACCATCTACGCCGAGGGACAGCGCCGCTACGTGGAGTCGCTCTCGGCGTACGCCCGCCAGTTCCTGGGGCAGATGGACAAGCCCGACGTCGACTTCATCGAGGGCCTGTCCCCGGCCATCTCCATCGACCAGAAGTCGGCCAGCCGCAACCCGCGCTCCACGGTGGGGACCGTCACCGAGATCTACGACTACCTGCGCCTGCTGTACGCCCGGGTGGGACGGCCCCACTGCCCCTCCTGCGGGCGGCCGGTGGCCCGCCAGACCCCCCAGCAGATCGTGGACCGCGTGCTGGACCTGCCCGAGGGGACCCGCTTCCAGGTGCTGGCACCGGTGGTGCGGGGCCGCAAGGGGGAGTACGAGGCCCTCCTCGACGACCTGGCCAAGCAGGGGTTCGCCCGCGTCCGGGTGGACGGCGAGGTGGTGGAGCTGGCGGGGCGGGCCGCGCAGAACCTGGCCCGCTACGAGCAGCACACCATCGAGGTGGTGGTGGACCGCCTGGTGCGGCGGGCCGACATCCGCCAGCGCCTGACCGAATCGATGGAGACGGCCCTGCGCCTCACCGACGGCGTGGCCACCATCGGCGTGCTCGGCGAGGACGGCGCCGAGGAGCTCATCACCTTCTCCGAGCACCTGGCGTGCACGGTGTGCGGGCTGTCGTTCGAGGAGCCCGCCCCCCGCAACTTCTCGTTCAACTCGCCCTACGGGGCGTGCCCCGCCTGTGACGGCCTCGGGACGCAGTTCGAGGTCGACCCGCTCCTGGTGGTGCCCGACCCCGGCCTGTCCCTCGCCGACGGGGCGCTGTCGCCGTGGTCGGGGGGCCACAGCCGCTGGTTCGACCGCATCCTCAACGCCGTGGCCGACGAGTTCGGGTTCTCGATGGACGTGCCGTGGTCCAAGCTCCGGGCCAAGGACAAGAAGGTGGTGCTCTACGGCTCGGCCCAGCGCCAGGTGCACGTGCGCTACCGCAACCGCTACGGCCGGCAGCGCTCGTTCTCGTCGCACTTCGAGGGGGTGGTGCCGTGGCTGAAGCGGCGCCATCGCGACTCGGACTCCGAGTCCGTGCGCCAGTGGGCGGAGACCTTCATGCGCGAGGTGCCCTGCCCCGACTGCGGGGGGGCCCGGCTCAAGCCGGAGTCGCTGGCCGTGACGGTGGGGGGGCGCTCCATCTACGAGCTGTGCAGCCTGTCGATCACCCGCGCCGCAGACGAGATCGCCGCCCTCGAGCTCTCCGAGCGCGAGCACCTCATCGCCGACCGGGTGCTGCGCGAGGTGCGGGCCCGCCTCACGTTCCTGCTCGACGTGGGCCTCGACTACCTGTCGCTGGCCCGGGCCACCTCCACGCTGTCGGGGGGCGAGGCCCAGCGCATCCGCCTGGCCAGCCAGATCGGGTCGGGGCTGGTGGGCGTGCTCTACGTGCTGGACGAGCCCTCCATCGGGCTGCACCAGCGCGACAACCGCCGCCTGCTCGACACCCTGGTGCGCCTGCGCGACCTGGGCAACACGGTGATCGTGGTGGAGCACGACGAGGAGACCATCCGCCAGGCCGACCACGTGGTCGACATCGGTCCCGGCGCCGGTGAGCACGGGGGCGCCATCGTCTACAGCGGCGAGGTGCCCGGGCTGCTGGCCGCGGCGGGGTCGGTCACCGGCCGGTACCTGGCCGGCGAGCGCACCGTCCCGGTGCCCGACAAGCGCCGGGCGGGGTCGGGCGACGAGCTGGTGGTGCGGGGCGCCCGCGAGCACAACCTCCAGGGCATCGACGTGGCGTTCCCGCTGGGCTGCCTGGTGGCGGTGACGGGCGTGTCGGGCTCGGGCAAGTCGACGTTGGTCAACGACATCCTCCTGCAGTCGATGCTGGCCCAGGTCCACCGGGCCCGTACCACGCCGGGCCAGCACGCCGGCATCGACGGGGTCAAGCACGTGGACAAGGTGGTCGACATCGACCAGTCGCCCATCGGGCGCACGCCGCGCTCGAACCCGGCCACCTACACGGGCCTCTTCGACCACGTGCGCAAGCTCTTCAGCCAGACCTCGGAGGCCAAGGTGCGCGGCTATCTGCCCGGGCGCTTCTCCTTCAACGTGCGGGGCGGCCGCTGCGAGGCGTGCGCAGGCGACGGCACCATCAAGATCGAGATGCACTTCCTGCCCGACGTGTACGTGCCCTGCGAGGTGTGCGCCGGGGCCCGCTACAACCGCGAGACGCTCGAGGTGACCTTCAAGGGGAAGAACATCGGGGACGTGCTCGACATGTCGTGCGAGGAGGCCCTGGGGTTCTTCGCCAACCAGCCGACCATCGCCCGCCACCTGCAGACGCTGGTCGACGTGGGCTTGGGCTACATCCGCCTGGGACAGCCCGCCCCCACGCTGTCGGGCGGCGAGGCCCAGCGGGTCAAGCTGGCGTCGGAGCTGTCGCGCCGCTCCACGGGCCACACCCTCTACGTGCTCGACGAGCCCACCACGGGGCTGCACTTCGACGACGTGCGCAAGCTGCTCGAGGTCCTGTCGCGGTTGGTGGAGCAGGGCAACACGGTGATCGTCATCGAGCACAACCTCGACGTGGTGAAGACGGCCGACTGGATCGTGGACCTCGGCCCCGAGGGGGGCGAGCGCGGCGGGCGCGTGGTGGCGGCCGGCACCCCCGAGGAGGTGGCCGCCAGCCCCGCCAGCGCCACCGGCGTGGTGCTGGCCCCCGTCCTGGCGCGCGCCGGTGGCGCCGGGGTGCGGCGGCGGGCCGCCGCCAAGCCCCGGGCGGCGGGCACCCGGACGGCGGGCACCCGGGCGGGCGCGGCCGCCAAGGGCGCGGGGGGCGCCTCGGGGAGCCGGGCCAAGGAGGGCGCCGCCGGCGGGCGGCGCCGGCGGGCGGGCTGATGGCCGTGGTGCGGCGCGAGCGCGTCGAGGCGTGGGTGCGGGCCTACGAGGAGGCGTGGCGCGCCCCGGGGACGGGGCGGTTGGCCGAGCTGTTCACCGCCGACGTGACCTACCTGCCGGGGCCGTGGGTGGCGCCGGTGCGGGGCCTGGTGGACCTGGCCGAGTTCTGGGAGGCCGAGCGGGCCGGGCCCGACGAGGGCTTCACCATGGCGAGCGACGTGGTGGCCGTGGACGCCGACACGGCGGTCATCCGGGTCGAGGTGCACTACGACGACGAGGCCGTGGGGGTGTGGCGCGACCTGTGGGTGCTGCGCTTCACCGCCGGCGGGCGTTGCTCGGTGTTCGAGGAGTGGCCGCACGAGGCGGCACGGGGCGGCGCCGCCGTCAGGTGATGTCGAGCATGCGCTGGAGCGCCACCGCCGCCCACGACGCCGTGTCGGGGTCGACGGTGATGCGGTTCACCACCTCGCCCGCCACCAGCCGCTCGAGGACCCAGCACAGGTGGGCGGCGTCGATGCGGAACATGGTCGAGCACGGGCACACGAGCGGGTCCAGCGAGACCACCGTCTTGTCGGGGTGCTCGTCGGCCAGCCGCTTGACGAGGTGGATCTCGGTGCCCACGCCGATGACCGAGCCCGGCGCGGCGGCGCGCACCGCCTTGATGATGAAGTCGGTCGACCCGACCTGATCGGCCATGTCCACCACCTCGTGCGCGCATTCGGGATGGACGACGACGACGCCGCCGGGATGCGCCTGGCGGAAGGCGTCGACGTGCTCGGGACGGAAGCGCTGGTGCACCGAGCAGTGGCCCTTCCACAACAGGAGCGTGGCCTCCTTGATGTCGGCGTCGTCCAGGCCGCCCGCGTCCAGGCGCGGGTTCCACACCCGCATGTCCCGGGCGTCGTAGCCGAGCTCGAACCCGGTGTTGCGCCCCAGGTGCTGGTCGGGGAAGAACAGGACCTTGTCGCCCTGGGCCCGGCCCGTGCCGGCGGGGTCGAGCGCCCACGTGAGCACGGCACGGGCGTTGGACGAGGTGCACACCGCCCCGCCGTGGCGGCCCACGAAGGCCTTGAGGGCGGCCGAGGAGTTCATGTAGGTCACGGGTACCACCCGCTCCACGTCGGTCACCGCCGCCAGCGCCTCCCAGGCGTCCTCCACGGCGTCGATGTCCGCCATGTCGGCCATGGAGCACCCGGCGTTGAGGTCGGGGAGGACGACCTGCTGGTGGGGCGCGGTGAGGATGTCGGCCGACTCGGCCATGAAGTGCACGCCGCAGAAGACGACGTAGTCGGCGTCGCGCCGGTCGGCGGCGATGCGCGACAGGCCGAAGGAGTCGCCCCGGGCGTCCGCCCAGCGCATCACCTCGTCGCGCTGGTAGTGGTGGCCCAGGACGAGCAGCCGTGGCCCCAGCGCCGCCTTGGCGGCGGCGATGCGGGCTGCCAGGTCCTCGGGTGTCGCGTGGCGGTACGGCTCGGGGAGCGCCCGTTGCAACCGGAACATGATCGGACCCCCTTCGGGGAGCGCTCCGATGTGTGGCCGGCGGGGACAGCCTGGTCGCCCATCCGCGGGGTTGTCGGCCTCGGAACGATATGTACGCCGGGGTACCAGGCCGGCGCTTGCTCGCGAGTGTAGGCGCCCGCCGGGCCCAAGGGCGCCCCCGCGGGCCTGCCGGGCGGCCGCCGGGCGGCCCGGCCGGGGTCCGCGGTACGGCACAGTGGAGGTGTGCGCACCCGCCCGGCCCCCAGCCAGGTCCCCGACGCCCCCGGCTCCTACCAGTTCCTGGACGGCGCCGGGCGGGTCCTGTACGTGGGCAAGGCCAAGTCGCTGCGCAGCCGCCTGGCCAACTACTTCGCCGACCCGGCCACCCTGCCCCCCCGCACGGCCCAGATGGTGGCCAGCGCGCAGCGCGTGGAGTGGATCCAGGTCGACAACGAGGTGGAGGCCATCCTCCTCGAGTACGCCCTCATCAAGCGGCACCGCCCCCGCTTCAACATCCGCCTGGCCGACGACAAGTCCTACCCCTCGCTGGCCGTGACGGTGGGCGACGAGTGGCCCCGGGCGGCCGTGGTCCGGGGGCGGCGCCGGGCCGGGGTGCGCTACTTCGGGCCCTACGCGCACGTGGGGGCCATCCGCGACACCCTGGACCTGTTGCGGCGCACCTTCCCCGTGCGCACCTGCTCGGACAGCAAGCTCGAGCGCCACGTGAAACTGGGCAAGCCGTGCCTGTTGTTCCACATCGAGCGGTGCTCGGGGCCCTGCATCGGGGCGGTGGAGCGTGACCGCTACGACGCCATGGTGCGCGACCTCATGGCGTTTCTGTCCGGGGACACCGACGAGGTGGAGCGCCGGCTCACCACCGAGATGGAGGAGGCCGCCGGCTCCCTCGACTTCGAGCGGGCGGCCCGGTTGCGCGACCGGCTGCACACGCTGCACATGGCGTGCGAGCGCCAGCAGGTCGTCACCGACCGCCCCGAGGACCTCGACGTGGTGGGCATCGACGAGGACCCGCTCGAGGCGGCGGTGTGCGTGCTGCACGTGCGCCGGGGGCGCATCGTGGGGCGGCGCGGCTTCGTGGTGGACAAGGTCGAGGACCTGACCACCGCCCAGCTGGTGGGCCGGGTGCTGGAGGAGCTCTACGGCGAGGCCGTGCCGGCGCCGCCCGAGCCCCGCCGCGCCCGGGTGCGCGGCGGCGACAGCTCGGGGTGGACGTCGGGGGCGGGCGATCCGCGCTCGTGGGGGAGCGAGGGCGCCGCCGCGCCCGAGGTGCCCCGGCAGGTGCTCGTGCCCGTGACCCCCGACCCCGCCCCGCTCTACGAGGCGTTCCTGGCCGACCGCCGGGGTGGGCCCGTGGCGCTGCGGGTCCCGCTGCGGGGCGGCAGGCGGGCCCTGTTGCAGACGGCGGCGCGCAACGCCGGGGAGGAGCTCACCCGCCACCGCCTGCGCCGGGCCTCGGACCACGCCAGCCGGGCGCGCGCCCTGCAGTCGCTGCAGGAGGTGCTGGGCCTGCCCCATGCCCCCCTGCGCATCGAGTGCTACGACATGAGCCACCTGCAGGGCACCGACTACGTGGGGTCGATGGTGGTGCTCGAGGACGGGCTGCCCCGCAAGTCCGAGTACCGCCGCTTCCGGCTCAAGGGCGTGGCGGGCAACGACGACTACGCGGCGATGGAGGAGGTCCTCACCCGGCGCCTGAGCGCCCTGCTCGCCGCGCGCCGCGAGACCAAGGGCGAGGACGCCGTGGCGGGCAGCGCCAAGGCCCGGCGCTTCGCCTACCCGCCCCAGCTGCTCCTGCTCGACGGGGGCAAGGGCCAGCTGGGGGTGGGGGTGCGCGTGCTCGAGCGCCTCGGCCTGGCCGAGGAGATCCCCGTGGCCGCCCTGGCCAAGTCCTTCGAGGAGGTCTACGTGCCCGGGCGCCCCGACCCCGTCCCCGTGCCGCGGGGATCCGACGCGCTGTTCCTCCTGCAGCGGGTGCGCGACGAGGCCCATCGCTTCGCCGTCACCTACCACCGCGACCTGCGGGGCAAGCGCATGACGGCCAGCGCCCTGGAGGGCGTGCCCGGGCTGGGCCCGTCCCGCCGCACCCGCCTGCTGCGCGAGATGGGCGGGGTGCGGGCGCTGCGGGGGGCCTCGGTCGAGGACCTGCGGGCCCTGCCCTGGCTCCCCGACGCCGTGGCCGAGGCCGTGCACGACCACCTGCACCGGCCCCGCCCGCCCCGGGGCGGGGTGCCGGGGGTGGCGGGCAACGGCGCCGCCCGGGGTACCCGGTTGGCGGCGGGGCTGGGCCAGGATGGGAGCGATGAGTGACTTCCTGGTGATCACGGGCATGTCGGGCGCGGGGCGCTCCACCGCGGCGGCCGCCCTGGAGGACGCCGGCTGGTACGTCATCGACAACATGCCGCCCTCGCTGCTCATCGAGGTCGCCGACGTGGTGGGCGGGCCGGGCTCCACCCACGAGCGCGTGGCGCTGGTGCTGGGCCGGGCCCGGGGGGCGGGGGTGGCCGAGGCGCTGCCCGCCGTGGAGGACCTGCGGGCCCGGGGCCATCGGGTGCGCATCGTCTACCTCGACGCCCCCCAGGACGTGCTCGTGCGGCGCTACGAGGGGACGCGCCGGCGCCACCCCATCGCCGAGCGCCAGGTGGCCGAGGCCATCGCCGACGAGCGCCGCCTGCTCGAGCCCATGCGCGAGCAGGCCGACGTGGTGGTGGACACCGCCGAGCTCAACGTCAACCAGCTGCGCCAGCGCGTGACCGAGCTCTTCGGCGACGACGACGAGAGCGGCATGCGCACCTCGGTGGTGTCCTTCGGCTACAAGCACGGGCTGCCCCTCGACGCCGACGTCGTCCTCGACTGCCGGTTCCTGCCCAACCCCCACTGGGTGGAGAAGCTGCGCCCGCTGTCGGGCCTCGACGAGCCGGTGCGCGACTACGTGCTGTCCCAGGACGCCACCCACGACTTCCTCGACCGGGTGGAGGACCTGGTGGGCACGCTCCTGCCCGCCTTCGCCGAGGAGGGCAAGGCCTATCTGACGGTGGCCCTGGGGTGCACGGGGGGCCGGCACCGCTCGGTGGTGCTGGCCGACGAGCTGGCCCGGCGCCTGGCGGCCCGGGGGGCGAGCCCCATCGTGATCCACCGGGACATCGAGCGATGAGGGGCCCGGGGCCCACCGTGGTGGCCGTGGGCGGGGGCCACGGCCTGGCCGCCTCCCTGCGGGCCGTCCGCCGCTACGCCGGGTCGGTGACCGCCATCGTGTCGGTGGCCGACGACGGCGGGTCGTCGGGGCGCCTGCGCCGCCAGCTGGGCATCATGCCCCCCGGGGACCTGCGCAAGTGCCTGGAGGCCCTGGCCCAGGACTCCTCGGCCCTGGCGGCCGCCTTCGGCCAGCGCTTCGAGGTGGGCGAGCTGGCCGGGCACGCCCTGGGCAACCTGGTCATCGCCGGGCTCATCACCGCCTGCGGCGACGTCCAGGAGGCCCTCGACGAGGCCGGCCGCCTCCTCGGGGCCGTGGGACGGGTGGTGCCGGCCGCGGCGGAGCCCGTGGTGCTCAAGGCCGAGTCCGACGCCGGCGAGATCGAGGGCCAGACGAACGTGATGCGCACCCCCCGCATCCGCCGGGTGTCGCTCGTCCCCGCCGACCCGCCCGCCCCCCCGGCCGCCCTCGAGGCCCTGGCCCGGGCGGACCAGGTGGTGGTGGGGCCGGGCTCGCTGTTCACCAGCGTGCTGGCCGCCGTGGCCGTGCCCGACATCGCCGAGGGCATCCGGCGCTCGCCGGGGCGGCGGGTGTACGTGGCCAACCTGCACCCCGAGGGCGAGGAGACGGCCGGCTTCGACGTGGCCGCCCACGTGGCCGCCCTGGCCGCCCACGGGGTCGAGGTGGACGTCGTGGTGGCCGACCCGGGCGCCATCGAGCTGGGCGACCCCGGGGTGCCGGTGGTGCGCGGGCCCCTGGCCAAGGCCAACGGGCGGGCGCACGACCCCGCGAGACTGGCGGCCGCCCTGGGCCGTCTGGTCGGATAGGGACTCCATGGCCAAGGGCAGCGCATGACGGTTCGGGTGGGCATCAACGGCTTCGGCCGCATCGGGCGCAACTTCCTGCGCGCGGCGCGCGCCCAGGGGGCCGACGTGCAGGTGGTGGCGCTCAACGACCTCACCGACGCGGCCACCAACGCGCACCTGCTGCGCTACGACACCACCTACGGGCGCTTCGACGCCGAGGTGCGGGCCGAGGGCGACCACATCGTGGTGGCGGGCGAGCCCGTGGCCGTGCTGGCCGAGCGCGAGCCCGCCGGGCTGCCCTGGAAGGACCTGGGGGTGGACGTGGTGGTGGAGTCCACGGGGCGCTTCACCGCCCGGCGCGACGCCGCGGCCCACCTCGAGGGCGGGGCGGCGCGCGTGGTCATCTCGGGCCCGTCGGGCGACGCCGACGCCACCTTCGTCATGGGCGTCAACGACGACACCTTCGACCCCGCCACCCACGTGGTGGTGTCCAACGCCTCGTGCACGACCAACTGCTTCGTGCCCATGGTGCGCGTCCTCGAGGACGCCTTCGGGCTGCGCAGCGGCCTCATGACGACCGTGCACGCCTACACCAACGACCAGAACCTGCTCGACCTGCCCCACAAGGACCTGCGCCGGGCCCGGGCCGCCGCCCAGAACATCGTGCCCGCCTCCTCGGGGGCGGCCCGCGCCACCGGGCTCGTGCTGCCCGCCATGGTCGGGCGCCTCGACGGCGCCGCCCTGCGGGTGCCGGTGTCGGACGGGTCCATCACCGACTTCACCGCCGTGGTGCCCCGGGTGGTGACGGTGGCCGAGGTGAACGCCGCCTTCGAGGCCGCCGCGGCGAGCGGCCCGCTCGCCGCGGTCCTCGACTACACCGCCGACCCCGTGGTGTCCTCCGACATCGTGGGCAGCCCGGCCAGCTGCACCTTCGACGCCGGCCTCACCATGGTGATGCCCGTCGACGACGACACCACCCTGGTCAAGGTGCAGGGCTGGTACGACAACGAGTGGGGGTACGCCAACCGGCTGGTGGACCTGGTCGGCCTGGTGGGCTCGGCCCAACCGCCCGCCTGAGCAGGCGGCGGACGCGGGCGTGGCCCCCGACGCCGGCCCGCTCGCCGGCCTCCCCCTGCTGGAGGACCTCCCCGCCCTGGACGGCCGCCGGGTGCTCGTGCGCGTCGACTTCAACGTGCCGCTGCGCCACGGCGCGGGCGACCGGGCCGAGGTGGCCGACGACTTCCGCATCCGGGCGGCGGCGCCCACCTTGTCGTGGTTGCTGGCGGGCGGCGCCCGCGTGACGGCCGCCACCCACCTGGGCCGGCCCCGGGGCACGCCTGATCCCCGCTACGACGTGGCGCCCGTGCGGGCCCGCCTGGAGGAGCTCGTCCCCGGGGTGGCCCTCCTCGAGAACCTGCGGGCCGACCCCGGGGAGGAGGCCAACGACCCCGGCTTCGTCGACCGGCTGGTGGCCGGCTTCGACGCCTACGTGAACGACGCCTTCGGCGCCTCCCACCGGGCGCACGCCTCCATCGTGGGCCCGCCCACCCGCCTGGCGTCCGCCGCCGGGCGGCTCCTGGCCCGCGAGGTGGAGGTGCTGGGGGGGCTGCGGGCGGGCGCCGCCCGCCCCTTCGTGGCCGTGGTGGGCGGGGCCAAGGTGGCCGACAAGCTGGGGGTGGTGCGGGCCCTGCTCGAGCGGGTCGACCACCTGGCCGTGGGCGGGGGGATGGCCTTCACGTTCCTGGCGGCCCGGGGCCACGACGTGGGCGACTCGCTCGTCGAGCCCGATCAGGTGGAGGCGTGCGCCGCCCTCCTGGAGGGGGCCGGGGGGCGCATCGCCCTGCCCACCGACGTGGTGGCCCTCGCTCCCGGGGGCACCCTGGGCGACGGCGCGCCGGGGACGGGCGAGGTGCGCATGGTGGGGCCCGACGTCCCGGCCGGCTGGCGGGGCCTCGACATCGGGCCGGAGACGGCGGGGACCTACGCCGACCTGGTGGCCGGGGCCCGCACCGTGCTGTGGAACGGCCCCATGGGGGTGTTCGAGGACCCCCGCTTCGCGGCCGGCACCACCGCGCTGGCCCAGGCGGTGGCGGACGGGCGGGCGTTCTCGGTGGTGGGGGGCGGCGACTCGGTGGCCGCCCTCGACCGCCTGGGCCTGGCCGGCCGGGTCGGCTTCGTGTCCACGGGCGGCGGCGCCTCGCTCGAGCTCCTCGAGCACGGCGACCTACCGGGGCTGGCCGCCCTGCGCCGCGCCCCCAACGCGCCGGAGGTGCCCGCGTGACGGCTTCGCGATCGAGCCGGCGCCCGCTGGTGAGCGGCAACTGGAAGATGCACCACGACCACCTGCAGGCCATCCGCACCGTGCAGGACCTCGGGCTGCGGCTGGGCGCCGACGACGTGGCGGCGCTGGACGTGTCGGTGCACCCCCCGTTCACCAGCCTGCGCTCGGTGCAGACGGTCATCGAGGACCGCGCCATCCCTGTGCTGCTGGGCGCCCAGCACTGTCACCACGACGACCAGGGTGCCTTCACCGGCGAGGTCGCCCCTCCCATGTTGGCGCGCCTGGGGGTGTCGCTCGTGATCGTGGGCCACTCCGAGCGCCGGCAGTTCTTCGGCCAGACCGACGAGGTGGTGGCCCTCACCGTTCGGGCGGTCCTGCGCCACGCCATGACCCCCATCCTGTGTGTGGGGGAGACCGAGGAGGAGCGCGAGGACGGAGAGACCGAGGCGCGCCTCACCACCCAGATCACCGCCGCCCTCAAAGGGCTCTCCGCCGAGCAGGTGGCGGGGCTCGTGATCGCCTACGAGCCCATCTGGGCCATCGGCACGGGCCGCACCGCCACCGCCGAGGACGCCCAGTCGGCGTGTGCCCACATCCGGGGCGTGGTGGGGGACGTCGCCGGGGCCGAGGGGGCCGAGGCCGTG
>DATJBC010000185.1:0-14779 GCA_035515515.1 Acidimicrobiales bacterium
CCGTTCCCCTCCACGCAGGAGGAGTTCTACTGCCAGAAGAACGACAACGTCGACACGACCGACACGGTGGACAACTGGAGCCGGACCGAGGTGACCGAAGGCGTCGACGCGGTGGGCTCGGGAGCCGGCCAGAACCAGCTGTGCAACCAGCTGTCCACGCCACTCAACGTTGACTTCGCCCGGTCGTCGAAGCCGATCACCGGGGCCTGCAGTACCGAGGCGGAGACCGGCTACGCCAAGGACGGCGTCCCGATCCTCGACTTCACGACGATCAACCCGGCGTCCGTCGGCACCTCAACGTTCCACGACAGCACCACGGGCGTGAACTACGCGGCCATCAACGGCGGCAAGGTCGGCCCGGTGGCGAGCGGCTGGCTCCCGGGCGATGCCACCAGCGGTCCCTTCAACGGCACCGCGCTCAGCAACCTGTCGAATGTCGACAACGGGGGCGGCAGCAACAGCACCGCCTTCCGGATCTGGTGCGACACCACCGGCAACAAGATCTCCGACTGGGGCCAGCTGACCAACCTCGGGCCCAAGCTCGAGGTGGTGGGCGTCACGACGAGCAACGGCTCGGCCACGATCTCGCTCACCGCAGGTGGGAACTTCCCGTCGTCGATCGTCGCCAGCCAGGCGGTGAGCGGCCCGGGCATCCCGAGCGGGACCACGGTGTCGTCTGTCAACGGCGGCGGGAGCTCGATCACGCTGTCGAACAACGCCACGGCCAGCAGCACTACAGCCACGCTGACCTTCACCATCGGCTCCACCCTCACCCAGGGCCAGGGGTACCCGATCGGCGTCCCGCTGCGGGTCGTGGGGCTCAACACCAACTCCGGGACCGAGGCCACCTTCACCAGCTACGCCAAGAGCGGGTCCTCGTCGGGGTGTGGGTCCAACATGAACGCCAACGCGGCCAACGACCCCAACTCGGCCACGGCCGCTTCGGGTAACCCGGCGCACATCGCTCTGGAGAACAATGTCTCGCAGGTCGGTCTGTTCGCCACCAACGACTTCCCGAGCGACACCGTGGACCAGGCGATCGAGGCGTCGACGTCGCTCTACATCGAGTCCAACGGCGTGTACAACACCTCGCCGTACTCGGGCTCGGTGACGATCGGCTCGACGACGTACTCGTCGAGCAAGATCAACGAGAACGGCAAGAACACCACGACGGCGAACCTGCTGGGGAACGTCTATCCCACGGCACGGGCGCTGTTCAACATCTACCGGACCGACACGGTGCGGGGCTCTACGGCCGGGTTCCTGAACTGGATCTGCGACGCCAACCACGACTTCACCAAGAGCCTCGACAACTCCACGGGCGTGAACTTCGACAGCGAGTTGAACACCATCATCACCGGCCAGTTCGGATTCATCCGGCTGACCGACACGAGCACGCCGCCGAGCGGCGGAGGCACCCCGGCGGACAACCTGGCGGCTCCCAACACCACCTGTGCGCCGAGCGTGATCAACGTGGTGACGACGTCGGGGTCGAACACGATCTCGTTGGCGAGCGGGAGCTTCCCGGCGGCCTTCGCCTCGGGTGACTCCATCGTCGGCGACGGCATCCCCAGTGGCACGACCATCACGGCCAACGGGGGTGGCACCCTGACGCTGTCGAACAACGCCAATGCCACCAGCACCACGGCGACCGTGAGCGTCCCGGGGATCCCCGCGGTCACCTCGGTGCAGACGGCGAACCTGGACAAGTGATCACGCAAATGTAAGTCCTCAGTATCACTGACAGTGGTGTACCCCCAGCCCGGGGGTCCGGCGAGCGACTCGGCGGGCCCCCGGGCTTCGGGGTGTTCGGAGCAGAACGCGATGGCGCCCTATCCGATGGCCGGAGACCGAAAGACCTCACAGAGTGAACCGGACTGACTTCCCTGCGCGACATGCCCGTCGTCGTACTCCTCGCCGTTTGGCCCGGGTGGTGCAGGCGGCGGGTGCGGCGCTCGTCGTCTCCGCCGCGGTGTCCATCCTGGTGGTGTCGGGGTCCGCCTACGCCCTGCCCCAGGCCAACAACTCGGTGTTGTGCGTCGGGTCCTGCACCGCCGGGACCCCCTACAGCAGCGGTCAGCAGGTCGAGGTGACGCTCCCGGCGAGCTCCTTCCCGCCGGGGGACGTGGGCCAGCACGTGAACATCGTGGAGTGCGCCGCCCCGGGCGGCACGGTCCCCACCGACCCGGCGACATGTGACGGGCTCACCATCCAAGGGGACACGATCCTGATCGGATCGGACGGGTCCGTCGACTACGACAACTACAACGTCTACGCCCTGCCCGACCCCGACATCGGGGACACGGGCACCACGCCCAAGTGCGACCTCAGCGACGAGTGCGTGCTGTACGTCGGCCTCGACCAGAACGACTTCACCAAGGACGGGTTCTTCACGGAGGGCTTCTTCGTCAACCCCGATTCGACGGCACCCCCGGGCGACGGCTCGCAAGCCACCGTGGGAGCCACGGACCCAGACAGGTCCACGATCACCGCCACTCCGGCCACCGCGGTCGCCGATGGCACCGACCAGGTGACGGCCACCGTCACCCTCCTCGACAGCAAGGGCCAAGCCGAGCCGTCTCACACCGTGAGCGTGGGGCAGGGGGCCGGCCATGCCTCCATCCCGACGTCGGCCACCACCAACAGCTCGGGAGTGGCGACGTTCACCCTCACCGACACCAGCGCCGAGCAGGTGTCGCTCTCGGCCACCGACGGCACCGACAGCGTCACCGTCACCCAGAGGGCCCCGGTGACCTTCGTCGCACCGACGGTGTCCGCGGCCCACTCGTCGGTGACAGCGAGCCCCGGCTCGGTGCCAGCCGACGGCTCCACGGCGTCGACGATCACCGTGACCCTGCGAGACCAGGCCGTCAACCCCGACCCGGTGTCGGGAAGGACCGTCGCGGTGACGCAAGGGAGCGGCACCCACGCCACGATCACCGCGGTGTCGGCGGTGACCGACAGCTCCGGGGTGGCCACCTTCAGCGCCACCGACGCCGCCGACGAGGCGGTGATCTTCTCGGCCACCGACACCACCGACGAGACGTCGGTCACTCAGACGGCAGGCGTTACGTTCGGCACCCTGTCGGTGTCGGCCGATGCGTCGACGGTGATGGCCGACGCGCCTATCGCCCAGGTGGGTGCGGGGGCAGGGGCCGGTACCCAGGTGACCGTGACGCTGGAGTCCTCGGCGCACAGCCCCATCGGCGGGAAGGAGGTAACGCTCAGCCCGAGCACCGGAACGGCGGCCCAGGTGGCGCCCACGTCGGCCACGACCGACGGTCAGGGGAAGGTGAACTTCACCGTCACCGACGCCAGCGCCGAGCCGGTGACGTTCTCGGCCACCGACATCACCGACGCGCTCGACATCACCCAGACAGTCGCCGTCCAGTTCGAAGTGGCCGCCCCATCGGCCACTACCTCGAAGATCACCCCCGCCATCTCGTCGGACACCGCCGACGGCTCGACGCCCGCCGATCTGTCGGTGTCGGTAGACGACCAATTCGGCAACGGGCTGCCGGGCAAGACGGTGACGCTGCAGGTCTCCGACGCGAGCGGCAACGCCGCCGCCATCCCTGTAACCGTCGGGGGGGGCACCCCGGGCGTGACCACCGCCCAAGGCACAGCCATCTTCCAGGTGCGCGACACGACCGCCGAGGTGGTCACCGCAACGGCCACCGACACCACCGATGGGGTGACGCTCGCCAACAGCGCCACCATCACATTCACCCCTGGTGCCCCAGATCCGGCCGTGTCGACCATCGGCGCGAACCCGTCGAACGTGCCGTCCGACGGCACCACCGCGTCGACGGTGACCGTCACCATCGACGACCACTTCGGCAACCCGGTGGCGAGCCAGACGATCTCCCTGGCGGCAGCGTCGGGGGCGTCGACGATCACACCGCTCAAGCCGACGACCGGTATCGACGGCAAGGCCACGTTCTCGGTCACCGACGCCACCAGCGAGGTCGTGACGTACACGGCCACCGACACCACGTTCGGCAACACCCCGCTCTCCGACGACGGGGTGGCCGTGACCTTCGGGACCCAGCCCCCTCCCGTCCCCGCCATCGCCGACTCGGTCCTGGTGGCAGGGGCCAAGAGCGCCCCCGCTGACGGGCAGTCGTCGGTGACGATCACCGTCCTGCTCTACGACGACAACGGGGACCCCGTTATGGGGAAGGAGGTGAGCCTGAACCCCTCAGGTGGCAGCTCCACGATGACGACGGTGTCCGGCACCAGCGACGAGAACGGCCAGGCGTCGTTCACGGTCACCGACAAGACCGCCGAGACCGTCACCTATGACGCCACCGACGTCACCGACAGCCTTCCCATCACCGGGCAGAGCGTGGTCGTGCAGTTCACGCCGAGCACCGGTGCCACGTCAAGCTCTGCGACCTCCTCGACGGGGTCGACGAGTGCGGCCACCAGCGCGTCGGGCGCAGGCGGGTCGAGCGCGGGCGGGTCGGGCACGAGCGGGTCCGACGACGGGGGGTCGGACGCCTCCACGGCGGCCCAGGGCTCGGTGGAGAGCGGGGCCACCCTGGCACTGACCGGCACGCCCTCGCTTCTCCCCTGGTTGCTTGCGCTGGGGATCGTGATGCTGGTGGCGGGATCAGCCGGCCGCCGGGTGAGCCAGCCCGTCCCCGGGGTCCGGACATGACGCGTCTGGGGGCGCGCCGCGTGGTAACGGGGGCGGGGATGGCCCTGCTCGGCACGGCCGGGCTCCTGCAGTGGGCGCACGGGCCCGCGGACGGCGCGCCCACCGTCCGCATCGTGCCCGTCGATTCGAACGCCCCGCCGGAGCCGCAGTTCGCCGACGGCGAGACCGTCACCGTAAGCGTGGGCGCCAACGGCACCCTCACGCCGCGCACCCGGGTCAACATCCTGGAGTGCGCCGACCCCGGCGGGACGACCGCAGCGCTCCCCAAGAGCGTGAGCGGCTGTGACGGTGACACCATCCAGGGAGACACCGTGCTCGTGCAGTCCGACGGGAGCATCTCCGAGGCGCGCTACACCCTCTACCGCCTCCCGAGCACGGCCCTCGGCGAGGCGCCCGACGTCACACCGGTCTGCGACCAGGCCAACCAGTGCGTGCTGTACGTCGGGGAGGACCAGACCGACTTCACCAAACCCAGGCTGTTCTCGGCGCCCTTCACGGTCCGCGGTGGCCCGTCGGCCGCGGCCGGACCAGCCGCGGCGGCCTCACCGTCGCCGTCGGCGGTGTCCCTCAGCTCGAGCGCATCCTCACCGAACGCGCTTGACCCGGGCGCCCTGGCGGCGGGCACCCTGGCCGGCACCGGCGTGCCCGCGGCCTTGCCGTGGCTGGTGGCGTCGGGTGGCGGGCTCGTCCTGGTGGGCGCGGGGGGGCGGCGAGTGGCGGTGCGGCGATGACGACCGTGTCGCTACCGCCCAACCCGCCCGTCGTCGAGGACGAGGTCCCCATCCTCCTCAAGGCGGCGGAGACGCGCGCCGACCGCGTCTTCCGCCGGGTTCTCGCCATGAGCAGTGCGACCGTGCTGGTTCTGCTGGCGGCGACGGTGGTCTTCCTCGTGGCGAAGGGGTGGATGGCGTTGCGCCAGGCCGGCCTCCACTTCATCACCGACGTGGTGTGGTCCCCGGACACGCACCACTTCGGGGTGGCGCCGCTCCTCGTGGGCTCGTTGGCGATCGCCGTGGTGGCCGTGGCGGTGGCCGCCCCGGTCGGCATCGCCACGGCGCTCATGATCAACGAGTACGCCCCCCGCCGCCTGCGGTCACTGCTGACCAGCATCGTGGACATGCTCGCCACCGTGCCGAGCATCGTCTACGGGTTCTGGGGGCTCGAGGTGGTGTCCAGCCTGCAGTCCGGGCCGGCCAAGTGGATCGCGGACAACTTCGGCTTCGTGCCGCTCTTCCGGACGCCGGCGCCGGGGAGCTACGTCAAGTCCGTCTTTGCCACAGGCATCGTGTGCGCGCTGACCATCATTCCCATCATCACATCGGTGTCGCGCGAGGTCATGGCCCAGGCGCCGCGCGACGCCTGTGAGGCCGCCCTCGGGCTGGGTGGGACGCGTTGGGGGATGATCACCGACGTCGTCCTGCCCTTCTCCCGCAACGGCATCGTGGGCGCGGTGCTTCTCGGCATCGGCCGGGGGCTGGGGGAGACGATGATCGTCGTGCTCATGCTGTCGTCGGCCAACCATCTGACCGGCGGGATCCTGGGACCCAACGGGTTGGGCTCGATCGCCAGGGAGATCACCGTCTTCTTCGTCACGGGATCCCCGATCGAGAAGAGCGCACTGATCCTGGCCGGCCTGGCGTTGTTCGCCACCACCCTGCTGGTGAACGCGGTCGCCCGGATCATCGTCATGCGGGCGGGGAGCCACACCCGATGACCCAGATCGCCGAGCCCCCCGCACCTCCGCCGCTTCGGGCCGGGCCCCATGCGCCCGGCCCTCCGGGGACGGGGACCCATGGCCAGCAGGGGCCGCCGGAGGGCCCCGGCAGCCGCCCGATGGCCGTGTCCAAGGTGTGGGAGCCGTTGGGGTCGGGGCTCTCCGCGCTGGCCTTCGTGTGGGTCCTCTTCAGCCTGGCGGGTGTCAGTGTGGGGGGCGCCGCCTTCGGGTTCCTGGTGGCCTGGTTCTGCACCTTCATGGTCGTCTACGGCGTGGTGTGCCGGCACCGCCACGGGACCATCGTCATGAAGGACCGGCTGGCCACGGTGATGATGTGGGGCGGCGCATCGGTCGCCTTCGTCCCGCTGGCAGCAGTGATCATCTACGTCGTGTGGCGCGGGGCCCCGGTGGCGCTGGCGCACTTCCCGCGCTTCTTCGTGGGCGACATGTCCCAGATCGGGTCGAACAACCCGGCGGTGGGAACCGGTCCGGCCATCGTGGGCACGATCGAAGAGGTCGCCCTGTCGGTGGTCCTAACGGTGCCCCTGGGGGTGCTCACGGCCACCTACCTGGTCGACGCCACCGGTGCCTTCGCCCGGCTGGTGAGCGCCGTCGTGGACGCCATGACCGGTGCCCCTGCCATCATCGCCGGCCTGTTCATCTACCTGTTAGTGGTGGCGCCCCTGAAGACGAGCGGCAAGTCCGGTCTGGCCGCCGCCCTGGCCCTGGCGGTGATGATGCTGCCCATCGTGACCCGAGCCGCCCAGGAGGTGATCGCCGTCGTGCCGGGCTCCTTGCGCGAGGCGGCCCTGGCGCTGGGCGCACCGCGCTGGCGGGTGGTCATGCAGGTCGTGCTGCCCACGGCCCGGGCCGGTCTCATGACGGCGGTGATCCTGGGAGTGGCCCGCATCGCCGGTGAGACCGCCCCGGTGCTGTTCAACGCAGGGGGGAACTACTACTACAACTTGAACCCCTTCCACGGCCAGCAGGACAACCTGCCCCTGCGGATCTACGAGCTCATCGAGCAGCCCTCCCCGACCGCCGTCCGAGTGGCCTGGGGCGTGTCGTTCGTGCTGGTGCTGGTGGTGTTGATCCTGTTTGTGGTGGCGCGCGTGGTGGGCCGGTCCTCGCCCGGACGGCGCCGCCGGTGGAACCTTCTCGCCCGCGTCGCCAGTCGGAGTGGGCGACCGTGAACCCCGTGACGACGACCAAAGGAGAACCCCGAGCCATGTCCTTCGCCTCCAGACGTCGCCCGTCGACGCCGTGCAATCGAGTTCGGCGACTCCACCGGCCCCGTGCGGCGCTGTGCGCCGCGCTGGCCTGCGCCGCCGGACTCGTGGCCGTGGCCGGGCCCGGTCAGCGCGCCTGGGCCGCCGGCGTCGTCCTCAACGGCACCGGGTCCTCATTCGCCGCCCCGGCCATCGAGACGTGGACGGCTGACGTGCACCAGCCCCCCTACAGCATCACCCTCAATTACTCGTCGTCGTCGTCGGGGCAGGGCCGTTACGAATTCACCAACCAGACGACCGACTTCGCCGCCAGCGACACCGGCTACGTGTCGGGCTCGGTGGGCACCACGCCTCCCAGCTTCCCGTTCATCTTCGTGCCCGTCACCGCCGCCGGGGTGGCGTTCATGTACGACATCCCCGGGCTCCCCAGAACGTTGCAGCTGTCGAGCTACACGGCCTGCGCCGTGATGACGGGGGGCATCACCAACTGGGACGACTCGCACATTGCCGCGGACAACCCGGGCGTGTCGCTGCCCAACCTGACCATCAAACCGGTCACCGAGAGCGACACGGCCGGGACCAACTACGTGCTCGAGGAGTGGTGCATCGCCGAGCAGCCGGCGCTGTGGGCGGCCTTCGCCCAGCACGAGCAGACCCAGTCGGGCGGGCCCACCGACGGCGTCCCCATCTCCCAGACCTCCCCCACGTCGAACTGGCCCGGCATCCTCCCCAACGGCCTCGACGACTCGAGCACCACAGCGGTGGCCGGTGACATCGCCACCAATCCCGGCGCCATCGGAGCGGTGCAGCTGCAATACGCGGTCGACGACGGCTTCACGGGGTCCAACCCCGCCAAGGCGGTGGCCTCGGTCAAGAACGCCAGCGGGGCCTACACCCAGCCCACCCCCGTGGACGTGGCTTCGGCGCTGGCGTACGCGACCCAGCTCCCCGACGGCACCCACAAGCTCGATTTCAACGGCGTCGGCGCTCACGTCTACAACCCGTCCACCTACAGCTACCTCCTGTCGCCCACCACGGGATGGCCGGCGTCGAAGGGCGCCGTGATGAGCGCCTTCGTGAACTACGTGCTCACCCTGGGCCAGCAGAAGGCCCCCAGCCGGGGCTACGCGTCGCTCGGATTGTCGCTGGAGCGCTACGGCATCAACGCCGTGACCGCCGACGTCCCCGGGGCGGTCGCCGTCACGTCCGCCGAGAACGCCGCCTACGCGTGCGGCGACCTGACCCCCACGGACGTGGCGGCCGGGCGCACCACGCCCACCTGTGGTGTCACCAACGTCACCGCCCCGCTTCCGCCGCCCAACGGCGGCAACGGGGGCAAAGCCACCTCGGCCGCCAAGACGGGGGCCAAGAGCTCCTCCGGGCACTCCGCCACCGGGTCGGGCGGGTCGGGCGCCGGCGTGGCCACGGCACCGGGCGGGGTGGCGGGGGCGGACCCGGGGGTGGCCCTCACCGGGCAGGTGCCCCTGGCGACGACGGGGATCGACCCGGTCCCCATCGTGCTGTCCGGCGCGGCGCTGGTTGGCGTGGGCTGGTGGATGCGCCGGCGCCTCTTGCGCGTTCGACCCGCGGACAAGGGCCGCTGATGCTCCGGCGACGCGCGATGCGGTGGTTGCTGGTGCTGGCGCTGATGAGCGTCGGGTCGGTGGTGGGTGCCGTGGGGCTGCCGTCGGCGCCGCACGCCGTGGCCGATACCGACCCGACCACGCTGGTGGGTGAGGGGGGCTCGTTCTTTGAGCCGGTCGTCGACCGGCTCCTCAGTGACGACACCGCCCCGCTGGCGCCCCTCAACCCGGCCTACACCGACGTCAACGTCGACCAGGGGATCGCCGACTTCATCGGCAGCGGTCCCGGCGACTTCGCGGCGGACTACGCCGTCTCCGAACGCCCGCTCACGTCGGCCGAGGCCGCCACGGCCCTGGCCGACGGGCGGACGTACGCGTACGTCCCGTTCGCTGCCACGCCTGTGGCCGTCGCCACCCTGGTGCCCGACGCCGCCAAGTACCAGGGCCAGTCCACCATCACCAGCTCGGAGTTCTGCCCCCACATCCCGCTCAGCACGTCGCTCCTCGGGGCCCTCTTCGGGCTGGCCAGTCCGCCCCTCTTGAGCTGGGGCGACTCCCGCCTGAGCTGCGCGTCGGGAAGCACGACGCCTCCCTATTCCCTGTCAGTGGCGGTGTGGGCCAACCTCGACCCGTCCATGGCCAACCAGGCGCTCATGACGCTGCTCGACAGTGATCCCGGCGCCAAGTCCGAATTCGACGCCGGGCTGGCCAACCGCTTCACCAACCACGAGGCGCTAACCGAGGACGACACCCCCAGCGAGAAGTGGCCTTACGCGCAGAACACGATCCCCGGCGGTGACGAGGCGCTCATCGGGAAGCTGCTCGACATCGACTCGAAGACCAACGCGCCCGACACCCAAGCGGCCAACTGGCAGCTCGGCGCGACCCTGCCGCTGTCGTCGGTGTGGACGGGGGCGCCCCTCGGGGTGGCGTGGAACATCCCGACGGCCGCTGTGCAGAACGCCCAGGGGTCCTTCGTGGCTCCCTCCTCGGCGGCCGCGGCCGCGGCCGAGGCCGACGCCACCTTGGCGTCCACGTCCGACCCCGGTACCGACAACCTGGTGACCTTCAAGGCCAGCACGACGGACGCCGCCGCGTACAACACCGACCTCATGGAGGAGGAGTACCTGGTGGTCCCCACGAGCGGCCTGGCCCCTGCCAAGGCCACCAAGCTGGCCCAGTTCATTCGCTTCGTCCTGGGAGGCACCGGGCAGAAGGACATCACCGATCTGGGGGCGGCGCCGGCCACTGCCGCCATGCGGAGCGCCGGCCTGCAGGTCGCCGCCCTCTTGAGCGCCCAGGGCGTGTCCACGGCGGCGTCGGGCGCGACCCCGGGCGCCAGTGCCGTGCAGGCGGCGTCCGCCGGGCTGTCGGCATCCACGGGGGCGGCATCCAGCGACAGCGCCACGGACGGCGCCGGCGGGGGCGACGGCAGCTCCCCGGAGCTGGCGGCCACGGGACTCGACCCCTGGCCCGTGGCGGGGGGCGGAGCAGTGGCGGTGGCCGCGGCCGAGCTGGTCCGGCGGCGCCTGCGCCGGAGGTCGGCGGCGTGACCCTCGCCGAACACGCCGGCTTCGCCCCCAGCCCTCCCGGCTACCCCGGGGCGCCCGGCTCCCCGTCCCGCGCCCAGGCGGCGCTGCGGGCCACCGAGGTGAGCGCCTGGTTCGGCACCCAGAAGGTGCTCGAGCGGGTGTCGCTCACCATGGACCCTGGTCGGGTCACCGCCCTGATCGGGCCTTCGGGCTGCGGCAAGTCGACGTTCCTGCGCATCCTCAACCGCATGCACGAGCTCGTGCCGGGAGCGGCGCTGTCGGGATCGGTCGCGCTAGACGGCGTCGACATCTACGGGCCCGACGTCCGTGTGACCGATACCCGGCTGAGGATCGGAATGGTCTTCCAGAAACCCAATCCGTTCCCGTCGATGACCATCGCCCAGAACGTGCTGGCCGGCCTGCGCCTGTCGGGCACCAAGGTCGCCAACCGCGACGCGCTGGTGCAGGAGTGTCTGGAGCGCGCCGGGTTGTGGCGCGAGACCCGCAACCGGCTGAACGAGTCAGGTGCCTCGCTGTCAGGCGGCCAGCAGCAGCGCCTGTGTATCGCCCGGGCCCTCGCTGTGCGCCCGCGGGTGCTGCTCATGGACGAGCCGTGTTCGGCACTCGACCCGATCTCCACCGGGGTCATCGAGGAGACCATCAAGGTCCTGTGCCAGGACGTGACGATCGTGATCGTGACCCACAACATGCAACAGGCCCAGCGGGTGTCACACCAGTGCGCACTGTTCCTCCTCGACGGAGAGGGCCAGCCCGGCCACATCGTCGAGGCGGGCCCCACCGCCCAGATGTTCGAGGACCCCCGGGACCCCCGGACCGCGGACTACGTGCATGGTCGCTTCGGATGACGCAGGTCGCCCGGTTCGAGCCGCTGGTGGGCCCGCGGCGGGGGACGCTCGGTGCGTGGAGGGACCATGCGCAGCACCTGTGGCGCAGCGCCTCCCCGCGGACCCGGACGACGGTGCAGGTGTCGGTGCTCCTCCTGGTGGTGTGCATCGCCTACAACTACTCGCTGTCCACGCTCATCCAGAACGCCGGCCTCGAGACCCCCCTCGCCTATGTGAGCCTCGTCCCGGCCATCGCCCTGGCCCTGGCCGCGGTCCGGGCGCGCCCCATTCGCCCCGAGCCGGCGATCCACGACCGCCAGGTGGACTACATCGTGGGGCTGCCGCTCGTCGGGGGAGCGCTGGCCGCCAATTTGCTGCTCCCCGACAAGTTGTCGGCCATGTTCTGGGTGTGGCGCATCGACCTCCTCACGCTTCCGGTCTTCGTGGCCGGCGCCGTCGCCATCATCTTCGGGGTGCGTGTCCTGTGGCGCCAGAAGCTCGCCGTGGGCTACCTCTTCCTGGGCTGGCCGTACCCGTACTCCTCGATCCTCCTGCGAGTGCTCGACGCCTTCACGGCGGCGACCCTGTTCGGCATCCGGGAGATCGTCAAGGTGATCCCCGTGGCGACGTCGGTGACATCACCCGACGGAACGCTGTTCGTCGTGAACCACCATGGAGCCACGTTCCCGCTGAGCGTCGTCTCGGCGTGCTCGGGCGTGAACAGCGTCGTGGGGTTCCTGCTCATCGGATCGGCGTTCGCCGCGGTCGTCCACGGGCCCATCGTCCGCAAGGTGCTGTGGCTCATGGGCGGCATGCTGCTGTTGTGGGGGATCAACCTCGGCCGGATCACCTTCATCTTCTGGGCGGGCAAGATGTGGGGGGAGCACGTCGCCATCGACATCCTGCACCCGTTCGTGGGCCTGGTGACGTTCAGCCTCGGTGTGCTCGTGATGGTGGCGGCCATCCGCCCGCTGGGCATGCACCTGGGTGCCCCGGCGCAAGCGCCGCTGGCTGCGGCGACACCGCCGGTTGCGCGGAGCCGGATGTCCGTGGCGGTCCCCAAGGTGTACGCGGCCATTGTCGTCGTCACCGTCGCCGCCGTCGTCCTCGGTCTGTGCAACGTCGGGCTCAAGACCTACAACCTCGTCGCCGATGCCTCGGGCGAACCCAAGCTGGCTGCCTACGTCACCGATCCCGTGGCCCCCACGGGCTGGGACGCGCACCGCGAAGCCATCTTCAACTGGGCCAAGCCCCTCTTCGGCGACGAGTCCGTGTGGGACCGCTACGTGTTGAACGCCACCCGTGGGGGGGACCTGCACACGACGGTCCCGGTCGTGGCCGATGTGATCATGAGCCCCGATCTCGAGAGCTTCGCGGCATACGGCGTCGAGGCGTGCTACCAGTTCCACGGGTACTCCCTCCGCGACGTCGCCGAGGTGAACGTCGGTGGCGGCATCACGGGCCAGGCCATGTCCTACACATCGCAGACCTATGGCAGCTGGTCCATCGTCTACTGGATCATCCCGGTGCGCTTCGGTGCGCAGACGACCTATGAGCGCGTCGTGCTGTACGTTCAGAACACGCGGCACGGCGTGGTGGTGCCGGCGACCAGGAGCATGTCGGGCATCACCGATGTGGCCGGCACCCTGGGCCCCTCGGACATGCGCCTTGTCCAGAACCGGGCATTTCTGGTGGCGTTCGCCCGCGAGCTGATCCAGGTCGAGGCGCGACACTCCCTCCCCGGTCCTGCGCCTGGATCCGTGGGCGCACAGGCCACCAACACGACCACGGAGCCCGCGGTGAGCCCAGCGGTGTCGCTCAGCTCCCCGTGACGGCCGCTGCCGTACTCACCCCCGCCGACCCGGCGACGGTGCCGGTGGAGGCCGGCCGATCGCTATGGTGATCGACATTCACGACCCCATGGCGGCGTCCGACATCGCGTGGGCCGAGCGCGCCAGACCCACGCCTCTTGGCGCCACGACGCCCCCGAATGCGGGCGCGGGGGAATCCCGTTCGGGGCGGGACGGAGCCCCCACCGACCTGGCCCGACGGTTCGTGGAAGGTCTCCTTCGGCAGGCACCGCCGGCGGGGCGCCCGCGAGGCGGTGCCGAGGGCACCACCGGTGGGGCGGTCGACTGGCCCCGCGCCGTCGCCGCCGGCCGGGGCGCGGCGAGCCGTCACGAAGCCGAGGGACGGGTGGTGCTGGCTGCCCTCGGCCTGACGACGGGCGCCGTCCCGGCACGCCCGGGGGCCGGCCCCGGTCCCTCCATCCGAGTCGGGCCGGCCGCCGGACCGCCATCCACGACGGTGCCCGGTGGCTCCTCGCACGCGGTCGTCGTGGTCCCCCCTCCCGCCCCCACGCCGTCGAGGGCGGCCGCTCCGGGCGCGCCCAGGGCCGGGGCGGCATCGGACGCCGTCGACAGCGGCGCCCCAGGGCGGCCCCGGGGGTGGCAGCGCCTGCAACGCCGTGAGCAGCTCGCAACGGCGTTCGGCTGGGTCCGCAACGTCGGTGCCATCGTCATCCTGTTCGCCGGATGGCAGGTGTGGGGAACGAGCATCTCCCAGCGCCAGGCCCAGCAGTCCCTGGGCAGCGACTTCCGCGCCGCCGCCGGGCACCACACTGCGGCGTCGGGCACCGAGCCATTGATCGCTGCCGGGTCGCGCATCGCTCAGCCGCAGGATGGCTCAGTCGTGGCGCGGCTGCAGATCCCCGCCCTCGGTGTCGACCAATACGTCGTGCAGGGGACGGCTGAGGGGGATCTGGCCAAAGGCCCCGGCCACTACCAGGGCACGGCCATGCCCGGGCAAGGGGGCAATGTCGCCATCGCCGGGCACCGCACCACCTACGGTGCGCCGTTCAACAACCTCGACCAGCTGGCGCTCGGAGATCCTGTGGTCCTCACCGCGGACTCCGGGAGGCGCTTCGAGTACGTCGTAAGCCAACGGCCTCAGGCCGTGGCTCCCAGCGACGTGTCGGTGCTGCGCTTCTTCGGCGACAACCGGCTCACGTTGACCACCTGCAATCCCCGGTTCTCGGCATCACAGCGGCTCGTGGTGGTGGCCACGTTGCGGACGCCGGTGGCTCAGGCCCCGGGCGCAGTAGGCCACGAACGAGCCTCCACCCGCCCAGGTGGGGGCGGATCGGTGGGGTGGAACCTCGTCTACCTCCCCGCGGCGCTGGCGGTCCTCGCCGTGATGGTGTTGCTCGGCGTC
>DATJBC010000186.1:0-21095 GCA_035515515.1 Acidimicrobiales bacterium
CGGGACGGGGGGCACGGTGCCGGGCGGGGCAGGGCTCGTGGCCGGCGGCGGGGCGCCCGCCGAGGTCGTCACGTCCCCCAGGTTGAGCTGCACACCCTTGCCCGGCGCGCCGGGGACGGCGGTGAGCAGGTCCGCCTTGACGCTGTCGGCCTGTGCCGCCCCCGCGTCGGCGCTGCCCGTCTGCGTCGACGCCGCCGACAGGCACACCGTGGAGTCGAGGGGCGTCCCCGCCGCCAGCTCCTGGCACTGCCCGGGCGCGCTCAGGTCGATGGTCTGCACGTCACCGGGGATGTTGAGGGTGATGGTGGCCACCGAGGAGTGCGACACCGACGACCACGCCGTGCCGTTGTAGGTGGAGGTGGCCGTGGCCGGCGTCACCTTCACCTCGATCAAGGGAGCGCCCGACAGCACCCCGCTCAGCGCGCCGCCGGTGAAGGTGGCGGCGGTGCTGCCCACGCCCGGCAGGACCTGGATGTCGGCCGACGCTCCCTCGGCCGTCACCGTGACCGGCGTGGCCCCCCCGCCGCCGCTGCCGGCGTTGGCGATGGAGGCCGAGGCGGGCCCGAGCTTCACCACGACGTCGGGCTGGTCCACGCTCCCCGCCGCCGTCACGGTGTCCTGCAGGTTGGTCACCACCTGGGCCAGGCCCGAGCACAGCTGGCCGAGCGGATTGCTCCCCGCCGAGCTGGCGCACGTGCCGAGGCCCGACGCCAGGCCCTGGGTGAGCTGCGAGGCCCCGCTCAGCACGGGTTGCAGGATCCCGTTCACGCCGACGTCGAGCTCGCCCACCTCACCCTGCGCGGCGGCCACGGGCCAGCCGCCGCCGTCGACGGCGGCCGACGACGACGCGCAGCCGAGGCTGGCGCTGAGCAACAACGGCGTCCCCGCCGGCGTGCCGCCGCCCTGCGCGCACGCGAAGGGCTTGCTCTGTCCCGACGACACGCCCGAGGCGTCTGATACGTCGTCGGTCTGGGCGCCCGCCGAGGTGAGCAGCGTGCCCGTCCCCTCGGCGTGGGCCTTGGGCGCGGAGGAGTCGGCGCTCACCGTGGCGTTGCCTCCGGAGATCTCGTTGCCGAAGAGGTTGACCTCGAGGCCGGTGGCGCTCGCCTGCGCGTCGAAGGTGGGGGCCGTGGCCGCCGCCGTCGCCGGGGCGAGCGCGCCGGAGAGTGCCGCCGCCGCGCCGGCCACGAGCCCCGCCGCCCCCACGGCGCGCGCCGCCGCCCGCCAGCGCCCCCCACTGCGTGGCGCTCGCGTCCGATCGAGGTGCCGAGGGATCCGTCGCGGGCGTCGAGCCATCTCCAGTGCTAACCGGACCGGACGCGCCCACCTTGCGGTCGCCGGCCCGAGGACCCCCCCGGCCGGGGCGCTCGGCGGACGTTCCATCGACCCTGCATGCGCGCTCCACGGGGGCTCCACCCGGGCGTCCGCCGGCCCGTGCAGGCCCCTCCCCCGCCCGGGCCCCGGGCTCCGCCCGAGGGGGCGTCCCCCGGGGGCCCGGCACCCCCCCGGCCGGGCCGATCCCCTGGCCGGCGACCGGCCCGACGTTCTCGCCCGGACCAGCCCGAATTCTTGCCCGCCGACCAGAAGGAACGGCCCCCTGCCACGTTGTTCTGGGCGAACGGGGGGTAATCGAGATGACTGACAGCGCCACCGCTCCGGAGCGTGGTGTCCCGGACACTGCATCCGGGTGTTTTTCTCCTCATAATTGGGTAGGCTGGGCTCCTGACGTGACGGTAGGCCCGCGGGCGGCGGGGGCGTTCCTCTTGTCTTCCGCTGGAAGACACCCGCGGTAGGACCAGAGGGGGGCCCGGGATGACCACACTGCTCCCGAGCGGGACGACGCTACGGAGCCGCGACGCCCTCGACGACGACGTCGACCTGGCGCGCGACCGGCTGCTGGTGACGAGGGCGCAGGGCGGGGACCGCGCCGCCTTCGACGACCTCTACCTCCGCTACTACCGGCGGCTGTACCGCTTCTGCCTGCGGCGCCTGCACGATTCCCACGAGGCCGAGGACGTCGCCCAGGAGTCCTTCGCCCGGGCGTGGCGCGCCCTGCCGTCCTTCGGGGGCGACCGCCGCTTCTACCCGTGGCTGAGCGTGATCGCCTCCCACCTGTGCACCGACGTGCTGCGCCGGCGCAACCGCTCCACCCCGGTGGCCGAGTTCCACCAGGGCAACGTGGCCAGCACCGAGGACGGCGGCGAGGAGCTCATGATCGCCGCCGTCGACCAGGACCTCGTGGCCCGCGCCTTCCAGCGCCTGTCCGACCGCCACCAGCGCATCCTCAACCTGCGCGAGGGGTCGGGCTGGTCCTACCAGCGCATCGCCGACCACGAGGGCGTGGGCATCACCGCCATCGAGACGCTCCTGTGGCGGGCCCGCCAGGCCCTCAAGCGCGAGTTCGCCTCCCTGGCCGGCGCCGAGGGCCGCACCGGCGCGCTGGCCGGCGGGCTGTTGTCGCTGGCCGGGCTGCGCAAGCTCCTGCGCGCCCCCCTGCACGCCGCCCGCCGCGTCGTGCACATGGGTCCGGCCGCCGTGGCCGTGGGGTCGGCGGCGGCCGCCACCGCCGTGGTCGTCGCCGCCACCGCGGGCCCGGCCCTGCCCGCCACCGTGCCCGCACCCGCTCCCGTGCTGCGGGCCACGCCGGCGGGATCGGCGGCACGGCCCGACGTCACGCACCCCGGGGTCTTCTTCGCCTCGCCCGCCGAGGAGCCCGCCGCCCCCGCCGCCGGCACAGGCGGCGTGTCGGTGGCGCTCCCCGCCGTCCCGCCCCTGGGCTCGGGCGCCGTCGGGGGCACCCTGTCCACCGCCACGCAGGCGGTCAACGACGGGGTCACGCAGCTGCTCACGGGCCCGGACTCGTTGTTGTCGGGCGTCGCCGGCGCACTGGGCGGCACGCAGGACACCACCACCGTGCCCGGGCTCCTCGACAACGTCCTGGGCGCCACCACACCGGTGGCGGGCGCGGCCGCCACAGCGGCGGGGCCGCTTCTGAACGGAGCCGCCACACCGGTGGCGGGGGTGCTCGGTGCCGCCGGCACGGCCACCGGGGGCATCCTCGGTTCCGGGCACTGAGGCGGGCACCGGCCGCGTGCCCATGGTCGCCTCTGATCCCATCATCTCCATACGCGGGGTCACCAAGCGCTTCGGCAGCCACACCGTCCTGAACGACGTCACCTTCGACGTCCCCCGCGGCAAGACGACGGCCATCATGGGCCCTTCGGGGACGGGCAAGTCGGTCATGCTCAAGGTCATCATCGGCCTGCTGCGGCCCGAAACCGGCCAGATCCTGGTCGACGGCGAGCCCATCGTGGGCGTGCGTGAGAAGGACGTCTTCCGCATCCGGCGCAAGTTCGGCGTGCTGTTCCAGGACGGCGCGCTGTTCGGCTCCATGAGCCTCTTCGACAACATCGCCTTCCCCCTGCGCGAGCACACCGACAAGAGCGATCGCCAGATCCGGCCCATCGTGCTGCAGAAAGCGGAGCTGGTGGGCCTGGTCGACCACCTGGCCAAGCTGCCCGGCGAGGTGTCGGGCGGGATGCGCAAGCGGGCCGGCCTGGCCCGGGCGCTGGTGCTCGAGCCCCAGATCATCCTGTTCGACGAGCCCGACTCGGGACTCGACCCCGTGCGCGTGGCGTACCTCGACGACCTCGTGAACACCGCCCAGCACGAGACGGGCGCCACCTTCTTCGTCATCACCCACAACATCCAGTCGGTCATGCGCACGGCGGACTACATGGGACTGTTGTTCCGCTCGCGCCTGGTCGGCTTCGGGAGCAAGGCCGAGATGACCGCCAGCGACGACCCCATCGTCCGGCAGTTCCTGGCCGGGGACGCGTCGGGGCCCATCGGCATGGACGAGATGGCCGAGTCGGGATCGGCGCCGTCGCGTGCCGCCAGCGAGCAGGCGCCGTGGACCACGGCCGCGTCCGACCAGGACCGGCTGGGCGTGGCGGCCCGCACGGGGTAGGGCACCCACCCGTTAGCCTGCGGCGGTGCTGCGTGGCGTCGTCGACCGCTTCGACACGGCCGTCGACGCCACGGTGGCGCCCTTGCGGGGACGGCCCCTCCTCGACGCCCTGGCCGCCGTGTCGTCGGCCCTGGGCGACCGGGGCCTCGTGTGGTTCCTCATGGCGCTGGCGCGGCGCGGGCGCCCCGGCCCCCGCCGGGCACGGGCGCTGCGCGCCGTGGCCTTCACGGGCGCCCTCACCCCGGCGGTGAACCAGGCCCTCAAGCGGGCGGTGCGCCGGGCCCGTCCGCCCCGCCCCGCGGTCCCGCCCCTGGCCGTCCGCATCCCCCGCAGCGCCAGCTTCCCCTCGGGCCACGCCCTGGCGGCCTGGTGCGCCGCCACCCTGCTCGCCGAGGGCGACGGCGCCGCCCCCCTCTACTACGCCATGGCGGCGGCCGTCTCCTACAGCCGGGTGCACGTCCGGCTCCACCACGCCTCCGACGTCGTCGCCGGCTCCGCGCTGGGGGCGGGCCTCGGCCTGGTGGGCCGGCGCCTCGTCCCCGCCGACGGCGGGCTCATGCGCCGGCTCGAGACGGCTGGAATGCGCCGGCCGCCGGACGGGTTGACCACCTCGTGAGCGTCTCCGCCTTCGCCGTCACCTACGACTACCGCTGTCCCTTCGCCCGCAACGTCCACGAGCACCTGGCCGTGGCGCTGCGGGCGGGGGCGCCGTGGGACGTGACCTTCACCCCGTTCTCCCTGTCGCAGGTGCACGTGGAGGAGGGAGGGGTCCCGGTGTGGGAGGACCCCGACAAGGCGTCGCACCTCCTCGCCGTCGAAGCCGGGCTGGTCGTGCGCGACCGGTTCCCCGAGCATTTCCTCGACGTGCACGTGGCGCTGTTCGCCGCCCGCCACGACGAGGGGCGCGACCTGCGCGAGGAATCGGTGGTGCGCGCCGTCCTCGGCGACGCCGGGGTCGACGCCGACGCCGTGGTGGGCGAGGTGAGCGCCGGCTGGCCCCGCGCCGCCTTCCGCCAGGCGCACGACGAGGCCGTCGCCAAGCACCACGTGTTCGGCGTCCCCACCTTCGTCGTCGGGGACGACGCCGTGTTCGTCCGGGTGATGACCCGCCCCGGCGACGACGCCGCCCTGGCCCGTCGGACCGTCGACGGCGTGCTCGCCCTCGTCGAGGGGGAGCCCGACCTCAACGAGTTCAAGCACACCACCATCCCCCGCTGAGGCCGGCGGGCGCGGGGACGCCCGGCAACGTGGTCCCCGCTGGCCTCGGCCCAACGGACCTGCTCGGGAAGCGATCCTCGGGCCCTGCACCGGTCGGCCCCTGCCGGGCGGGCGCGCCCGAGGCTCGTGTCCTAGTGGCTCCCGGCGGCCAACGCGCCCATGAGCGCCCGGGTGCGGGCCACCTCCTCGGGCGTGCCGTAGACGGCGGCCGAGAACTCCGTGGCGCCGGCGTCGGCGACGGCGTGCACCTGGGCCGCCACCGCCTCCTCGTCCCCCACGACGGCCACGTCCGCGGGCCCCTCCGCACCCTCGCGGTCGAGCATGGCGCGATACGACGGGAGCTGCCCGTAGACGGAGAAGATGCGGGCGGCCCGCTCCCGGGCGGCGTCGGGGTCGGCGCCCACGCACACCGGGAGCGTCACCACGACGCGCGGCTCGGGCCGCCCCGCCTCCCCGGCGGCGGCGGCGATGGCGGGCACGACGTGGTCGGCCACCGTGGCCCGGCCCACCATCCACGTGACGGTGCCGTCGGCCATGGTGCCCGCCATGCGCAGCATGGCGGGACCCAGGGCGGCCACCACCACCGAGGGGGCGGGGGTGGGAGCCACGTCCAGCGGACCGAAGGTGTTGGTGGTCACGACCTCGCCGGCGAACGACACCTGCTCGCCGCGCAACAGCGGCACCAGCACCGACAGGTACTCGCGCATGTAGCGGGCGGGGCGGTCGAAGCTGTAGCCCCAGGCCCCTTCCACCACGACCTGGTGCGACAGGCCGATGCCCAGCGTGAGGCGCCCCCCGGTGGCCGACTGCACGGTGAGGGCCTGCTCGGCCAGCATCATGGGGTGCCGGGGGTGCACGGGGACCACGGCGGTGCCCAGGTCGACGCCGGGCACCTCCCGGCCCACCACCGCCAGCACCGTGAGGGTGTCCCACCCGAAGATCTGCGACGACCACAGCGACGCCACGCCGGTGGCGGCCAGGTCCCGGGCGCGGCCCACGACCGCCTCCACGGTGCCGTTCATCTCGAGTCCCAGTCCGATGCGCATGTGCCCTCCTCGTGCCGGCGACGGGCGGCCCCCGCGGGCTCCTGCCGGGCGCGACCCGACCATGCTGGCAGTACGGTTCGTGTCGTGCCTCTCTCCGGGGACGAGTACGACGCCCGCTTCGCCCGGTTGGCCACCGAGGGGCTGTACCTCCACGGGGAGGCGGACCTGGTGACCGCGCTCGTCGGCGACCGCCCGGCGCGCATCCTCGACGCCGGGTGCGGCACCGGGCGCGTGGCCATCGAGCTCGCCCGGCGCGGGTACGACGTGGTGGGCATCGACGTCGAGCCCGCCATGCTCGACACGGCCCGGGCCAAGGCCCCCGAGCTGTCCTGGATCCTCGGCGACCTGTCCCACGCCGAGCTCCCCCCCTCCTCCTTCGACGTGGCCCTGGCGGCCGGCAACGTGATGATCTTCGTGCAGCTGGGCACCGAGGCCGCCGTGGTCGACACCCTGGCCCGGGTGCTCGTCCCCGGCGGCCTCCTGGTGGCCGGCTTCCAGGTCGGGCGCCAGCTCACCCTGGCCCGCTACGACGACCTGGCCGCCGCCGCCGGCCTGGCGCTCGTCCACCGCTGGGCCACCTGGGAGCAGGACCCCTACCGCGGGGGGGACTACGCCGTGTCGGTGCATCGCCGGGGCGACCCATGAGCGCCCACGGCGCTCCCGCGGCGGCCGCCCTCCATCCCGACATCGCCCCGCTGTCGTTCCTGCTCGGCCGGTGGGCGGGGGAAGGCGAGGGCTTCTATCCCACCATCGAGCCCTTCGCCTACGGCGAGGAGATCACGATCTCCCACGTCGGCAAGCCCTATCTCGCCTACGCCCAGCGGACCTGGAGCCTCGAGGACGGCCGCCCCCTCCATGCCGAGACGGGCTACTGGCGCTGTCCCGGGGCGGGGCGCGTCGAGCTGGTGGTGGCCCATCCCAACGGGATCGTGGAGGTGGCCGAGGGCTCGCTCACGGGCGCCGTCCTGGCGCTGTCGTCCACCGCGGTGGCCAGGACGTCCACCGCCAAGGTGGTGGACGGCGTGGTGCGCCGGGTGCAGGTCACCGGGGACCGGCTGGCCTACGAGCTCGACATGGCGGCCGTGGGGGTGGCGCTCGCCGGCCACCTGCGGGCCACCTTGCACCGGGTCTCGGCGCCCTCGGCCTGAGCACACGGGACGCCGGCCAGGGTCGCCCCCCGGCCGGGCACGGGGCAGAATGCCGACGAGGCCCGCTCGCCCGGCGCCGCCGCGCCCAGAGCGGGGCGGCACCACCGGGCGCACACGCGATGGAGGTCAGATGAAGAAGGTCGGCGTGGTCATGGGGAGCGCGTCGGACATGTCGGTGATGGAGGCCGCGGTGGACGCCCTGCGGGAGTTCGGCGTGCCCGTCGAGGTGCGCGTCCTCTCCGCCCACCGCACGCCCGACGACGCCATCGACTTCGCCCGCAACGCCGCGGCGCGCGGCTTCGGCGTCGTCATCGCCGCCGCGGGGCGCGCCGCGCACCTCGCCGGCGTGCTGGCCGCGGCCACCCCCCTGCCCGTGATCGGCGTGCCCATCGCCTCGGGGAGCCTCGACGGCCTCGACTCGCTCCTGGCCATGGTGCAGATGCCCAGCGGGGTGCCCGTGGCCACCGTGGCCGTCGACGGCGCCAAGAACGCCGGGCTGCTGGCCGTGCGCATCCTCGCCCTGTCGGACGACGCCCTGGCCAAGGCGCTCGAGGCGTCGCGCCGGGCCATGGCCGACGCCGTGCGCCAGGCGGACGCCACCATCTCCCAGAAGTACAGCAGCGAGCCGCCCGCCTGACGCCGCCGAGCCGGCGTCAGGAGCCCGAGGGGCGCGGCGGCGGGATGGCCCCGACGAAGGGGGGCTCCCCCCCGCGGCCGTGGGTCACGAAGCCGGTGAGCAGCTCGATGGGCACCGGGAACACGAGCGTCGAGTTGTGCTCGCTGGCCACCTCGGCCAGCGTCTGCAGGGCGCGCAGCTGCAGGGCGCCGGGCGACTCGTAGAGCTTGGCGGCCGCCTCCGACAGCTCCTGGCTGGCCTCGAGCTCGCCGGTGGCGGCGATCACCTTGGCACGGCGCTCCCGTTCGGCCTCGGCCTGGCGGGCCATGGCCCGCAGCAGCTCGGGGGGCAGCGTGATGTCGCGCAGCTCCACCTGGCGGACCTCGACGCCCCAGTGGTGGGTGGACGACGAGATGACGGTGCGCAGCTCGTTGTTGACGTCCTCGCGGTGCGCCAGGAGGTTGTCGAGCTCGTGGCGCCCGATGATCGACCGCAGGCTGGTCATGGCGATGCGCTGGCTGGCGAAGCGGAAGTTGTCCACGCCCAGGACCGCCTGCACGGGGTCGACGACCTGGAAGTAGACGACGGCGTCCACCTGGATGGTGACGTTGTCCTTGGTGATGACGGCCTGCGGCGGGATGTCGACGACCTCGACCCGCAGCGTCACCCGCACCAGCCGGTCGACGATGGGGATGCGGAAGATGACCCCGGGACCCTTGGCGTCGGGGCGCACATGTCCCAGGCGGAAGAACACCGAGCGCTCGTACTCGGTCACGACGCGGATCGAGGCCGAGAGCACGATGAAGATGAGCACGAGCCCGACGATCACCCCGATCACGACGCCGGCCACCGCCCCGGAGCTGGCCAGCACGGGAGCAACGCCCATGGCGGCAGTCTCGCGCCTGGGCCCGGGGCGCGCTGGCGCCTCCTAGCCTGGCGGTGCCGGCGCCGAGGGGCGCCGGGCTCCCCCGGGAGGGCCATGCGCGTCGTGGTGTCCGGCTCCAGCGGCCTCGTCGGCGGGGCCCTTCTCGACGCGCTGGCCGCCCGGGGCGACACCGTCGTCCCCCTGGTGCGCAGGGCCCCGGGGCCGGGCGAGCTGCGCTGGGACCCGGCTGCCGGGACCGTCGACGCCGCCGGGCTGGCCGGGGCGGACGCCGTCGTCAACCTGGCCGGGGCGGGGCTGGGCGACCGGCGCTGGTCGGCGCACCGGCGCGGCGAGATCGTGGCGAGCCGCGTCGACGCCACCGCCCTGCTGGCGAGGACCCTGGCGGCCATGCCCGCGCCGCCCGCCGTGCTCGTCAACGCCTCGGCGGTCGGCTTCTACGGCGACCGCGGCGACGAGGAGCTCACCGAGGACAGCGCCCCGGGGACGGGCTTCCTGGCGGAGCTGTGCCGGCGGTGGGAGGAGGCCACCGCGCCGGCCGCCGAGGCCGGGGTGCGCGTGGTGCGGCTGCGCTCGGGCGTGGTGCTGTCCGCCGCGGGGGGAGCCCTCGCCCGCCAGCTGCCCTTGTTCCGGCTCGGGCTCGGGGGCCGGCTGGGGAGCGGCCGCCAGTGGCTGAGCTGGATCTCCCTCGACGACGAGGTCGGCGTGGTCCTCCACGCCCTCGACCACGGGCTGCGCGGCCCGGTGAACGCCACCGCCCCCGCCCCCGTCACCAACCGGGACTTCACCCGCGCCCTGGGCCGGGCGCTCGGGCGCCCCGCCGTCCTGGCGGTGCCGGCCGTGGCCCTGCGGGCGGCGCTCGGGGCCGAGCTGGCCGCGGAGATGGTGCTGGCCGGCCAGCGCGTGCTGCCCGCCGCCGTGGTCGCCAGCGGCTACCGCTTCCGCCACGCCAGCGTGGAGGGGGCCCTCGCCGCCGCGCTGCGGCCCGCCGGCGGGCGCTGAGCGCGCCGCTCAGCGGCCGGCCGGGGCGAGTCCCTCCAGCGCCGTCTGCAGGTCGTCGGCCCCGGGCAGCAACGCCAGGACCGGCACGGTGACGCCGTTGTCCACGTAGCGCTGCACGTGCGCCCGGCACTCCTCGGGCGAGCCGTGCACGATGAGGGCGTCGACCACCTCGTCGGGGATGGCCGCCACGGCCGCCTTGCGGTCCCCGGCGCGCCACGCCGACCACATGGGCTCGAGCAGCGGGCCCCGGCCCAGCCACTCGTGGAAGGCGGCGTACACCGCCACGTTCAGGTAGGCGGCGATGCCGATGCGCCCCACGGTGCGGGCGCGGGCGGTGTCCTCGGTGGGGCACACGAAGATGCGGGCCACGATGTCCTTGCCCGCGCCCACCTCGGGCGCCACGGTGGCCACGTCCTCGGCGGACAGCCAGTTGAGGATGGCGCCGTCGGCCTCGCGCCCGGCCAGGCGCAGCATGCCCGCCCGCAGGGCGGCCACGTAGATCCTCGGCGGCTTGTCGACGGGGCGGCCGAGGCGGAAGCCCCGCACCGTGAAGGTCTCGAACTCGGCGTCGACCTTCTCCCCCGTGAGGGCCTGGCGCAGGAACCGGACGGTGTCGCGCACCCGCTTGTAGGGGTCGGTGAAGGGCGTGGCGTTCCACCGCTCGACGATGACGTCCGACGACGAGCCCACCCCCAGGGCGAAGCGGTCGGGGGCGAGCTCGGCCATGGTGGCGGCCTGCATGGCGAGCAGTCCCGGCCCCCGCGTGTACACGGGCACCACGGCCGTGCCCAGCTGCAGCCGGTCGCTCGCCACCGCCGCCAGGGCGAGGGGGGTGAACCCGTCCGCGCTGTTGGCCTCGCCCGTCCACACGTCGGTGTACCCCAGCGCCTCCAGGCGGCGGTACCAGTCGAGGTGCTCGGCCAGCGGGACGTCGTCGAAGGGGACGGTGATGCCGTAGCGCTCCACAGCGGGCCAGTGTTACACCTCGGCGCGACCATGGCGCCGTGGCCTACCAACCGCAGCTGCCCATCCCCACGGAATGGCCCCGGGCCCGCCCGCCCCGGCCGGGCGACGACGACTGGCGCATCGACGAGCCCACGCGGCTGGTGGGCCGGCGGGGCCTGGCCGCGGCCCGCGCCGCCCTGGCCCGCACGGCGCCGGACACCGGCCCCCGGGCCGACGCCGCCTGAGCACCCGCGCCCGGCCCCCGGGGCGCCGGGCGCTACCGTCACACCCGTGCCGACGCTCGCCGAGCAGCTGGGGTACGCCCCCGACGCCAAGCTGCTCATCCTGTCCTGCGACGACCTGGGCTTCTGCCACGCCGCCAACGTCGGGGTGTACCAGGCCCTGCGCGACGGGCTGGCCACGAGCGCCGGGCTCATGGTCCCCTGCCCGTGGTCGCGGGGGGCCGCCGCGGCCTACCGGGGCGAGGACGTCGGGGTGCACCTCACCGTCAACGCCGAGTACGACCTCTACCGCTGGGGGCCCATCACCCACGCGCCCTCGCTGCTCGACGGGGACGGCGGCTTCCCCCGCACCGTCGAGGACGTGTGGGACCACGCCGACCTCGACGAGGTCCGGCGCGAGTGCCGGGCCCAGGTGGAGCGGGCCATCCTGTGGGGCTTCGACGTGAGCCACCTCGACGCCCACATGGGCACCATGCAGATCAAGTCGGAGTTCTTCGACGTGTACCTCGACCTGGCCGTGGAGTTCAAGCTCCCCCTGCGGCTGTGGGGGGCCGACACCGAGGGCCTCATCGGGTTCCCCTTCCGCGCCCTGGCCGCCGAGGCCGGCGTGGTCTTCCCCGACGACTTCGTGTACGTGCCCGGGGTGGGCAGCCGTCAGATCCTCCTCGACGCTCTCCCCCGCCTGCGCGCCGGGGTGACCGAGGCCTACCTGCACCCCGCGGTGGCCAGCCCCGAGCTCGAGGCCATGGCCACCGACTGGGAGGCGCGCGTCGACGACCACCGCCTGCTCGTGCACGACCCCGACCTGCGCCGTGCGCTCGACGCGGCGGGCGTCACGCTCATCGGCTACCGGCCCCTGCGCGACCTCATGCGGGCCGGCGCCTGAGCCGGCGCGCCGCCCGCCGGACGGCGCGGGGCGACCGGATCAGTACTCGGTGATGGCCGCGATCTCGCTCTGCAGTGCCTTGTACTCGGGCGAGTTGGTGATGGGCAGCAGCGACATGACCTTGGCCATGTTGCCCGTCACCTTCACCTTGCCCTGCATGAACGCGGCGTTGGCGTCCAACTCGCCCTTCTGGATCTTCATGGCGTCGCTGTAGCCGGTCGTGAGCGTCACCTCGGCGTCCTCGAGGGTGCCGATCTTCGACTCGCTGATCTTGCCGTTCTCGAGGATCCAGAAGTAGGAGATGTCGCCGTCGGGCGCGCCCGTGACGACGTACTGCATCCGTGCCGACGCCCCGGGGCGCTCGGGCTGCCCTTCGGCCATCTTCCTCGTCTCGTCGAGCCACTCTTGGGTGAGCCACTTCGACATCGTCGTTTCCCTCCCTGGATCGTTGCTCAGCGCGCGGCGACCGCTGCCGTGCGAGGGCCGCGACGGGGCATGTTACCGAGCGGCGAGGTGCCGCACACCGGCGAAGAGGTCGTCCTCCACCACGGCGTCCCCCCCGCCCTCACCGGGCACGGGCCCCACCTTGCTCCGGGCCAAGACGTACTCGTCCACGGGGTGGATGGTGCGGGCCACCTCCGGGGGGAGCCCGAACCAGAAGGGGGAGGTGGGGTCCACCTGCGTGGCGTGCGCCAGCAGCGCCTGGCGGCGGACCTCGGCGTAGTCGGCGATGTCCACCGCCGTGGTGAAGGGCCGGACCTGCTTGGCGGCGCGCTCGCGCCAGGACTCGTCGAAGGGCGACTCCAGGCCCAGCTCGACGAACTTCTCGTGCATGGCGAGGATGCGGGCCGCCGACCATCCGACGTAGTACAGCTTGAGCGGCCCGAAGGCCTCGCCCGCCTCCGGGAAGGCCGAGGCGTCGCCGGCGGCGTCGAAGGCGATCATCGAGATCTCGTGCACGCGCAGGTGGTCGGGATGGGGATAGCCCTGTTGGTCATCGGCGTAGGTCACCACCACCTGGGGGCGCTCGCGCCGGATGACGGCCACGAGCCGGCTCACCGCCTCCTCCAGGGGAGCCCGGGCGAAGCACGACGGGTTGGCGTTGGCCTCGGTGTCGGGCATGCCCGAGTCGCGGTAGCCGAGCATGACCACGGCGTCGTAGCCGATGACGGCGGCGGCGTCGTCGAGCTCGCGGCGCCGCACCGCGGCGATGTCGGCACGCACCTCGGGCGTGTCCATGGCGGGGTTGAGGATGTCCCCCTCCTCCCCGCCGGTGCAGCACACGAGCACCGTGCGGACGCCCTCCTCGTGGTAGCGGGCCACGGTGGCGGGGCCCTTGGAGGCTTCGTCGTCGGGATGGGCGTGGACCGTCAGCAGGCACAGGGGCGCGGGCATCGCACTTCACGGTACCCGGAGCGGCCCGCCACCCGGAACCGGCCGTGAGCAGGACGCGCGCGCGGCGTCTTGGCGAGGCCCCTCCCCTATGCTCGGGGGTGAGCCGGGAGACCGGCCGAGGCCCCGAGGAGGGGGATCGCCCGAGATGGGCATGCTCAGGCGTTTGCTCGCCATCGTCCGAGCCAAGGCGAACAGCCTGCTCGACAAGGTGGAGGACCCCCGCGACACGCTCGACCTGACCTACGAGAGGCAGGTCGAGAACCTCCAGAAGGTGCGGCGCAGCCTGGCCGTGGTGGCCACGGCGCGCAAGCGCATCGAGATCCAGGCCGAGCGCCTGCGCCAGCAGGCCACCCGGCTCCAGGGCCAGGCCCGCCAGGCGCTGGGCCAGGGACGCGAGGACCTCGCCCGCCAGGCGCTCGCCCGGCGGGCCGCCCTCGACGTCCAGCGGGCCGACCTCGACGCCCACGGGGCCCAGATCGCCGACCAGGAGAAGGCCCTGGTGGCCACCGCCACCCGGCTCACCACCCAGGTGGCCGCCTTCCGCACCCGCAAGGAGTCGCTCAAGGCCACCTACAGCGCGGCCGAGGCGCAGGTCCGCGTGGGCCAGGCCGTGCTGGGCATCTCGGCGCAGGCGGGCGAGGCCGGGGCCGCCCTCGACCGGGCCGCCGACAAGGTCGCCCAGGCCCAGGCGCGCGCCGCAGCCGTCGACGAGCTCCTCGCCTCGGGCGCGCTGCCCTTGTTGGGCTCCTCCCCCGACGACATCCAGGCCCGGCTGGACCGGGCCGGCGCCGCCGGTCAGGTCGAGCGCCAGCTCGCCGCCGTGCGGGCGGAGCTGGCCGGGGAGCCCGCCCCCGGCGTGGCACGGCCGGCGCTCGACATGAGAACCCCCGGTGCCGCCCTCCCCGGTCTGCCCAGCATCGCATCCCCGATACCCGACACTCCCCACGAGGTGACTACCTGATGGCGATCAACCGCCGTATCCCACCCGACCGCGGTCTGACGGTCCGCATGTTCATCACCGGACTGCTCATGGTGGTGCTCTTCGCAGCGTTCGTGGGCATCCTCTTCGCCCTCATCAAGAGCATCGTCGTGATCATCGTCATCGCCGGCGGCTTCCTGTTCTGCCAGTACTGGTTCTCCGACAAGATCGCCCTGTTCGGCATGAAGGGCCACGTGGTCACGCCCGAGCAGGAGCCCGAGCTCCACGGGATCGTCGACCGGCTGTGCGCCCTGGCCGACATGAAGAAGCCCCGCGTGGCCGTGGCCGAGGTCGACATGCCCAACGCCTTCGCCACCGGGCGCAGCCCCAACGCGGCGGTGGTGTGCGCCACCCGCGGCATCATGCGGCGCCTGGACGAACCCGAGCTCGAGGCCGTGCTCGCCCACGAGCTCTCGCACGTGGCCCATCGCGACGTGGCCGTCATGACCCTGGCCAGCTTCCTGGGCATGATCGCCGGGCTGATCACGCGCTTCACGCTCTACGCCGGGCTCTTCGGCGGTTTCGGGGGCAGCCGCGACAACCAGGGCGGGCAGAACGCCGCCCTCGTCGAGATCGCCGTGATCCTGGTGTCGGCCATCATCTACGCCATCAGCTTCCTGCTCACCATGGCCCTGTCTCGCTACCGCGAGCTGTGCGCCGACCGCTCGGGGGCGATCCTCATCGGCCGCCCCTCGCTGCTCGCCTCGGCCCTCGTGAAGGTCACCGGCGAGATCAGCCGCATCCCCACCCGGGACCTCCGTTCGGCGGAGCACTTCAACGCCTTCTTCTTCACCCCGGCCCTGGCCAAGGGGACGAGCCTGTCGACGCTGTTCTCCACCCACCCGCCGCTGCAGCAGCGCCTCGACCAGCTGGCCAGGCTCGAGGCCGAGATGAACCAGCCGTCGTGACCGGCACCGGCGCGGCGCCCTGGTCGCCCCCGTGCGGGGAGGGCCGTCGCTGATGGGCCTGCTCGACACGATCCTGGGGCGCTCCAAGCCGGTGCGGGCCAACCTCGACGCCCTCTTCGCCCTGCCCGCGGCGGCGGTGACCCTGCAGGTGTCGGCCGGCCTGGTGGCGACGGGCCGGGCCGGGGTGTGCTTCAAGCCCCCCGCCGGCCAGCCCTTCGCCGAGATGCAGGCCGAGCTCGAGCAGCTCCTGGCCACGCCGGACGACACCGGGACGGCGCCCGCCCCGGGGAAGGCGGCGCCCACCGTGCGCCACGTCGGCGACAAGTTCGGCTACCGCTGGATCCTGGTCGAGGCGGCCGCCCTCGACGACCTCGTGACCCGGGTGCACATGGTGCACTCCTCACTGCAGGACGCCGGGTGGAGCACCCAGCTGCTGTGCTCGGTGTTCGGCTTCGCGCCCGGCCCCCCCGGGACGGCGGCGGGCGACGCCGAGGGCCTCGGGGCGGGCGGGCCCGGCGCCGACACGGGAGCCGCCGTGGTGAGCATCGAGACCGTCACCACGCCGATCTACCTCGTCTATCTGGCCAAGCAGGGCACCTTCTATCCCTTCGCGCCGAGCGGCAGCGAGCAGCGCGACACCGAGCTCGAGCTCCGGCTGCGCAGCGTGGTCGACAACGACCTGCCCGTCGAGCCCGACCTGACGCGGTGGTTCCCGATCTGGGACCTCCCCGTCGCCTGAGGGATCAGGCTCCCCCGCCCACGCCGGCGTAGGGGTCCCAGGCGGGCGGCCCGGCGTCGAGGCGCGCCAGCTCCTGCAGCACGCGCTCGACCACGGCGCCGGGATCGAGCGCGCTGGGCGCGTCCCCCTCGGTGCGCAGCGCCGGGGTGATGGCCCCGGCGCCCTCGAAGACCCAGCGCGCCGCCCCGCCCTCCATGGCCGTGAGCGCCGCCGCCAGGGGGCAGAGGTCGACGCGCGGGCGGGGGCGGCGGCTCACCAGGCGCACCCACGACTCGTAGCGGTAGCGCAGGTCGACACGGCGGCCGGCCACGGTGAGGACGCGCAGGCACGCCGTCCGGCTGTGCACCGCGGCGCGGTGCACAGGCGCCCCCTGCCACGCCATGGCGGCGGCCTCGTCGGGGGCGCCGTCGTGCGCCGGGACGTGCACCACGGCCACGTCGTGCTCGGGACGGTCCTCGATCCGCACCCGGCCGTCCTCCAGCGCCTGCACGGCGGCGTCGTAGGCGCGCGCCTCCTCGGCCCACAGCCCCGGCCGGCGCCCCGGGTCCTCGGCCAGCTCCGGCAACAGGCGCAGCGCCTCCGCCGCGGCCCACGCGCCGCCCGGTCCCGCTCCCCGGTCGGGCGGCGCCAGACCGGCGGCCCGCGCCCGGCGGGCGTCGCCCACCGTGGCCAGCGCGAAGGCCACCAGCGCGGCCGGGCGGCTGCGCACCACGTCGAAGTCCCCCACGGCGGCGGCCTCCACCAGCAGGGGGCCGTGCGAGCGCGCCAGCGCGTCGTCGCACAGCAGCGCCAGGGCGATGACGCCGTCGGCGTCGTAGTGGTCCACCGTGGCCAGGGCCACGCCCGCCGGGAGCGCGCAGGGCGTGGCGCGCGCCCGCATGACGATCCCCGCCGAGACGTCGTCCCACAGCCCCCGCGGCGTGGGGGTGCCCGGCCAGTGCGAGAGGGTGCACGCCGTGCCGGGGCGGGGCGCGCCGTCCACCATCACGTGGGGCCGGCCGTCGAGGGCCTCGACGGGGACGTAGCGCACGGCGGCTCGGCCCCTCAGGGCGCCGGGGAGGCCAGGGCGTCGATGCGGCGGGCCAGCTCGAGGTCCAAGGCGGTGAGGCCGCCGGCGGAGTGGGTGCTGAGGCGCAGGGTCACCACGTTCCAGCGGATGTCGATGTCGGGGTGGTGGTCCATCTCCTCGGCCAGCGCGGCCACGGCGTTCACGTAGTCGAGCGAGTCGCCGAAGGCCCGTCCCCGGCGCGTCTTGACGAGCTGTGCGCCCTGGCGCTCCCAGGCGATGCCCGCCGCCAGGGCGTCGTCGACGGCCTGGTCGTCGAGGACCTCCACGCCGCCCGATCCTACCGGCGGGGGGACGTGGTCCCCCCGGCACCGACCTACTGGTTGATCCCGCAGTAGAGGTTGACCGTCATGGAGTCGCTCTGGACGGTCTGGGTGCCGAGCTCGTCCGCATTGTTCCCCGAGACCGCCGACCGGGCCGTGTTCACGAGGTCCTGGGCGTCCGCCTTCACCGCGGCGGGCAACGCCGCGAGCTGCGACGCCATCTGGTCGAGGAGGCTCGTGTGGGCCTTCAGGAAGGTGAGGACGTCGGCCGGGCCCGTGGCGTCGGACGTCCCGTTGTTGATGCTGTTCGACGCGGAGCAGAACGCGCTCGTCTTGCCGGCCGCGAAGTACGACGGGAGCGGGTCTCCCACGCCGTCCACGCCGCAGTAGGTGTCGATGTCCCCGCCTGCGCTCTCGAGCGACGGGTCGTTGAGCGCGTCGATGTTGTTGTCGGCCACGGCCTTCTGCGCCGCGCCGGCCAGCGCCCGCGCCTCGGAGCCGGCCTTGCCCGCCGGGGCGTTGTCCTTGATGGCGGCGAGCTGGGAAGGATGCGCCTTCAGCACGGCCAGGAAGCCGGCCGCCGACGTGGCGTTGGCGGCCGCCTTGTCGAGGGTGACGTCGGCCGCGCAGAACAGCCGCTTGTGGGCCGCCGCGCTGTCGCCGGCGCTGGGCCCGCTGCTCCCGCACGCGGCGGCCCCGGCCGCCACGAGACCCAGCACGAGCACTGGTGCGAGCACGCGCATGCGCATGGTCCTGCCTCTCCTGTGGGTGGGCGTCGGGCCCTCGGTGGGGAAGACGGTCAGGGGTGGGTCATCTCCTCGGGCCGCACGGCCTGGTCGAACTCCTCACCCGTCAGGTAGCCGAGGGCGAGCGCCGCCTCGCGCAGCGTGGCCCCTTCGGCGTGCGCCTTCTTGGCCACCTCGGCCGCCTTGTCGTACCCGATGAGCGGGGTCAGCGCGGTGACCAGCATGAGGGAGTTCTCCAGGTGGCGCCGGATCTGGGCCCGGTCGGGCTCGAGGCCCTCCACGGCGAAGCGCCGGAAGGCGCGGCAGGCGTCGGCCAGCAGCGTGATCGAGCCGAGCACGTTGTGGATGATGACCGGCTTGCACACGTTGAGCTCGAGGTTGCCGCGGCTGCCCGCCACCGCCACCGCGGCGTCGTTTCCCATCACCTGGATGCACACCATGATCATGGCCTCGCACTGGGTGGGGTTGACCTTGCCCGGCATGATCGAGGACCCCGGCTCGTTGGGAGGCAGCACCAGCTCCGCCAGCCCGCTGCGCGGCCCCGACCCGAGCCACCGGACGTCGTCGGCGATCTTGGTGAGCGACACCGCCAGCGTCCGCAGGCTGCCACTGGCCTGCACGAGGGCGTCGTGGGCGGCCAGGGCGGCGAACTTGTTGGGAGCGGACACGAAGGGCAGCCCCGTGATCTCGGCGATGTGGCGGGCCGCCCGCTCGCCGAACTCCGGCAGCGTGTTGAGGCCGGTGCCCACGGCCGTGCCCCCCAGGGCCAGCTCGTAGAGGTCCGCCAGGCAGGCCTCCAGGCGGGCCACGTCGGCGTCGAGCTGGGCCACGTACCCCGAGAATTCCTGGCCGAGGGTGAGCGGGACGGCGTCCATGAGGTGGGTGCGCCCGATCTTGACGATGTCGCCGAAGGCGTCGGCCTTGGCCGCCAGCGCGTCGCGGAGCGCGCGCACCTGCGGCAGGAGCACGTGGGTGACCTGCTCCACCGTGGCGATGTGCATGGCGGTGGGGAACGTGTCGTTGGAGGACTGCGACATGTTGACGTGGTCGTTGGGGTGCACCGGGCTCTTGGACCCCATCTCCCCGCCGGCCAGCTCGATGGCGCGGTTGGCGATGACCTCGTTGGCGTTCATGTTGGTCTGCGTGCCGCTGCCCGTCTGCCACACGCGCAGCGGGAAGTGGTCGTCGAGCTCGCCCCGGGTGACCTCGGCCGACGCCTGCTCGATGAGGGCGGCCAGGCGCCCGTCGAGCACCCCCAGCTCGGCGTTGGCCCGCGCCGCGGCGTCCTTCAGCACGCCGATGGCCCGGATCACGGCGCGCGGCATCACGTCCTGGCCGATGTCGAAGTGCACCAGGGAACGGGCGGTCTGGGCCCCCCAGTAGCGGTCGGCGGGGACCTCGATGGGCCCCATCGAGTCGGTCTCGGTTCGGGTCGCGCTCACCTGGTCACCTCCGCTCGCGACGCTAGGGCATCGCCGGCCCGGCCATCGCCGGCCCGGGCATCGCCGGCCGGGCACGCCGGGCCCGGGCCCGGTGCCGCGGTCCGGGCTCCCCGGCCCGCCGGCGCGCCGCCTACGCCGGCGCGTCCCACTCCACGTGGGACTGGATCTCGGTGCCGCCCTCGTGCATCCACCCCTTGGACTCGGCATAGCCGAGCATGGCGGCGAAGTCGTCGTCCCAGCCGGCGCCCACCGACCCGGCCGCCATGCGCCGCACGGCGTCGACGGCCACCCGGGCGTCCCCGTCGTCGGCCACCCGCCCCGCGCCGGCCGCCCGCAGGGCGTCGTCCAGCGCGCGCCCCCCGCCCGGGCCGCGCGCCGCCACGCTGAAGCGCGTGCAGTCGGCCGGCTCGGCGATCGACACCGACGCCGGGACGGCGTCCAGGTCCACCTCGATGCGCACGGCTCCTCCTCTCCCGGGCCGGTGGCCCGCTAGGCGCGCCGCGCACCGCGGCACGGCCTCACCACGGCATGGCCACGCCCCCGTTGGGGCGGATGATCTGGCCCGTGACGAAGCGCGCCGCGTCGCTCGCCAGGTACAGCACGGCATGGGCGACGTCCTCGGGCCGGCCCACGGTGCGCAGCGGGGTGGTGCGGGCCACGGCGTCGAGCACGCCCTTGCGGTGCACCTCGTCGACGGTGCCGTCGGCCGCGGTGAAGTGGCGGCTCGTCATGGCCGTCTCCACGAACCCGGGAGCCACCGCGTTGACGCGCACCCCGCGCGGGCCGACCTCGGTGGCGAGCACCCGGGTGAGCTGCACGACGGCCGCCTTGGCCATGCCGTAGGCGGCCAGGCCGCTCGAGGGGGCGTCGACGGCGGCCGACGCCATGTTCACGATCGACCCCGATCCCCGGGCCACCATCACCCGGGCCGCGGCCCGGCACCCCCGGAACACCCCCAGCAGGTTGACCGCCAGCACCCGGTCCAGGGTGTCGTCGTCGAGGTCCACCACCGGCGCCTGGGCGATGATCCCCGCCACGTTGGCCATGACGTCGAGCCCGCCCAGGGCCGCGGTCGCCTCCTCCACCACCGCGTCGAGCGCGCCGGGCGCGGTGACGTCCACCTGGCGGGCCAGCGCGCGCCCCCCGGCCGCCTCGAGCTGGGCGGCCGTGGCCGACGCCCCGTCGCCGTCGAGGTCGGCGCACAGCACGGCCGCCCCGGCGGCGCCGAGCGCCGCCGCGCTGGCGCGCCCGATGCCCGAGGCCGCCCCCGTCACGAGGGCCACGCGGCCCGACAGGTCGAAGGCGGCGAAGGCGTCGGCGCTCACCGGGCGGCCCCGCCGATGGCGCCCGTCACGCGCCGGGCGCACGCCACCAGGGCGTCGCCGTAGCGGGGGATCTCCTCCCCCGTCAGCTTCTCGGGCAGCCCCACCACGGTGAGGGCGAGGACCACGGCGCCCTCGGCCCCGAACACCGGGGCGGAGATCTGGCTGAGGCGGTAGGTGGCGCCCGCCTCCAGCTCCTGGAGGAGGTACTCCTCGTGGCCCAGCTCCTCCAGTGCCACGGCCAGCGCCTGACGGCGGTTGTCGGAGCGGCCCGGCACG